>DATHVR010000116.1:0-8033 GCA_035461175.1 Acidimicrobiia bacterium | reverse complement strand
GTCCTCGAACTGACGGGCGTGTCCCGTCAGTTCGGGGCCGTGCGGGCGCTGACCGACGTCAGCTTCGAATGCCGCGCGGGCGAGATCCACGCCCTGGTCGGCGAGAACGGCTCGGGCAAGTCGACTCTTCTCGGAATCGCTTCCGGCTTCGTGGAGCCGGATACCGGATCGGTCCTGATCGGGGACAAGCCGTTGCGGCGGGACTCTCCCGCCCTGGCCCGCAAGTTGGGCCTGGCGATGGCGTACCAGGACGGCTCCTCAGTCGGGCCCGAACCGGTCAAGAACAACTTCTACATGGCGGCGCCGCCTGACAAGCGGCCCCCCTACTGGCAACGCAAGAAGTGGGCCCGGCGCCTGCTGGGCGGGTTCGACCTCGACATCGAGTTGTTTCCCGATGTGCCGGCGGGCTATCTCACCATGGCGGAGCGGCAGTTGTTCGAGGTGGCCAAAGCCCTCGTCACCGAGCCCAAGGTGCTGTTGCTGGACGAACCGACCACCGCCCTGGGACCGGACGAGGTGGAGGCACTCCACCGGACGATCCTCGCCTGCAAGCGTCAGGGGGTGGGGGTGGTGTACGTCAGTCACCGTCTGCCCGAGGTGCTCGAAGTGGCCGACCGGATCACGGTCCTGCGTGACGGACGTGGCCAGGGCACCTTCGATGCCGCCACCACCTCGGAGGCGGAACTGGTGGAGCACATCGTCGGGCGGCCGTTTGCGGCCGCCTTCCCACCTCCGGCGCCGACGTTCGAGGAACGGCGCCCGGTCCTGGTGGTCGATGGCCTTCAGGGTCAGTCGTTCGGGCCGGTCAGCTTCACGCTCGAAAGCGGCGAGATCGTCGGCGTCGCCGGCGCCGAGGGCAACGGCCAGTCCCAGCTCTTCGACTGCCTGGCCGGCCGCACCCCGCCCCGGGCGGGCAAGGTCGTCTGCGATGGTCAGGAGCTGAGCCTCGTCTCTACCCACGAACCGGTGGGAGCGGGGATGATGATGCTGCCCGGCGACCGCAAACGCGAGGCTCTGATGGGGGTTCTCGGTGTGCGGGTGAACACCACCATCCAGTCGCTGGGCAAGTTCACCCGCTTCGGCTTCCTGCGGCGGCGGGCGGAGCGCCGGGCCGTGCTCGAACTGGTCGACCAGCTCGAGATCCGAACGCCCTCCATCGACCAGCCGGTGAACTTCCTCTCGGGGGGCAACCAGCAGAAGGTCTCCGTAGCCCGCTCCTTCCTCAAGGAACCGGCGGTGATCCTGGCCTACGAGCCCACCCAGGGCGTGGATGTGGGCTCCCGCTTCGACATCTACGAGGCGCTGCGCACCCGCAGCGATTCCGGTGCGGGCCTGCTGGTCAAGTCGAGCGACCCGATCGAGCTGTCCGGTCTGTGTGACCGCGTCCTCGTCATGTCGCGGGGCACCATCGTGGAGGAGATCCCGGGCGATGAGCTGGACGAGGTGCGCATCGTCGAGGCGATCGTGCGTGGGCCCGGGATGTCGAAGGCCGCTCGCTCGCCCCTGGGAGCGGCCATGCCCAAGTCGCCCAGTCAGGCGGTCGCGGGAGAAGCTGGGCAGTGATCGAACCGATCACCACCACCCGGGTCGACAGCGCGCGCCAGTTGGTCCGCAAGGTGTTGCGCAACGCCCGCGACAAGAACAAGTGGCGCAAGGTCGTCAGGTTCCGGCTCTGGATGCCGGTCGCTCTCCAGATTCTTCTGATCGCGGCTCTGCTCTTCTACACGACTTCGCGCTTTGAGGGGTTCCTCAACGAGGCGAACATCTTCAACATCCTGATGCTGGCGATGCCGCTGGCAGTCGCCGCCATCGGCCAGACCCATGCCATCCTCGTCGGTTATCTCGACCTCTCGGTCGGAGCCATGATCAGCTTCGGGGTGGTGGTGGCGTCTTTCCTGATCCGGGCCGATGCCGGACCCACAGAGATCCTCATCGGCGTCGTGGCCATCCTCGGCTGCGGCCTGGCGCTGGGTCTGGTCAATGCCGGATTGATCCGGGGGGTGAAGATCCCCTCGATCGTCGCCACCCTGGCCACGCTCAGCATCCTGGATGGGCTCTCCCTCACGCTGCGCCCCACCGCCCAGGGCCAGATCAGCGCCGAACTGGTCTCGTTCCTCCGGGCGAGCGTAGGCCCCATCCCGATCGCCTTCCTGGTCGTGGTCGCGGGGGCGGCCCTGCTCGACCTGTGGCTGCATGCCTCCGGCTCCGGGCTGGCCGTACGGGCGGTAGGTTACGACGAACAGGCCGCCAAGCGGGGTGGAATCCGGACCAACTGGGTGCGGGTGCGGGCCCTGCTCCTCGCCGGCCTCCTCGCCGCGGTGGCGTCGTTCCTGGTGATGGCCCGCACCTCGGTCGGCAATGCCTCGATCGGATCACCCTTCGCCCTCAACAGCATCACCGCCGCGGTTCTGGGCGGGGCCTCGCTGGCGGGAGGTCGCGCCACCTTCGTCGGCAGCACGGTGGCGGCGGTGCTGCTCGCCTTGATTCTCACCGTCCTTCCCTTCCTGGGATTAACCCCCACAGACGGGTCGATGATCATCGGCGTCCTGGTCCTGTTGGGGGTCATCCTCTTCCAGGCCGGCGACCTCAAAGAACTCGTCAAGCGCAACTTCCGTCGGGCCCGTCGGATCGTGCTCGGCAGCCGGGTGACGGCACAGACGGAACTTCCGGCCCTCTACGCCGAGGGAACCGACTTCAGCGTCACCCCCACCGGCCGGCTCCTCATCAAGGGGGGAACGGTGCTGACCCTCGATCCGGCGGCGGGTGATTTCGCCTCGGCCGACGTCTTGATCGAGGACGACCGGATCGTGGAGGTGCGCCCCAATCTCGCCGCCGACGGGGCCGAGGTGATCGACGCCACCGGGATGATCGTCATGCCCGGGTTCATCGACACCCACCGCCACATCTGGGAGGGGCTGTTGCGCAACATCGGCACCGACGTCCCCCTCGAGGGCCGGACCAGCTACATCACCTTCGTCCTCCACAAGCTCGCCCCCGCCTTTCGGCCCGAGGACGCCTACGTCGGGGACCTGGTCTCGGCCCTGGGTGCGGTCGATGCCGGGATCACCACCCTGCTCGACTGGTCGCACATCCAGGGCTCGCCCGCCCACACCGATGCCGTGGTGCAGGCGCTGCGGGACTCGGGCATGCGGGCGGTGTTCGCTTACGGGTTCCCGTGGTGGGGCAAGTGGGAGGAGCGGCAGCCGAGCTGGTTCGTGCGTGCCGCCACCGAGCACTTCTCGACCCGGGACCAGATGCTCACGCTGGCCCTGGCGGCCCCCGGCCCCGAGTTCGTCGACTTCGAGATAGCCCGGGACCACTGGAAGCTGGCCCGGGAGGCAGGGGCGCGCATCACCACCCACGTGGGGGTCGGTTCCTACGGCAAGGACGGCAAGGTGCAGGAGATGGGGGAGGCGGGGTTGTTGGGTCCCGACACCACCTACATCCACTGCACGACGCTCAACGACACCGAGATCCAGATGATCGTTGACACCGGGGGAACCGTGTCGATCGCCTGCCCGGTCGAGATGATGATGGGCCACGGGATGCCGCCGGTCCAGAAATTCCTCGACCGCGGCCTGCCTCCCAGCCTGAGCGTCGACGTCGAGACCAATGTCCCCTCCGACATGTTCAACCAGATGCGGTCGGTGCTGGGCCTGCAACGATCGATGGCCGGGGTGCAGGGCAAGTCCCCGGCTTCACCCCGGGACGTCCTCGGGTGGGCCACCGTCGAGGGGGCCAGGGCCAACGGCCTGGACGACAGGGTGGGAACCCTCACCCCCGGCAAGCAGGCCGATCTGATCCTGTTGCGCACCGATCGGATGAACGTCACCCCGCTCAATGATCCCGTCACCGCTGTGGTGACGGGGATGGACACCGGCAACGTCGACACGGTCATAATCGCCGGCCGGGTGATGAAGCGAGGAGGAAAGCTGCTCCACGTCGATTGGAGCGCCGTCAACCGCCTCGCCGACGAGTCGCGCGAATTCGTGATCGACCGCTCCGGCTACCGCCCCCCGAAGATCTAAGTGGGAGGTCGGAGGTCGGGGGTCGTGGGTCGTTGTGAGTCCTGGGTGGTGGGGGATGGGTCAACCACTCAGTAATCACCACTCAATACCCACCACTCAGTACTCAACCACTCACAGTCCCCGAGCCTTAGCCGCTCACCAGGGGGCCGCCGGCGTTGGCCCAGGAGACGATGCCGCCGGCCATTTCGTAGAGCTGGGTGAAGCCGAGATCGGCCATCACCGCCACCGCCTGGGCGCTGCGATTGGCCGAGCGGCAATAGACCAGATAGGGCAGGTCGGGATCGAGTTCCGCCACCCTGTCTGAGAAGTCGGGGGAGGAGAGGTCGATGTTGATGGCCCCGGGGATGACGCCGGCAGCCACCTCCTCGGGGGTGCGGACATCGAGGACCACGAGATCCTGGGTCGACTCGATCAGGTCGGCGGCCTCCACCGGCTCTACCCGGGTGACGGCGGCGGTGTCGCCGCCGCAGGCAGCCAGCACCAGGGCGAGTCCGACCGCGAGAACGGACAGGCGTTTCATCGCCGGGTCACCGGGAGTCCGGAACGTGCCCAAGCGCCCATGCCGCCCTTGACGTTGAGCGCCTCGTAGCCGGCCCGTCGCAGCATGGCGACGGCGCGAGCGGAGCGGTTGCCCGACCGGCAGATCGCCAGGACGGTCTTGTCTTCGGGGATGCGTCGCAACTGGCGTTCGAGGGACGCCAACGAGATGTGCAGGGCCCGGGGAGCGTGGCCTTCGCGCCACTCCGGCTTGGTACGGACATCCACCAGCACGGCGGTGCCGCTATCGACCAGCTCGTGGGCAGTCCTGACGTCGACCGCCGCACTCTTGAACAGATTCTTCAGCAATTGGGGGTTCCTCTCGATCCGACCGCGCACGGCAGCATATGTCCGTACATTTGATTAGATGCAGCCGGGGAGCATTGGTCGCGCCGATTTCTGCGAATCTGGCGGCATTGATTCCGTGCGTGACATCCGGGCGGTCGGGGTAGGTGACGGAGGAGTCCACGCTCGCCAGAAGCGACAAATGGAGACGAGATAACGAGGAACCAAGAGATGCTCTGGAACGTGCTGGCGGCGGTAGCCGCCGCCGGAACCGCCTGGGCCGGACGCAAGGCGGCCACGGCGCTGTGGTCGCGGGTTTCGGATGCGGAAGGACCGGTCAACCCGGCCGACCGGTCGATCAGTTGGACCGATGCCGTGGGCTGGGCCCTGGTGGCGGGAATCACGGCGGCGATGGCGAGAGTGCTGGCCCGGCGGGGAGCGGCGGCGGCGTGGCAGAAGGTCACCGGTGAGACCCCTCCCGGCGTCGAAATGGTCTGAGCTCGAGTCAGTCTCTCCAGGGGCCGGTGCCCAGGATCCGCTGTGGGGTGATCCGGATCACGTGGCCGGGGGGAGGATCATCCATCGGGGGGAAGCGGACTCCGGGGCCGATGTACACCTCAGCCAGTTCCTGGAGGAGCTGGGGAGCGCCGCCTGCTTCGAGTCGCGCCTCTCCTTCCACGATCAGGTAGTGGGCCATACCGATCGGATTGGCACCCTCGGTCTCCACCGTCAGCGCCACCCGGGAATCGCGCGAGATGTTGCGGACCTTGCGGCCTCCGCTCATGTGGCCGATCACGATCTCGTCACCTTCGAGGCCGATCCACACCGCGCTGAGATGAGGGCTGCCATCGGCGTTGACCGTGGCGAGGTGGGCGAGGCGCCCGGCGGCGAGGGCGGCGCGGACGGCGTCGTTGAGAATTGCGCTCATGCGCTGCATCTTCCCAGGATCGAGCCCGGCGTGCGGCCGGGCCCGTGATCGGTGATCATCCCGGTTGGAACAGAGGGAGTCACAGTGTCGAAGTCCACGGATCGGGATTAGGTGACCAATGGCCCTGGCGCCGAATCGCGATACCGGAAAGAGTGGTCGATCAGGAGGTGATCATGTACGAGATCACAGCCCGTGAACTCTCCGAGCAGAAGACGCTGGTACGGCGCGCCAAGGTACATGGGGATGCGATTTCCGACTTCCTCGGCGAGACCTATGCCGCCGTGGCCACGGCAGTGCAGGAGGGCGGGTTCTCGTTCGCCGGACCCCCCTTCGGGAGGTATCGGCCCCTCGATGACGGATCCGAATTCGAGATCGAGGCCGGATTCCCCGTCTACGGGGAAGGCACCCCGGGCGGGGACGTGGAGGTTTCTTCCCTCCCGGCCGGGCGGGCGGCGGTGGTGGCCCACTTCGGCCTTTACGACGCCATGATGCCCGCCTATCAGGCCGTGCTCACCTGGCTGGCCGACAATGGCCACAGCCCCGAGGGGCCGGCCTGGGAGGTCTACTACTCCGATCCCGACGAACAGCCCGACCCGGCGACCTGGCGCACCGAGATCTATCGCTCTACACCGAGGTCCGCCCGAAGTTTGAACCGCCCCGGTCCGGGTAGCTGGCTGTTGTGACCCGCTATCAATCGGTCTGGAGGGCGACCGGCCCCACCACCGCCTATCCACCCCTCACGACAGACGAAGGCGTCGATGTGGTCGTGGTGGGCGGGGGCATCACCGGTCTGACCACTGCTCTGTTCCTGCAGGCCGAGGGAGCACGGGTGGCGCTGGTCGAGCGCGATCACCTCTGTGCCGGAACCACCGGGGGGACTACCGGCAAGGTGACGTCTCAACACGGGGTGATCTACCGCGAGCTAGTTGCCCGGCACGGCTCCCGACGAGCCGGCCTCTACGCCGTCGCCAATCAGTGGGCGGTCGAGACGGTCGCCGACCTGACTCAACGTCTTGCGCCGGAGGCGTCGATGCGGGCGCCTGCCTACGTCTATACAACGCGAGAGGAGGGACGAGCGGATCTGGAGGAGGAGTGCCGGACGGCGGCAAAGCTGGGTCTTCCGGCCAGCCTCGTCGTGGGCGACGATCTGCCTTTCTCCCGATTCCCCGCCCTGCGCTTCACCGATCAGCTACTGATCCATCCTGTCGACTACGGCTATGCCCTGGCGGCAGCCCTGGTGGAAGAAGGGGGGAAGATCTATGAGGGCACACCCGCGTTTCGGGTCGAAGAGGGGTCCGGTGAGGCTCGGGTCAGGACGGCCTCCGGAACCCTGACCGCCGGACATGTCGTCGTCGCCACCCTGCTGCCCATCGTCGATATGGGTGGCTTCTTCGCCAAGTCCGCTCCCGTCCGGGCCTACGGGGTGGCGGCCAGGCTGCACGGGGCCGCCCCGGAAGGGATGTACATCTCGCTCGACTCTCCCACCCGTTCGGTGCGGCCCTGGGGAACCGATGGCATCGTCGTGGTGGGCGAAAGCCATCGCACAGGCGACGACGAACGGTCGCACCCGGCCCGATGGGAGGAACTGGAACAGTGGAGCCGGGACAATTTCGAGGTGGCCTCGTTCGAGTATCGATGGTCGGCTCAGGACTTCTCGACCGTCGACTCGCTGCCATATGTGGGCCGCTCGCCGCGTCGACGTCGTACTTACGTGGCGACCGGTTTCAACAAGTGGGGGCTCAGCAACGGGACCGTGGCCGGGTCGATCCTGGCGGACCTGATTGCCGGCAGGGAGAGCCGATGGCTGCCCGCCTTCGATGCCACCCGGCTCCCCGACCTCGCCGGGGTCAGGAACCTCGTCGGCCACAACCTCGAGGTGGGCCGGGAGCTGGTCTCAGGCACGGTGGCACGGCTGCGGGCGGCAGGTCCCGAGGATCTGGCGCCGGGAGAAGGCGGAATGGTCAGTGTCGACGGCGCCACCGTGGGGGCCTACCGGGATCCCGACGGCGGACTCCATTCAGTCTCCCTCACCTGCACCCACATGGGTTGTACGGTGCGCTGGAACCAGGCCGAAGCGAGCTGGGACTGCCCCTGCCACGGTTCGCGCTTCGGTCCCGACGGATCGGTTCTGGCGGGTCCGGCGGTGCATCCGCTGGAACGCCGACCCATCGATTCGGACTGAGTCACGGTCTGGGTAAATCCCCCGTTTTCGCGACCGAATTTGGCGCCCCCGGGGGCAATGAGGGTGCGGAAGG
>DATHVR010000115.1:0-32387 GCA_035461175.1 Acidimicrobiia bacterium | reverse complement strand
CTGACCTCACCCGACGACGAGGATCCTTTCGGACTCGGCACACCCGGCAGCCGATGAGGGGCGAGTGGCCCCCCGCCGACGAGATCGTTCGCGCCGCCACCGACGAACTCTCCCAACCCCGCTACCGACTGGGCAGCCCGTGGTGGACCCGTCTGGTCGAATTCCTGGAACGAGCCTGGGTGCGATTCGTGGAGTGGGTTACGGCCATCTCCGAGGCCGTCGGGGGACCATTGGTGATGGCGTTGCTGGTCGGCGCCGTCCTCGTCCTCGCCACCGCCCTCATCACTACCAACCTGGGCCGTCGCCGCGCTCGGCGAGTCGAAGCGCGGATCCGGAGGGAACACGAATGGGTGCGGGGGTTGGACCCGGCCGATCTCGAGCGCCGGGCCGGTCAAGCCGAGGCACGCGGCGACCTCGACGAGGCGTTCCATCTGCTGTTTCAGGCCGCCCTCATCCATCTCGACCGGGCCGGTGTCATCGACCTCACACCGGGGACTACCACGGGCAGCCTGACCGAGGCCCTCGATTCAGGCGACTTCCGGCACCTGGCCGAACGCTTCGACGCCGTGGTCTACGGGGACAAGCCCGCTACTGAGGCGGACGTGAGCGGCGCCCGCCGCCTGGCGTCCACCGTCCTGGCGACCACTCGCTGATGTATCCCACCCCGACCCCCGCCCGCATCTATCCCACCCCGACTCCCGCCCGTTCTCCCACGGCCCCCGCCGGATGATCCCTCCCTCGACGACTCTGACCGAGGAGGGCAGACGTACCCGCCGCACCTTGCTGTGGGTGGGCGGCCTTGTGGTTCTGCTCAACCTCGTGGTCTGGTTGGGAGGGTTGTTCAGCAGTGGCGGAGCCGTCACCGGCCCCGACGGGTCCTCCTATGTGACGACCCGTGCCGGCACCGCCGCCCTCGCCGGGACGCTGGAGCGACTGGGTTACGACGTGGTTCGGGTACGCCGTCCCCTCGACGAAGCCACGTTCGATCCGACAGGAACGGTCGTGCTCGCCGACGTGGGCGAGACCGACTACACCGCCGACGAGTTGAATCGGCTCGAGGTGATGATGCAGTCGCTCGGGCGGGTGGTGGCAGTGGGCCCGAACACGGCAGTGGCCAGGCTCCTGGCCGACCCTCCCGTCTGGCGCTCCGAGGGAGCCGCCGCGGCCCGACCGGCGGGCTCGCTCGACGATGCCTCGATCACCGATGTACCCCTGTCCGGGTTCGGTTCGTTCGAGGCGGCCCCAGGCGATCGTCCCCTCCTGGTTGCCGACGACGGCCGGATGGTGGCGATCGAGCGGATCGTGGGGGACGGTACCTTCGTGTGGCTGGCCGACCCCCTCCCCGTGCAGAACCAGGGCCTGGGGGCACCGGATGCGGCGGTGGCGGCAGTGGGGATGATCGATCCGAACGGACCGATCTACTTCGACGAGTTCCGTCACGGTTTCCGGGAGGAAGGCGGCTTCTGGTCGTTGCTGCCGTCACGGTGGCGCACGGTTCTGACGATGATGGCGGTCGTCGGCGTGCTGGGGCTCATCGCCTATGGCCGCCGATTCGGCCCCCCCTACGATCGTCACCGCCGGCTACCTCCAGGCCGGGAGTTGTATCTCGACTCGGTGGCGGGGATCCTGCAGCGAAGCGGCGATACCGAGGCCGCCCTGGAGAGCATCCGCGCCCAGGCCCGCCAGTGGTTCGATCGGGACGGAGGCGGGGCCGGCCTCGACCGCGAGGCACGAGAAGCCCTGGAGGGCAGCGACATCTCCGAACAGACTCTGATGGCGGCCGACCGGGGCCTCGCCACACTGACACGGGAGAAGAAATGAACCTGGACGACCTGAGACAGAGGCTCCACGAGCAAGTGGAGACGATCGTCCGCGGTCAAACCGCCACCGTGGACGCCCTCCTCATCGCCGCCCTCGTCGGAGGCCATGTGCTGCTGGAGGGTGTTCCCGGGACGGCCAAGACCCTCCTCGCCCGGGCAGTGGCCGCCGCCCTCGGCGTCGACTTCGCCCGGGCGCAGTTCACCCCGGACATGCTCCCCTCGGACCTGACCGGCACCATGACCCTGCGAGGGGGCGAACTCTCGTTCCGGCCGGGACCGATCTTCACCAATCTCTTGCTGGCGGACGAGATCAACCGCACCCCACCCAAGACCCAGGCTGCCCTCCTGGAGGCGATGGGCGAGAACCAGGTTACGGTGGACGGGACCACCCGCCCCCTGCCTCAGCCGTTCCTGGTCGTCGCCACCCAGAACCCGATCGAGTACGAGGGGACCTATCCCCTTCCTGAGGCACAACTGGACCGTTTCCTCATGAAGGTGAACGTCGGTTACCCCGGCGAGAACCAGGAGATCGAGATGCTGGCGCTGCCCCGCTCGGGGCTCGCCCCCCGTGGCCTGGCCGAGATCGCCGAGGTGACGTCGGGAGAGGAACTGGTCCGGGTCCGGGAACTGGTCGACACCACCCATGTGGAGCCGGCGCTGGCCGCCTATGTGGTTGCCCTGGTCCGCCATACCCGCCGGTTGCCCTCGGTGGAACTGGGAGCGTCCCCCCGCGCTGCGGTCCATCTACTGGCCGCCTCGCGTGCACTTGCTCGAATGTCGGCCCGCGACTTCGTCACCCCCGACGACGTCGCTCGGCTCGCCCCCAGCGTCCTCACCCATCGCATCCTCATTCGACCCGAGGCCGAGCTCGAGCGGTACCGGCCCCAGGATGCGGTCACGACCGCCCTCGCCGACGTGGACGTCCCCCGGTGAGTATCGCCCCCCGGGGCCTGATCCTTCTCGCCCTGGCCGCCCTTTCGGGCTTCGTGCTCCCGTCGGCGGCGGCCTGGACGGTGCTCCTGGTGGCACTGGTGGCGGTCGCGGCCGATGCCTGGGCCGTACGCCGCCCGCCGGAGGCGACGGTGAGCGCTCCTCCGATCCTGTCGCGCGGGGTGCCCTCGGAATTCGAGGTCAGGCTGGAACCGGCTCGCGAAACGCGGGTCCGGCTGGTGGGCAGCGCCGACATCCGGATCGAGCCGGAGGAAGGCCGGGAGTCGCTGGCCGGCACCGTGACGGCCCTGCGCCGGGGAACCCACACGATTCCTCCTACCTCGACGTTGGCCGAAGGGCCACTGGGGCTGGGCCGCTGGTATCACCGCGCCGGTGCTCCCACCACTTTCGTCGTCTATCCCGACATGCCGGCCGCTCGACGGCTGGCCACCGAAGTTCGCCTGGGCCGGTTCGGGGACTCGGCACGGAGGAGCCGAGGCCCGTTGGGGTTGGGGACCGAACTCGAGTCGATCAGGGACTACCTCCCCGACGACGACATCCGCCAGGTCAACTGGCGGGCCACCGCCCGAACCGGTACCCCGATGTCCAATACCTACCGCATCGAACAGGAGCGGGAGGTGATCGTGCTCCTCGACACGGGTCGGCTCATGTCGGCTCCGGTGGGAGACGGCACGGAACGGACCCGTCTCGACGTCGCCGTCGACACGGTGGCGGCGGTGGCATCCGCCGCGGACGTGGTCGGGGACCGTATCGGCGTGGTCGCCTTCGACGATCAGATCCGCCGCCGCCTTTCGCCCCGGCGCGACGGTAGCAAGGCCACGATCACCGCCGTCCACGACCTGGAACCGTCGATGCAGGAGTCCGACTTCGAACTGGCGTTCCGGACCGTCGCCCACAACAAGCGAGCCTTCATCCTGCTCCTCACCGACCTGATGGAAGAGACGGCCGCCCTCCCACTGCTGGCGGCGATCCCCATCCTGGCCCGTCACCATGCGGTGGCCGTCGGCGGTGTGAGCGATCCGGCCGTCACGGCCGCTCTCTCCACCCCGGCCGGTGGGATCGCCGATGCCTACCGCACGGCCGTGGCGGCCGAGATCGAGAGGTCGCGCCGGCGGGCGGGGGCCCGACTCGAAGCCTTCGGAGTGACCGTCATCGACGCGCTCGCTCCCCAACTCCCCCACCGCTGCGTCGCCGCCTACCTACGTGCCAAGCGCCGCGCTCGTTTCTGAGGCCCGACCCCGCCACCACAGCAGACCCCAGAAGGTCCCACCCAGCACCACTCCGACGATGGCGGTGGGGATGAGCGACAGGCCCACCCGGCTTACGTAGCCCTCGACCAGGCCGGCGACGACGAGCCAGGGGGCGGTGCCGGCCGCGATCTGGAGCGCATCAATCGCCTCCACTCCCAATGCTTCACGACGGGTGCGGTTACCGGGCCGCAACATCGCCCTCCCCAGCGAGAGACCCGCCGCCCCGGCAACGACTATGCACGACAGTTCCAGGATGCCGTGAGCGAGGGTGGCCTCACCCAGCAAGCGCAGGTTGCCGGCCCCGGCGGCCAGACCGGTCAGCGCCCCGAACAAGACCGCGTTGTAGCCGATCAGCAACGCCGTTCCCAGGCCCCAGGTGATGCCGGCCACGAACGCCGTGAGGGCGACGCGTATGTTGTTGGTGAGGACGAATGTGCTGAAGCCGGCCAGACCTACCGCCCCCATCCCCTGGTCGGTGGTCTCGGCGTCCGCCACCCACAGGAACTCGGGCGGGACGAGACCCGCCACCGCCTCGGGCGAGGCCAGTGCCCATTGCAGCATGAGCAAGGCCGGACCCACCATGATCAGGGCCGCCAGCCCCAGCGGTGCCCGTCGCTGCCACAGCAACTCCCAGTAGCGGTCGGCGAAGAAGTCGGCCAGATTGCCCCGACGGGTGGCTCGTTCATAGATCAGGCCTTGCCCGCGCCGGACGAGCGATTCCAGCCTTTCGACCACGGCTTCCTCCCCGAAGCGACGTCGCGCCGCAACCAGATCGGCAGCGGTGGCACGGTAGAGGCCGGCGAGCCGGCGGACCCCCTCGCCACCCAGGCGCTCGGGTCGTTTGCCGGCCTGGTCGAGCAGGCTTTCGTATTCGTCCCAGCGGTCTTGGCGCTCGGCGACGAAGCCACTTAGCGTGTCCACATGAACCTCGACGATCGGATGAGAATCGACACCCCCGAGGGTGTGTCGATCGAGGTGACGCTAGCGGGTCTCGGTTCTCGCTTCGGCGCCGCCCTGGTCGACCTCCTCATCCAGGGAGTCCTCCTCCTCACCCTCACGCTGGCGTTGAGCCTGGCCGGATCGGTTGTGTCGGGAGACCTGGGCGTGTTCCTGCTGGGCATCGGCACCCTGCTCATCGTCGTGATCGTGATCGGGTACTACGTGATCTTCGAAGCTCTCAACGGAGGGCGCACGCCCGGGAAGGCGGCGATGGGGATCAGAGTGGCCACGGTGGACGGCACCGCGCTCGGCCTGGGAGCGGTCACTCTGCGCACCCTCATGCGTCTGGTCGACTTCCTCCCCGGCTTCTACGCCGCCGGGGCCATCGCCATCGCCGTCACGGCCCGCAACCAACGCCTGGGAGACATAGTCGCCAATACGATCGTGATCCGTCACCGCCTGCCGAGCGTGCCGACGGATGAAGGCTCACCCGCGGGAGCCCCGATCCAGGGTTGGGACGTCTCCGCCGTCACCGCCTCCGAGGTGGCGCTGATCCGGCGCTACCTGCAGCGGCGCTCGGACCTGACGGCGGAGGCCGACCGCCGCCTCGCCTCCGACCTGGCCGGTCGCATCCGACCCCGGGTGCCGGCCGGATCCGGACTGGATGACAAGGAGTTCCTGGAGCAGGTGCTGACCGAGAAGGTGAGCCGCTAGACGTCGGGATCGCGACTGGCCAGCGCCTCTCGCGCCGCTTCCTGCTGGGCCTGTTTCTTGGATCGACCCACTCCCCGGCCCCACTCGATCCCCTCGACGAGAACCACGGCGCTGAACTGCCGGTCGTGGTCGGGCCCCTCCCCCGTCACCTCGTACTCGGGACGTCGTTGGGAGGCGGCCAGCAACTCCTGGAGGCGGGTCTTGTAGTCGCGACGACCCGGTTGCGTCGCCCGGCTTCGTACCCGCTCCTCCCAAAGTTCGAGCACTACGCCACGCGCCACCGGGTAGCCGGCGTCGAGGTGGATGGCGGCGATGACCGCCTCCATGGCATCAGCCAGGATCGAGTCCTTTTCCCGACCCCCGGACGCCTCCTCGCCCCGTCCCAGGCGAAGGTGACGCCCCAGGTCCAACAGACGGGCCACGGCGGCGAGCTCGGCCCCGCTGACCGAGGCGGCCCGGATCTTGGCCATCTGGCCTTCGGGGAGGTGCGGGTAGCTGGCAAAGAGGAACTCGGTGATGGCGAGCTGGAGCACGGCATCGCCCAGAAATTCGAAGCGCTCGTTGTAGCCGACGCCGGTGTGCTCGGAGGCGTAGGAACTGTGCGTCAGGGCCTCGGCCAGGATGGCGCCGTCCTCGAAGGTGTGGCCCAGGACGGCCTCGAGCGCTGTGGCTCCCTCGCTCATCCGGCGGCGAGGCGGTCGCCTACCCGCCGCACCAGGTCGGCCTCGGCGCCCTCGTGGGCCATGCGGAGGGCGTTGGCGACGGAGCGGGCACGGGAGGAGCCATGGGCGATGACCACCACGCCGGAGACACCGAGCAGATGACCACCGCCGTAGGTTTCGGGGTCGAGGCGGGTGCGGATTTCATCCAGGGCAGGCTGGACAGCCTGGCGGGCTCCGGCCTCGAGATGGGAAATGGCATCGGCGGTGAGCGCCACCACCATCCGGGCGGTTCCCTCCACCGCCTTGAGGAAGACGTTGCCGGTGAAGCCATCGGTGACGATGACGTCGGCCCGATCGCGGCCGACATCGCGGCCCTCGACATTTCCCACGAAGTTGAGATGAGACCCGCTGAGGAGCCCGAAGGCAGTCCGCTCCAGATCGCGGCCTTTGCCCTCCTCCTCACCGTTGGACAGCAGCCCCACCCGGGGTTCGTTCATCGACAGGAAGATCTCGGCGGCGACCGAACCCATCAAGGCGAACTGGAGGAGATGGTTGGGCTTGACGTCCGGGTTGGCCCCGGAGTCGAGAACGATGGTCGGGGTCGGCGGCGTGGGCCAGATGGAGGCGATGCAGGGCCGGACCACACCCGGGATGCGGCCGATGAGGATGGCCGCGGCCGCCATGGCCGCTCCGGTGGAACCGGCCGAAACGAATCCGGCGGCGTCGCCGGACGCCACCAGTCGGGCCGCCACGGAGACCGAGGCGTCGGGTTTCTGGCGGAGCGCTCGCGCCGGCTCGTCGTGCATTCCGATCACGTCGGCGGCGGCGATCACCGGAAGCTGCCCGCCGGCGCGGTCCAGTTCCGGCTCGAGGATGCCCGGGTCGCCGACGAGCACCACCTCGACCCCGGACGCGGCCGCTGCCAGGGCACCGGCAACCAGCTCGGCGGGGGCATGGTCGCCCCCCATGGCGTCCAGGGCGATGGTCAAGGGTCAGTCGACCTCGACTACCTCGCGACCTTTGTACTGGCCACAATTGGGACAGGCCCGGTGGGGCAGCTTCGTCGCCTTGCATTGCGGGCAGGTCGAGGTGGTGGGACGGCTGACCTTCCAGGCCGCCTTACGCTGCCGGGTACGGCTGCGCGACATCTTCTTCTTGGGCACCGCCATGAGCAGCACTCCTCCGTCGTCAGTGGTCGGGGGAATCGAACAATTCCTGCAGGGCGGCGAAAGGAGAGCTGGAGGGCTCGTCATGACCGCCGCAGGGTTCCTTATTCAAGTCGGTTCCGCACGTAGGGCAAAGTCCCGCGCAATCAGGGCGGCACAGCGGGCGCACGGGGACGGCCAGGGCGACCTCGTCGCGCACGGGCCCGGACAGGTCGATCGTGTCGTCGCGGGTCAAGGCGTACCCATCCTCATCGGGCTCTTTCTCGAACACCTGCGTCCCCTCCACCGACATCGTGTCGTTCCATTCGGTGAGACAGCGGGTACAGACCAGATGGACCGGAAAGGTCACCTTGAATCGGGTGAGTACGCCACCGTCGATGCCATGGAGATCCAGATCGACGTCGGCGATGCCCTCTACCCGCGACTCGCCCACCGCCAGGTCGAGGGGTAGTCGACCGGTTTCGCTTCGGCGCTCGCCGGGCCGGTCGGCGAGGTCGGAGACATGGAAGACGAGGTCGTTCACAGAGGGACCTCGGGCGGTTTGGGGCGGGCACGATGGAGTTCCTCTCGTGAGAAGTGGATCTTGCCCAACAACTCGCTGAGAAGATTCTCGACTCGCTCCAGGCCACGCTCGATCTCGTCCTCGGCTTCCAGACGAAGACGTCGTGCCTCTCCCTCGGCCCGGCGGACGAGGATGTTCGCCTCCTCGACGGCCTCGGCCACGATGTTCGATTCCGAGACGAGTCTCCGCGCCTCGACCCTCGCCTTGTCGATGATGTCCTGGGCCTTCTCGTTGGTCCGGGCGATGAATGCCTCCCGCTCCCGCACCATCCAGCGCGCCGCCCGCAACTCGTCGGGAAGCTCGTTGCGAAGGCGTTCGAGCATTACGAGGAACTGCTCCCGATCGACGAGGACACTCGACGACAGTGGCATCGCCTTGGCCTCGTGGATGTGGGCCACCAGGTCGTCGACCATGTCCTGGAGTTCGCCCACCGAGGCACGGGGTCGCGGAGCCGGCTCCATGGCCGACCCGCCGGTGGGGACGCCCTGGTCATCGTCGAGGTCGTCGGCATAGTCGGGGCCGTCGTAGTCGACTGCTCCCGGGTCGAGGTGGTCGTCTGGGAGATGGTCGTCGGGGAGATGGTCGTTGTGGTCGTTCATGCCAAACGCTCCTCGAGTGCGGTGGCGACGTGGTCCGGCACCAGTCCCTGGTAGGCCCCACCCAGTCTGGCAACTTCGCGCACCAACGACGAGGACAAATAAGACCATTCGGGGTTTGTCGGCAGGAAGACCGTCTCCACTCCGGCCATGGTGCGGTTCATCTGGGCCATCTGCAGCTCGTAGTCGAAATCGCTCACCGCCCGCAATCCCTTGACCACCACATCCACGTTCCGCCGCCGGGCAAAATCCACCAGCAGGCCGTCGAAGGACTCGATCTCGACGCTGGTCCCGAAGACCTCCTCCAGCATCCCCTGTCGCTCCTCGGCCGAGAACATGGATTGTTTGGAAGGATTGTCGACCACGGCGACCACCACCCGGTCGAAGATCTGTTTGCAGCGCTGGATGACGTCGATGTGTCCGTTGGTGGGCGGGTCGAAGCTGCCCGGGCAGAGAGCTGTGGTCATCTCATTCGTCCTCGTCGCTTGCCTTCACGTATCGATAGATTCTCGCGTCGCCGTAACGACGATCGGTGGCAACCTCCCATGATCCGGGATTTCTGGGAATCGAGTCGCCCTGGCGCCGGCTCACCACCACCTCGCCACCTGGCTCCAGGATCGCGTCGACCAGCGCCAGTTGGGCGTCGAGCGTCTCGGTCGGAAGGTCCCAGGGCGGGTCGATGAAGACGAGGTGAAAGGTGCGGCTTCCGGGAGCACGGAGGAAGGAATCCACGTCGCTGGCAACCACCGTCCCGCCCAAGCCCACCGTCTCGATGTTCGTCCGAAGGGCCTGTATCGCCGTTCGGCCTCGCTCGACGAAGAGGGTGGAAGCCGCCCCCCGGCTGAGCGCCTCCAGTCCGAACGACCCCGAGCCGGCGTAGAGGTCGACGACGTCGGCGTCCTCGACCCAGGGCCCGATGGCGGAGAACACTGCCTCCCGGACCCGGTCGGTGGCGGGTCGGGTGGCGTCGGTGTCGGGAGCGAGCAGGCGCCGCCCCTTAGCACGGCCGGTGATGATGCGCATGATCCTGGTCTGAGGTCGGAGGCCGGAGTCTGTGGTCGGGTCGAGGTCGGAAGTTACCCGTCCGGAGCCGGTCGTCGTGGGCCTGGGTGTCGTGAGTGGTGAGTGAGGTCGGTTGCCGACGATCGGGATACCGATCGTCCGCAGACATCGTTCGACTCAGAACCCACCACTCAATACTCGATACCGCCCATGACCCCACACCGCTCACGACCCGATATCGGCGACGAACGCTACGCTCCCCGGGGATGGCCCGCAATGTCCTCGGTGAGCCCCTGATGCCGTGTGCGCTCGATCCTGTCACCGGGTTCTACCGCGACGGGATGTGCCACACCGGCCCGGACGATATCGGACGCCACGTCGTCTGTGCCGAGATGACCGAGGAGTTCCTGGAGTTCTCCCGCCGGGTGGGCAACGATCTGTCGACGCCCCGACCTGAGTTCGCCTTCGAAGGGCTGACCGCCGGCGATCGCTGGTGTCTGGTCGCCACCCGCTGGCAGCAGGCATTCGAGGCGGGGATGGCACCGAAAGTGATCCTGGCCTCCACACACGAGGCTGCCCTGGAAGTGTGCGCCCTGGAGGATCTCAAGGCCCACGCCCTCCTCTGAGCTAGCCCCGGGCGTGAGTGAAGAGATACTCCACGTCGGAACCCAGCAGGGCCGCGATCTCCTCGGCCAACTCCGGGTAGCCGCTCAGATCCGGGTCCCGCTCGACCAGGGCGAATGCCTCCCGGCGGGCGATCTCGAGCAGGTGCACGTCACGCAGGATGTCGGCCAGCCGCAGATCGGTCATCCCCGATTGCCGCATTCCGAAGACGGTGCCCTGCCCCCGGATGCGGAGATCCTCGTTGGCCAGCTCGAAGCCATCGTTGGTACGCATCATCGCCTTGATCCGGGCCTCTCCCTCGGCGGTGGCCGGATCGGCCAGCAGCACGCAGGTTCCCGGATGGCTGCCGCGTCCGACCCGCCCCCGCAGCTGATGGAGCTGGGAAAGGCCGAAACGGTCGGCATCCTCGATCACCGTCACCGTGGCATTGGGGATGTCGATTCCGACCTCGATCACAGTGGTGGAAACGAGGACGTCGATCTCCCCCGCCCGGAAGGCGGCCATCACATCCTCCTTGTCACGCGGATGCAGCTGGCCGTGGATGAGTCCGACACTGAGGTCATCGAACTCGGCTGAGAGACGCTCGTACTCGGCGGTCGCCGAGGCGGCTTCGACCTTCTCCGAATCCTCCACCAGCGGGCAGACGACAAAGGCCTGTCGCCCCTCGGCCACCTCCTGACGGATGAGATCCCACGCCTTGGACTGGCGGCTCCAGGGAAGTGCGGTGGTGGCGACGTCCTCACGGCCGGGTGGCATCTCGTCGATGCTCGATATGTCGAGGTCGCCGTAAAGGGTCATGGAGAGAGTGCGAGGAATCGGGGTGGCGGTCATGATCAGCAGATCGGGGTCGACTCCCGAGGCCTTGTCCCGTAGCTCGACCCGCTGGGCGACGCCGAAGCGGTGCTGCTCGTCGACCACCGCCACCCCGAGGCGATGGAACTCGACGCCTTCCTGAATCAGGGCGTGGGTTCCGACCACCAGGTCCACGCCTCCCGTGGCGATAGCCTCCACCACCTGCTGACGGGAGGCACCGGGCCGGTTTGATAGCAGTGCGCGCGTACCGGTGAGCAAAGCGACGCTCACGCTGGGGCCGCCAGGCTCCTCGAAGAGCGAGGTCATGCCCAGCGCGGCCCCCTCACCTTCCACCTCGGGATCGAGCCCTGCGCTGGCCAGCAGCGCACAGATTCCCAGGTAGTGCTGTTCGGCCAGCACCTCGGTGGGAGCCATCACCGCCCCCTGGTAGCCGCCTTCGATTCCGACCAGCAGGGTGGCCACCGCCACCACCGTTTTCCCGGAACCGACCTCGCCCTGGAGGAGCCGGTGCATGGCATGAGGCCGGGAGAGATCGGCGCTGATCTCTCCCAACACCCGCTCCTGGGCGGAGGTGAGAGCGAACGGCAGCCCGGCGAGGAAACGACGCGGCAGCTCTCCCGGGGACGGATGGGCGAGTCCCTGTGAGGAGGCCTCCTGGCTCTTCTTCTGCGCTGCCAGGGCCACCTCCAGCCGGAACAGCTCGTCGAAGGCCAGCCGGTCTCGGGCCGTTGGCACCTGGTCGAGGTCGTCGGGGAAATGGATGGCTCCGAACGCCCAATCTCGATCGGCCACTTCCGCCAGCGCCGCTATCTCGGGTGGCACCGTGTCGGGAATCGGACGGCTGCGAGTGAGGGCGTTGTGGATCGCCCGTCTCATCACTCCGGCAGTTGCCTCCCCGACGGCGGGATGGATCGGCACGATTCGCCCCACCACCAAGGACTCCGTCTTGGAAGAGAGCAGATCGGCATCGGGGGCCTTCATCTGCCGACGTCCCTTGAAGACCTCGACCTTCCCCGAAAGGGCAACCTCCGAGTCGGTCGATAGCTGTCGGGCCCGAAAGGTCTGGTTGAACCAGACCACCTTCATGCGCCCGGTTTCGTCGGACACCACGGCCTCGATGATCGTCAGGTTCCGGCGCGGGCGGCGGACCGAGACCGAGTTGACCCTGACGATCAGCGTGATCTCCTCGCCGATGGGTGCATCGGCGATCCGGACGCTCGTCGACCGGTCGATGTAAGTGCGGGGCACATGCATGAGCAGGTCGGCCACGGTATGGATGCCGGCTTTGTGCAGGGCCTGACCTCGTCGACCAGACAGGCCTTTCACCTCGCCGACCTGCTTCTCCGCCAGGCGGCTCAATGTCGCCACAGCCTCACTCCACGACCACCAGGTAGGGAAGCGACTTGTGACCGCCGTCGACCGCCATCACCTGCACCGCCGGATGAGTCTCGCCGACCCACGCCTCCAGCGCCTTGATGTCCGCTCGCTGGGAGCCGGCCCCGGTGTAGACCGTGAGGCGGGCAGCCTGGGTGGGGAGAATGGCAGCCGCCAGGCCACGCAGGGTGGAGAACCGGTCCGGGTCGACGACTACGACCCGGCCATCGGCGATACCGAGCCAGTCACCCGACATAACCCGCCAGCCATCGACCGACGCCTCACGGGTGGCGCGGGCCACCTCGCCGAACTCGATCGCCCCGGCAGCCACGGCCATGTCCTCCAGTTGAGCATCCAGGTCGTCGGCCCCGGGCACGTAGCCCAGCATCGCCGCCAGCCCCTGGGCGATACTCCGGGTGGGAACAACCGCCACGGTCTTGGTCGTGAGAGCGTTCAGCTGTTCGGCGATAGGGACCGTGCCGACATCGTTAGGAAGCACGATCAGGCTGTCGGCGGGGGCTTCGTCGACGGCGGCCAGCAGATCCTCACGCGAGGGCCCACCGGCGCGGCCGCCGGGGACTATCTGCTGGACACCGAGCTGGCGAAAGCGCTCCACCAGACCTTTGCCCTCAGTCACCGCCACCACTCCGATCGGGGCGTCCAGGACCGACGACAGCGGGCTGAATGCGCCCGCCTCGAGGTCGGCCTCGAGTTCGCCCACCTCCTCGTACAGGTCGCGGATCCGGATGCGGCGGGGACGGCCGGCCTCGATCCCTGCCTCGATGCACCCGCCGATGTCGTCGGTATGGATGTGGCAGTTCCACAGCCCGTCCTCGCCTTCGATGGCGACGTCCTCACCGAGCAGGTCCCAACGCTGCCGGAAGGTCTCCATCTCGGTATCTTCGGACTCGAGAAAGAACATCACCTCGTAGCGAGGACCTCGGTCTGGGGCTGATGGGCTCACGGGGCGGGAGCATACATCGCCCCTCGCTCGCCGCCCGCCGCGGGCCCTTCGGCCGCAGATGACAACACCAGGCCGGATACGCTTCTCACCCGGGGCTCCGTCCGTTGGGTGATTCGCTCACATCCGCCCGGACGGGTATCCTTTTCGAGTTCCCCCAGGAGTTTTCTTTTCCATGTCGTATCACTGTGAAGTGTGTGGGAAGGGGCCCAGCTACGGCAAGTCCGTGAGCTTCTCCCACAAGCGCAACAACCGACGCTGGCTCCCCAATATCCAGCGCATCCGAGTCCGCCACGGCTCCAACACCCGTCGCGCCCGCGTCTGCACATCCTGCATTCGCGCCGGCAAGGTGGAGAAGGCCTGAGCGTGGCCCTCCAGGGTGTCGTCCAGACCTACGACCCCGCCACCGGTGTGGGGGTAGTCGTTCGCGACGACGACCGCTCCGAGGTGTATCTGCGACCGGGGTCGCTGGCCGGATCGGTGTTCCGCACCTTGCGCCAGGGTCAGCGGATCATCTTCGAGATGACCGAGGAGAACGGTGCCAACTACGCATCTTCGCTCCGACTCGGCCAGGACATCTACTAACCGCCCCTGTCGATTCTCAGCCGCACACGGCAGATGTAGCGGCCAGCCCCTTGAGATAGCCGGCGATCTCGTTCGCCCACTCCTCGATGGCCTCCCAATCCCGGAAGTCACCCGTCGGGAGCGCCTCGCGCGCGGCCGGCATCATTCTCACCAGGCGCTCCCCGATGCCTACCGGCGGCTCTTCGGGGTCCCAGGCACCGAAGAACACCATGGTCCCGCGAGGAGAGACCATGTCCTCGAGCTCGGTGAACTCCCTGGGGCGGGATGCCTCTAGGACGTCCTGGCCTTCGTCGTCGACCAGATCCGTGCCGAGTGGTCCACTGCTGAACAGCCATGTCGGGCGTCGTGACAGCAGGCGACGGTTGTGCTTCACGAAGGCGGTGACCGGTCGAAGCCAGTGGAACATGTAGGCGGCGCCTCCGATCACAAAGGCGTCGTAAGACTCGGGATCGGTGACCGCTTCGACCTCCTGAAGTTCGACGGTGAGGCCGGCCCGGCCAATGACATCCGCCACCCGTTCGGCGATCCCGGCCGTGGAGCCGTGGCGGCTGGCGTAGGTGATCAAAACCTTCATGGGCTGCTCCTTCCAGCCGAATTCTGAATACGGGACCGAGGCTAGGGAGGGCCGGGTGGCGGCGCCAGGGTCCAATGTCCTCGATACCTTCTCTCTCCCGAGCACGGCCCCGAGGCGGCCGGTATAGTCCGCCACCCGAGACAACAGGAGGGTTAGTGGTTGAGGCCTACGTGCTGATCCAGACCGAGGTCGGAAAGGCAGCCCTGGTTGCCGACGAGGTGAGGGGGATCCCCGGCGTCAACAACGCCGACGACGTCACCGGACCGTACGACGTGATCGTGAAGGCCAGCGCCGACGACGTCGACGCGCTGGGCAAGCTGGTCGTGGCGAGGATCCAGGCCATCGAGGGCATCACCCGAACCCTCACCTGCCCGGTGGTGAACCTCTAAGGTCCGTCCCGGTCGGCCGTCAGTAACCACGAGCCGTCATGGCGGCGTAGGGGGGCGCGGGCCGGGACGGTTCGCTCAGCCCAGCTTGGAGGCAATCGTCCCGGCGCTGCGGAGAGCGGTGCCGTCGGACCCGGCGGTCGAGTAGGTGCGGACCGATCCTGCCGCCGCTTCCGCCACCATGTCACCGAACAGTTCGGCCCGGCTCCGTGCCGGGTCGATCCACAGGTAGGCGGCCATCGAGCCCGGGATGGTGTTGATCTCGTTGACCCACAGCTCCCCGTCCTTTTCCAGGAAGTCGATCCGGGCGATGCCTCGTACACCGGCCACGATGGCTACCTGCTCGGCCAGGTCCCGCAGACGGCGACCGACCTCTTCATCGACCTGGGCGGGCAACTCCCTTCCGCCCGACACTTCACCGCCCCAGGCCAGATACTTCTGGTCGTAGCCGTAGATGCCGCTCCCTTCCGCCCGCGCGGGGGCCTCGATCGCCGATAGCTCAAGAGAGGGGTGGGTTCGGACCCCGACCTGGAGGTCGCGACTGCCTCCCATGAAGGGCTCGACCACTCCGCCGTCGGCGAAATAGGGCGACGAATCCACCAGCGCCTGGACCGTGCCCCAATTCTCGGCCACCTCGATTCCGATCGAAGAGCCGCCGAAACGGGGCTTGACGATGTAGGGGCCGGGGAAACTCGCCGGCGTTCCGCTACCCCGGCCGACCAAGATCCGGTCCAGGCTGGGTAGTCCGGCCGCCCGCATGGCAGCCCCGAATGCGAACTTGTCCATCCCCAGTGCCGATGCCGATTGCCCCGGACCGGTATAGCGGATGCGGGCCAGATCGAGGGCCCCCTGCAAGGTCCCGTCCTCACCCGGGCCGCCGTGACAGGCGATGACCGCCACGTCGAGGGGAATCGGCTTGCGCTTGAAGATGAACCCTCCGCCGGGCGAGGCCACGAATCCGGCCTCACGTGCCTTGCGCGGGACGCCGTCGACGAAGTCCGCCGCCTCGGCATCAGCGTCGACGCGGAACCACTCCCCCGCCTTGGACCAATAGAGGGCGGGAGGATCACCGGGCAGGGCCCGGGCGACCTGAAGGCCGGTCAGGATCGAAATGTCGTGTTCATCGCTGGGTCCACCGAAGAGGACAGCTGCGGTAGTCATGGCGGTGATGGTACGGCGCTCCAACCATCCAGCCGGTAACCATGTCGAGCACGGAGTGGCAGCTGTCGGTCGACGCTGACTCAGGGGTGGCAGCCGCCGGGAATCAGGGCGAGAGTCGGAAGTCGGAAGCCAGACTCGGGTGACCGTAAGCACAGGGCGGCAGCAGTCGGGCGACCGGCGTCTGTTCGGGGCACGGCCCTGAACAAGTCACGAGACGCGCCAGCCGACGGGCTCAGCCAGGCGAAGCCGGCCCCGAAGTCGCCCGACCAAAAACACCGCCGACCAGGCAGCACAACATACGCTGGTGGCGTGCATGGACTCATCCTGGTGGTTGAAGACGACCGCTCGATCCGGGAAACCACCCGGATGGCGCTGGCTGATGCCGGCTTCTCGGTGGTGACCGCCGCCGACGGCGACGAGGCGATGGCGAGGTTTCGGGCCGATCGCCCCGACGCCGTGTTGCTCGATGTGATGCTCCCCAAACGGGACGGGCTGGAGGTGTTGCGGTCGATCCGCGCCCTCTCCTCCACCCCGGTGTTGATGGTGACGGCCCGGGACGGCACCTCCGACATCGTGGTGGGCCTCGAATTGGGCGCGGACGACTACATCACCAAGCCCTTCGAGATGCCGATCCTGCTCGCCCGCCTGCGAGCCGCCCTGCGGCGGGCGCGGCGTGATCCCGAGCAGGAGCGCCTGCGTATCGGGGACGTCGACATCGATGTAGCCGCCCACCGGGTCACGCGGGGAAGCGAGGAAATCGACCTCTCCCCTACCGAGTTCCGCCTCCTCGTCGAACTGGCCGGCTCCCCCGGCCGGGTCTTCACCCGGGAACTGCTGCTCGAAAACGTA
Organism: Acidimicrobiia bacterium; assembly: GCA_035461175.1. Classification (GTDB taxonomy): domain Bacteria; phylum Actinomycetota; class Acidimicrobiia; order Spongiisociales; family ZC4RG35; genus DATHVR01. The sequence continues at coordinate 15,398 of DATHVR010000115.1, read as the reverse complement.
TGGGACTACCCCGCCACCGGCGACACGCGTCTGGTCGACGTCGCCATCCAGCGCTTGCGCTCGAAGCTGGAACTGGAACCGTCACGGCCGCAACTGATCGAAACCGTGCGGGGGTTCGGATACCGGACCACGGCTTGAGACAGGGGCGCGGACTCCGCCGTCGGCTGGTGTGGTCGATGCTGGCCGTTCTGATCGTGGCGCTCACTGCGGTGGGCGTGGTCTCGGTCCTCCTGGTCGATCGCTCCCTGCGAGCCCGCCTGACCGGAGAGGCGCTCGCCACCACCGAGTTCAACCTGGCCGTGCTCGCCCCGGCGGCCGGAATCTCGGCGGACTCGAACTCCGACGAGATTGCGGCGTCGGGCGTCCTGGATCGATTCCTCGACCGGGGCCCGACCGGAGTGTGGGTGGAGTTCGACGATGGCAGCCGCCTCGCCCAGGGTGACACCCAGGCCCCGATTTCCGGGGAGTTGCGTCGGATCGCCGATCGGGGCGAGATCGCCTACCAGTTCAGCGAGACGCCCGGTGGCCTGGCGCTGGTGACGGCGGCGCGACTTCCTGCGGAGGGACCGACCTATTTTTTCGTGACTCCTGCCACGACCCTGGTCGACACCGTTCGCCAGGTCGCGCTGGTGGTGGGCGCAGCCGGACTGGTGGCGCTCGCCGCCGGCGCCCTCCTCGCCGCCTCGATTGCGCGCCGGATGCTGGCCCCGGTCGCCGCGGCCAGGCAGGCGGCCGAACGGATGCGCGCCGGCGACCTGGCCGTGCGGCTCGAGCAAGCCGGCTCCGACGAGTTCGGCCGTCTGTCGGGTGCCTTCAACGAGATGGCGGCCTCGCTCCAGTCCACCATCGCCCAACTGGAAGAGGCCCGCGCCCGGGAGCGTCGCTTCGTCGCCGACGTCTCCCACGAGCTCCGCACCCCTCTCACGGGACTCACCAACGAGGCCCACCTCCTCCACGGCCGGCTCCGGACCGGAGCCGAGGTGACAGGTGATGATGTCGCCCTGGCAGGCATGCTCCAGGAGGACGTGACCCGCCTTCGCCATCTCGTCGACGATCTCCTCGAGATCTCCCGGCTGGACAGCGACGCGGTTGCTTCCGAGTTGGGCACCGTCGACGTGGGGGCGCTCCTCGCCTCCATCATCTCCGCCCGTCATCCCGATGCCGAGCTGGTGTCGTCGTTGGACCGGCCGGTGACGACCGATCCCCGGTCTCTGGAGCGCATCGTCGGCAACCTGTTGGACAACGCTGCTCGCCACGCTCCCGGGGCCCCGACCACGGTGGCCGCCTCCCTCCTCGGCGACACGCTGGTGATCGAAGTGTCCGATCGCGGCCCCGGCGTGGCGCCCGAGCTGCTGCCTCGACTCAGGGAACGCTTCACCACCGCCGACACGGCCCGCGGCTCCGGTACCGGCCTGGGCCTGGCCATCGCCGACCAGCACGCTCGCCGTCTGGGCGGGAGCCTGACGCCGGTGCTGCGGGCCGGAGGCGGCCTGACTTTCCGGCTGGAGGTGCCTGTTGGACAACTGTTACATGCCGGTGAGATCGATGAGACGTCCGCCTCCGACGATGGTGCCGAACCTCAGAAAGGAACGGCATGACGAGGAAGCTACTGCTCCTCATTTCGGCGCTGGCATTGGTCTTGAGCGCCTGTGGCTCGGGTGACCCTCAGAGCGGCGGTCCGCTCACGACCTCCACCACTGCCGGCATCGAGACGACCACCACCACAGTGCCGAGCACCATCCCCACCACCGTCACGACCACTCCCGGCGAGACCACGACGACCCCGCCCACGACGGAATCCCCGTCGAGCGAGATCACGATCTATCTACTCGGGGAAAGCGGCCAGGCGGTACCCGTCTCCCGAACCGCCAGCACCGAAGGCGTGGCCCGGGCGGCGGTTCTCGCCCTGATCGACGGTCCCACCTCCCGCGAGCACGTCGCCGGCCTCGTCACCGCCTTTCCCCCGGAGAGCCTCCTACTCGGGATAGACATCGTGGAAGGCATCGCCACCGTCGACATGTCGCGCGAGTTCGAGGCGGGGGGCGGCTCCGCCGCCATCCTCGGTCGGTTGGCCCAACTCGTCTACACGCTCACTGAGTTCGGTTCGATCGACCGGGTCGATCTGCTTCTGGACGGTCAAGACATCGAGTACTTCTCCGGAGAAGGTGTGATAGTCGGGGACGGCTGGACCCGGGACGACTTCGCCGGCTCCGTTCCGATCGGAAACCCACTCGACTCATCCGGCGCCACCACCTGGGATCAGGACGACCTTCCTGCCGTCGACCCGGCCTCGGATCAGGCCAGGACGGTGGTGCTGGTAGCCGCTGATGACTATCTCAACGTCCGCCAACCGGCCGGAGCATCGGAAACGGTGATCGGCCGCCTGCTCCCCGGGGCCGAGGTGAACACGACCGGAGCCCGAACAGGAGTGAGCGGGTCCACCTGGTCGGCGATCGAGACGCCCGACGGCACCGGATGGGTCAACGACCTCTATCTGGCTCCAGTCCTGGATGACTTCCCGGCGGGTTCCGACCCGGGTGCCCTCGTCGACGAGTTCATCGCTCGCCTGATGCTGGGTGAGGACTTTGCCGACCTGGTGTCCGCGAAGGGCCTGTGGGTCGTCCACCACGACAGCCCCGTCCGCTTCCGCTCCGAGGACCTGGCCGGTCTGCTCGATGATCCCACCACCTACCGTTGGGGGTCACCCGCCCTCGAGCCGGGGAGCTCGGAGATCGAGCCTCGCACCTTCACCGAGGCCATCGCCGAACCACTCATTGACGTCTACGACGATCCCGATCTGGAAGTGAAAAAGGGCGAGTTCATCGAGGGTCCCAACGGGCGCCCGGCCGAGTTCGCCATCCCGGTCGAGTTCGAGGGATTTCCCTTCCTGACTCTGTTCGACCCCGGCGACGACCCCCAGTACGAGGGCCTCGACTGGATGAGCTGGATCGTCTCGATGTCCTACGAGGACGGCGGCCTGCGGGTGGTGGGGCTGACCGTCGACCAGTGGGCACCTTGAGCGCCACCGCTCCTCAGGGGTAATGATCAGGGAGGTCGTTCTCGTAGAGGACGGCATCGTCGGGGCCGAGGTTGTCCCGCACCCAGGCGACCGCCTCCTCGCGTGAGGCGACCTCCCGGACCTCCCCACCGGCATCCCGCGCCCCTGCGACGAGGGCAGGGCGGTTGGTGCGGCCCACCACGATGATCAGGTCCGCCACGGCGGCGGCATCGGCGGCGAACAGCCGGTTCTCCTCCCTCTGGCGAGCGCCTAGCTCCACCATGCCCGGAGTCACGACCACCTTTCGCCCCCCGCCGCCGAGCCCGGCCAAGCTGGACAGCGCCGCCCGGGCACCGGCAGGGTTGGAATTGAAGGTGTCGTCGATGATCGCCACCCCGCTCTGGCCCCGGGCGACGGTACGGCGATGCTCGGGCTCGCTCACGCCCCCGACCCGGTCGCGTAGGGCGGTCTCGTCGACTCCCAACGCCGTTGCCACTCCCACGGCACAGGCGAGGTTGGAAGCGTGGGCACCCGACGGTGCCGGGGCCAACTCCCGGCCGTCCACGAACACCCGACCGTCGGAGACTGCCACGTCGAGGAGACCCGGATCGCCGGTGCCGGCCCTGATTACCTTCCTTCGCGTCGCCTCCCGGTCGGCCAGCGCGGCCAGACGGGAGTCGTCGACGTTGAGGACCGCTACCGAGGCATCGGAGAGGATCTCCGCCTTGGCTTCGACAATGCGCTCCTCGCTCCCGAACCGTTCGAGGTGGACGGGTCCGATGGCCGTGATGACGGCGACATCCGGCGGTATCCACGAGCACAATTCGGCGATCTCCCCGGGTCCGTAGGTGCCCATCTCTGCCACGAAGACATCGATCCCACCGGCCAGATGTTCGTTGATCGACCGGGCCAGGCCCATCCGGTTGTTGAAGGAGGCGGGGCTGGCCAGCACCCGCCGCGAACCACCGGCGAGATGGCCGACGTAACCCTTGGTGCTGGTCTTGCCGTAAGACCCCGTGATGGCGACGACAGTGGCTCCCGCCCCGGCCAGTGCCGCAGCCGCCTTCTCGACCCAGGGATTCCCCAGGCGCCGCTCGACAGGAGCCAAGACAACGAGACAGAGGTCGGTCAGGAGCGGCACCGCCACGGCGCCCAGGGCGGCCACTAAGGGCGATGTGATCAAACCCACGACCCCGAAGAGGACCAGGAGCACTCCCAGGGTGATGGCGATCCGGCGCAGTCGGGCGGTCGAGGCCAGAGGGGACGTCCGGCCCCGAATCCCGAGCCCGGGCGGCCCCACGACCACCGCGGCGGCCGTGATCAAGCCGGCCCACGCGATCCAGGCGGTGGCGACGGCGGCGACCAGGGCGAGCACACCGAGGGCAACTGCGAGCACGTCGACGGTCCACCAGCGCAGGGCGAATCGAGTCACCGACCCTGCCAGGTAGTGCTCTCGCTGCGCCACCCGCAACCAGCGCAGGGCCGAGATCGCCCCCGCCACGGTCAACGCCACAACGACGGCGACCGTCATCTTCCCACCTGTGCCAGCATCCGTTCGACCGCTTCCCGCAGCCGGTCCGGGGCCGCCAGGGGGACGTGGTGGCCCACCCCCGCCAGCACCTCGAGTTCCACCTCTGCGCCACCCCGGCGGATCAGGTCCGCCGCCGCCTCCGCAACACTCACCGGCACCTCGGTGTCGTTCTCTCCCCAGAGGAGCTTCACCGGGATGCCGAGGTCGGCCAGCTCCTTCTCGTACGACTCGTTGACCGCCATGACCAGGATGTCGCGCATGACTCCGGTCGCCGCCCGATAGTCGGCCGACCCGTGCCGGCGCCGGCGCCGTTCCATGGCGTCCTCGGAGATCAGACCCCAGCGATTGGCGAGCCGGGCAGCCCGGAAGGCGAGCGGAGGGCGGCGCCGGACTGCATCCGACCGTCGCACCAGCGGGCTCCCCACCAGCACCAGACCGGCCGTCGACCCGGGCCATCCGTGCTGGCGGGCCACGGCCACCCTCCCGCCGAACGAGTGCCCGACCACTACCGGCGGGGAGTTGAACAGGTCGAACACGGGTCCGATCGCATCGGCGTACCCGGCCGCCCCCACCGGGGCTGGAGGTGGAGGCGAGGCCCCGAAACCGGGCAGGTCGAGACAGATGGCGTCGAGTCCGGTTAGAGCCGGAACTAAGTCCGCCCCCCGTCTTCCCCAGCCGTGGAGGGCGAGTACGCGGGGTGGACCGGAGCCGAGCCGTTCGGCGAACAGAGCACCGCCGGCGATGGAGATGAGAGGCATCAGGGACAGAGAACCTATGGAGTCGAGGGACCGATGCGAGAATACTGTTACCGCTCCCATGACCACATCCAACACAGCACAAGCCGCGAGGGAGCTCCCCGTCGGGAGTTCGATGACGCGTTTTCGGGCGTCGGTGCAACGGCGCTCGATTGCCCTGGGCTGGGTGGCCGTAATCGTGCTCGCCGCCCAGGCCGTGCGCTCCTCGGTGTTCCAGGACACTCGTTTCCTCGTCCCGGTGGTGGCCGTGGGCCTGCTCCTGGTGATCTCGGCTCTACTCGACTGGGACTCGCTCATGACCCGGCCCCAGTCCGGGTGGGCCTCCTGGGGATGGATCGTGGCCATCACCCTTTCCACCGGCGTGATCGCCACGGTTCCCGAACTCAACCTCATCTCCCAACCGGTCTTCTTCGCCCTCGTGTGCCTGTCGGGCCTGGTCCTCGAACGGGCCAAGCACGCCTTCGTGGCGATCCTGGCGGCGGCCACCGTCACGCTGACATCCCTCGTCACTCGTTCGGCGGTGGACCTGGCCGAGGTGCTGGTGCCGGTGCTCTCCCTCGCCACCGTCGCCGTCGCCACCGCCCTGCTGGGCATGGAGTTCGAGCGGGCAGTGGAGCGAAGCAACCAGCGGCTGGTGCAGCTCAACCGCCAGCGCATCGATTTCGAACGCCTCTACGCCGTCATGGCCACCCTCTCTCAGGGCGAGTCGCTATCCGAGGTCCTGCCCCAGTTGGTGGGCACCATCTGCCGCTATCTGGACGGTCAGGTGGGGGTGGTCCTGCTCTACGTTCCCGAGGACCACGTGCTCGAGGTGATGAGCCCGATCTGGGTGAATGGCCTCCCCCTCGACATCGGCCTGACCCGGGTGAGGGTGGCGGAGGCAGGGCTCATCCCCCAGGTGTTCCGGTCGGGCCGTCCCGTCCTGGTCGACGAGGTCAACGCCGGCTCCGGGTCCCATGGTCTGCTGGCCGAGTTGGGTCTGCGCGAGGCGATGGTGGCTCCACTCCGGGTCGAGCAGTTCTCGGTCGGCGTCATTGCGGTGGGTGACTCGGCGGCCGGATCGTTCCGCCCCGAGCAGCTCGAGCAGCTCGCCTTCCTGGCCGGTCCCGCCGCCCTGGTCCTCTCCCAGATCGGGCGGTACGAGGAGCAGACCGAGATGAACCGGCGCCTGGAGGAGGTGGCCCAGATGAAGACCGACTTCGTCTCGGTCGTCAGCCACGAGCTGCGTACTCCCTTGACCTCGATCATCGGCTCCCTCGACACGGTCAACCGCCCCGAGCTCGCCCCCGAGGCGAACACGGCCCGCGAGCTCATCGTCACCGCCCGGCGCCAGGCCGGACGTCTGCAGCGGCTGATCGAAGACCTCCTCATGGTGTCGCGTATCGATCGGGGGGCGATCCCGATCAACACCGAGGCCCTGACCCTCACCCAGGTGATCAAGCACGTGGTCGACGCCCTCCACGTCAGCGAGCCGATCGCCACCCGCGTGGAACCGGCCGACCTCGAGGTGATGGCCGATCGGGACCACGTCGAGCGGATCCTGATCAACTTGATCGAGAATGCCTCCAAGTACGCCCCCGGGAGCGAGATCGAAATCGAGGCGTCGACCCGGGGAGACATGGCCCAAATCCGGGTCATCGATCACGGGACGGGAATTCCGCGGGACCAGCGGGAGAGGGTATTCCAGCGCTTCACCCAGATCGAGGCCTCCCAAACCCGCTCGGTGGGGGGAACCGGCCTGGGTTTGTCGATCGTCCGCAGCCTGGCCGAGGCCATGGGGGGAAGGGCCGAGGTGCAAGACACACCCGGCGGGGGCGCCACGTTCACGGTCGACCTCCCGGCCGTTCGCGAAGCTGCCCTGCGCCGGGGCTGAGGCCGGTCGCTCAGCCCTCGTCCACCCCGGCGGCGATGGCATGGAAGCCTCCGTCCACGTGGATCACCTCGCCCGACGTCATCGGGGCCCAATCCGACATCAGCACACAGATCATCCGCGCAACTGGATCGGGGTTGGTCGGATCCCATCCCAGCGGCGCCCGCTGGTTCCAGACCCGATCGAAGTTGTCGAAGCCCGGGATCGACTTGGCGGCCACCGTTCCCAGCGGTCCGGCCGAGACGGCATTGACCCGGATATTCGAGGCGCCCAGATCGCGGGCCAGGTAGCGGGTGACGCTCTCCAGCGCCGACTTGGCTACCCCCATCCAGTCGTAGCCCGGCCAGGCCTGGCGGTTGTCGAAATCCAGCGTCACCAGGGAGCCGCCCCCGGCCGATTCCAGCAACGGCCGCATTGCCACTGCCAGCGTCTTGTAAGAGAAGGCGGAGGTCAGGAAGGCGGTCTGGGCGGAGGCGGCCGGGGTGTTGAGGAAGTTTCCGCCCAGGGCGTCCTCGGGGGCGAAGGCGATGGCGTGGAGGGCACCGTCCACCCGGCCCCAACGATTGTCGAGATCCTTCTGAAGCGCCTCGACATGGGCCGGGTCGTTGATGTCCAGTTCCAGCACGTCGGCCGGGCTCGGAAGGCGGTGTACGGACCGTTCGGTCAGCCGCAGGCCGCGACCGAACCCGGTGCAGACGATCTCGGCACCGGCGTCCTGAGCCACCCGGGCCACGTGCCAGGCAATGGAGTCGTCGGTCAGGACACCGGTTATGAGCAGTTTTTTGTCTTGGAGCAGCATGTGATTTCCTCCTGGTGGGGCCGCATCATGTCAGAAATCGGCGCCGAAGGTGGCGATGTTGCGCAGACCCAACCCCATCACGAACAGGAACAGGAGCCCGTAGTAGAGGGCGGGACGGCGGGAGAGTTGCGACCGGTAGATGTAGGCGAAGGCGAACACGAAGGCGATCACGATCCCGTAGAACACGTGCTGATCGCCGGGGGTCAGTTCCCGGGAGGCGATCATTGCCACCCCCAGTCCCACCTGCGCCAGCATCACGGTCGAGGCCACCGCCACCCCGGCCCAGAAAGGGCGGGCGGGAGGCCGGCTCCGTCGATCGAGGATGAGACCCCAGACGCCCACGATGGCTGATGTCGCCACCGCCACCCAGGCCGCGTACTGGTGGAGAGTGCGCATGCGAGAGGGAGGATAGGTGGCCCTCGGGATAGATTCGCGACCTTGTGGCGTCATCGCGGTATTCGGGTAGATTGAAGGTGCAGGAAGGCGGACTGGATGTTTGAGGCTGTCGAGTTCATAGACCGCAAGGCGCACCCGACCGCTCCCCCCGAGGAGCGGATTCTGGGGACATTCGACGACGAGACGCGGGCCGTCGAGGTGGCCCGGGGCGCCCGCCAGGCCTTCGGCCCTTCCGAGGACTACGCCTGGTGGATCGTGCGCCAGGCCGGTGCTCGCCTGGCCCGCTGGATTGCCGATTCCCGCAGCACCAAGGAGTTCGTGCTCGATCTCACCTCGGGTGAGCTCGTCGAGGTCGAGTGACACGGGGCGGTTCGGCCCGCGCCGTCAGGCGCGGAACCCTCAGCCCCCGGAGGCACGGCGCAGCCGCTCTCCCAGCGCAGCCACCGTCTCGACCAGCTCGGGCGGATCCAGCACCCTGAAGTCGACTCCCAGCCACAGGATCCGCATCGCCAGCCAGTCGAGGGAATCGTCCCGGAAGTGCAGCAGGGAGCCATCCTCCACGGGTTCGACGGCGCCGTTTCCGTTCCTGATCCAGTGGGGCAGTTCCTCGGGAAGGATGTGACAGATCACCTGGGCCTCGTATCGATACTCCCCCTCTCCCAGGCCCGCGCTCACGAAAGACTCCGCATCTCCCCCCGGGACCTCCCTCTCCTGAAACCGCATTCCGGTGGCCCAGGTTTCGCCCATCCGATCGACACGAAAGGTGCGCCAGTCGTCCCGCTCCCGGTCGAAGGCGAGGAGATACCACCGATGATGGATCATGACGAGGTGGTGCGGTTCGACGTGTCGCTCGGACTCCTCGCCCCGCCGGGAGCGGTAACCGAAGCGGATTCGCTCCCCGTCCCGACAGGCCCGGGCCACGGTGAGCAACGGGCCCACCTCGGCCCGGGCCGGGTTGCCGGTGGCCGTCACGGGCAGCGAGCGGAACAGTTCCACGTCCCTCCACATCCGGGGTGGAAGTACCTGTTCCAGCTTGGCCAGGGCCCGGACCGAAGCCTCCTCGATTCCGGCAACGGCACCGAGGGCGGCCGTGCCCAGGCCGACGGCCATCGCCACCGCCTCCTCCTCGTCGAGCAGTAGCGGCGGCATCTCGGCCCCGGCCCCGAGCCGGTAGCCGCCGGCCGGGCCGGGCGTTGCCTCGATGGGGTAGCCCAGCGATCGCAGACGATCGACGTCACGCCGGAGACTGCGCTCGCTCACACCCAGCCGCTCCCGCAGCTCGGCCCCGGTCCACCAGCGGCGGGCCTGGAGCAGTGAGAGCAGGCGGAGAGCTCGGGCAGTGGTATCTCCCATGTTTCTCACATTGCCAGAAATTGCGGCCGCTTTCTGGCATGAATGGATTTTATGTTTCCCACCGATGAGTTCCCCGCTCGCCGTCGGTCAGATACCGACGACAACCGAGAGGACAAGGAGAAGGAATGGAACCAATGATTCGGGCCAGGGATCTGGCCAAAAACTACGGAGAGGTGCGGGCCCTCGATGGCCTCGACCTCGACGTGGAAGCCGGTTCGGTGCTGGGCGTTCTGGGCCCTAACGGCGCCGGCAAGACCACCGCCGTCCGCATCCTCACCACGTTGCTCCAGCCCGACGCCGGGCAGGCCGAGGTGGCGGGGATCGACGTCGCAGCCCATCCCGATCAGGTGCGCTCACGCATCGGCCTGTCCGGCCAATACGCGGCGGTGGACGAGCATCTGACCGGCTTCGAGAACCTGGACATGATCGGACGGCTGTATCGCATGGGTCGCGAGGCCTCGCGCCGTCGGGCCCGGGAACTGCTCGAGCGCTTCGGTCTGGCCGAAGCCGGTGATCGCCCGGTGAAGGCCTACTCGGGGGGCATGCGCCGGCGTCTCGATCTGGCCGGCGCCCTGGTGGCCCGACCGGCGGTGCTGTTCCTCGACGAACCCACCACCGGACTCGACCCCCGAAGCCGGATCGGCATGTGGGAGATCATCCGCGACCTGGTGGCGGGCGGCACCACTCTCCTGCTCACCACCCAGTATCTCGAGGAAGCCGACCAGCTGGCCGACGAGATCGTGGTCATCGATCACGGACGCGCCATCGCCCGGGGAACCGCCGACCAGCTCAAGCGCCAGGTGGGTGGGGAGCGGATCGAGCTGGTGGTCGAGTCTTCGACCAGCATCACCACTGCTCGCGAGACCCTGATGCCTTTCGCCGTGGGCGAGATCGTTGTGGACGAGGTCAACCGCACCGTGACGGCTCCGGTGACCGGCGGCAGCGCCGTTCTCATGGATGTCCTGCGCGGGCTCGACTCCAGGGCGATCAGCCTCCTGGACGTCGGCCTACGCCGGCCCACACTCGACGATGTGTTCCTCACCCTGACCGGGCATGTGGCTGAAGACGGCAGTGCCGAAACCCGGACCGGTTCGGCCTCGATGGAGGAGGTCTCCTCATGACGACAATCTCATGGACAATCGCCGACGGCTTCGTGGTAGCCAAGCGGAACCTGATCAAGATCAAGCGGATCCCCGAAATCCTGATCTACGTCCTCCTGTCTCCGATCATGTTCGTCCTGTTGTTCGCCTACGTCTTCGGTGGGGCGATCGACGTGCCCGGTCTGGACTATCGGGAGTTCCTGATCGCCGGGATCTTCGCCCAGACCGTGGTGTTCGGGGCGACGGCCACCGGGGCGGGGATCGCCGACGACATGCAGAAGGGAATCATCGACCGGTTCCGGTCGCTGCCGATGTCGCGCTCGGCGGTGCTGGTGGGCCGGACGGCCAGTGACATCGTCTACAACGTCCTGTCGATCACGATCATGGCCCTGACCGGGCTGCTGGTCGGGTGGCGGATCCGCACCTCGCTGTGGGACGCTCTGGCCGGCTTCCTGCTCCTGTTGCTGTTCTCCTACGCCTTTTCGTGGGTGATGGCAACTGTGGGGCTGCTGGTGCCCAGCGTGGAGGTGATCAACAATGCCTCGTTCATGGTGATCATGCCGCTCACGTTCATCTCCAACGCCTTCGTGCCCAGCGACAGCCTCCCCGGGCCGTTGCGGACCTTCGCCGAGTGGAACCCGGTCTCGGCCGTGACCCAGGCGGCCCGCAACCTGTTCGGGAACACCAATCCGCTGGCACCGCCGTCGGAGGTGTGGCCGATGCAGAACGCCGAGGTCTACACGTTGATCTGGGTGGCGGTGATCCTGTCGGTCTTCGTGCCGCTGTCGATCCGCCTCTACCGCCGGTCCGCCAACCGGTGAGGTGACCGGGACCGGCACGGCCTCCTACATGAGCAGGTCGCCGTACTGGTCCCGGACCACCTTCTTGTCGAATTTGCCGGTGCCGGTCTTGGGGATTTCGTCGATGAAGACGATTCGATCGGGCAGCCACCACCTGGCCACCTTGTCCTCGAGGAACTCGAGCAAATCGCCCTCGTTCAATTCGGACCCCGCCTTCTTGACCACGAACGCCGCCGGCCGCTCCTGCCAACGCTGGTGCTTCAACCCCACCACCGTGGCCTCGGCCACCCCCGGGTGAGCCATCAGCGTGTTCTCGAGGTCGATGGAGCTGATCCACTCCCCGCCCGACTTGATGACGTCTTTGGCCCGGTCGGTGATGCGGATGTACCCCTCGGGGTCGATCTTGCAGACATCGCCCGTGCGCAGCCAGCCGTCGACGAAGCTCTCGGGAGTGCGGGCGTCCCGGTAGTACTCGGCTGCCACCCACGGTCCCCGGATCAACAGTTCCCCGAACGCCTCGCCGTCGTGGGGTAGGGGCTCACCGTCGGCGTCGACGATCTTGACCTGGACCCCGGGGATGGGAAGGCCGGCCGTCTCCAGGTAGTCGAGCTTGCGTTCCCAATCCCAGTCCTCCATGTGGGGCTTGAGCATTGCCACCGAGGCAACCGGATTGGTCTCGGTCATGCCCCAGCCCTGCTGGACGAGGATGCCCCGCTCCTTCCAGTACCAGTCGATCATCGCTCGAGGGACCGCCGATCCCCCGCAGAGGAACGCCCGTACCGAGGAGACATCGAAGTCTGGATTGTCCGTGAGATGGTGCTGGATCCCCAGCCACACCGTGGGCACGCCGGCCGAGAAGGTCACCTTCTCCTCGGAGATCAGCCGGACCAGACCTTCCGGAGTCAGGTCGGGTCCCGGATAGGTGATCTTCGCCCCCCGGGCTGTGGCCATGAACGGATATCCCCAGGCGGCGGCGTGGAACATGGGTACCACCGGCATCACGTTGTCGTGGGGGCCGATGGCCAGGTTGGCCAGATTGGACAGGGTGTGCAGGTAGGTCGATCGCTGGGTGTAGGCGACGCCCTTGGGGTTGCCGGTCGTGCCCGACGTGTAACAGAACATCATCGGCGAGTTCTCGTCGAGCAGCGGCCAGTCGGTGACCGGATCCGCCCCTTCGGTCAACTCCTCATAGGCAATCGAGTTGGGAAGCGCGTCATCCGCCTGTTCACCCATGACAACGAAGTGGCGCACGGTCTCGAAGGTGTCGGCGATCGGGGCCAGAAGCGGCACCAGATCGGGGTCGACGAAGATCACTTGGTCCTCGCCGTGATTGACGATGTAGGTGATCTGATCGCCGAACAGGCGGATGTTGAGCGTGTGGCAGATCCGGCCGGTGTTGGTCAGCGCCCAATAGAGTTCGTGGTGACGACGGTTGTTCCAGGCGAACGTGCCGACGGCCCGGCCCGGGTCCACCCCGAGGCGGTTTGACACCGCTCCCGCCAGCCGCCGAATCCGGGCGTCGGTCTCGGCATAGGTGGTGCGAGTTACCGATCGGTCCGCTTCCACCGACACGATCTCCTGGTTGGGATACAGGCGGACGGCCTGGTCGTAGAGGGTCGACAGGAGCAGCGGGAAATCTTGCATGTGAGGCATCAGACATCCCCCTCCATGTTCAGAGCCCGCTTCTCGGCCTCGAACTCGGCATCGCTCAGCTTGCCCTGGTCGTGGAGGCGGGAGAGGATCTCGAGTTGCTGCGCCTTGCTGATCGTGCCGCCGTTGCCGCCTCGTTCCAGCAGCATCATGCGCGCCTCTCGCACCTGATAGATCTCGCGCTGGATGATCTCGGGATGAGGGATGTCCCGGTAGTGACTCTGACCCAACTCCCCCGCCGACTCGATCAGGAGATCCCCCGAGCCGATCATCCGCTCCCAGGCCGTCTGTTTGAAAGAGACGTCGTTGATCACCTCGAGCGGGATCTCTTTGCCCTCCCGGGACAGGATCCCGGCCCGGTAGATAACCCGCTCGTTTGTGATGACGTGCTGGGTGAACCACCAGGCGAGCAGTCCCCGAACGACGAGCAAGAACCAGATCACCCCGATGCCCAGCATCACCCAGCCCTGGTAATCGAAGTCGAAGAGGGTGGCCAGCAGGATCAGCACGATCACCACCGCCACGCTGAGCACGATCTCCTTGAGGATCCGGCTCCAGTGGGGCCGGAACTCGTGGACCACTTCCTCATCCGGACTGAGCAGCTTTTCGGGATACGCCATGGTCGGTGAGCGTACCAAGCGCCTGGCTCGTCGTGGCGGTGAGTGCCGGGTGCCGGGTGATATCGGGGGGGCGTCTTGTTTAGGCCTGAGGATCACGAATCCCTCGAGGTGACCCCGGCCGTGTTGACGGCCGCAATCTCGGTTTCTCACCTGCGTCGACCGCGCGTCCCTCTGTCACCAGGCCGACGAGGCTATAGGAGTCTCCCACGGCCCCCGAAACAGAGAGTCGAAGCACCACCAACCCTTGACTCGAGCCGACAAAGTCCGGGTTCCATACAGCCAAAACATGTGGTTTCCGCGCCCGGGGGCACGCCCCAACGCCACGGAGCCGCGGCACCAGAGGGGGTCAGGGAGGCGAAAGCCGGCGGCGAGGGCGGCAGCAGGCGGGCGACCGGCGCGCCGAGGTCGCCCGACCATGGCCACAGCGGGGCGGTAGCAGTCGGGCGACCGGCGTCTGTTCGGGGCACGGCCCCGAACACCAAGGAGACGCGTGAGCGACAGAGACGGGAGACGCAGCCGGCCCCGAAGTCGCCCGACCACAGACACAGAGAAACCCCGAGGGAGCCAAAGCCGAAGCCTCAACCCTCTCGGGGCTCTCAAACCCGCTTGCGAGCCGGACCTGAATCCAGGCTCCCAGCGGGAGCGGCCACTGCCTCTCGGCGAGTGACCATTGCGGCACGAGGCCGCTGGACCCCCGTCTCCGAGGACCCCGGGACCGCTCGGCGGCTCGATGGCGATGAAACCACCGATCCGACGCTTCCGGAGCCGAAGCTCCGGATCCGCTCCGGCCGTGAGGCCGGTCCGGTCGGACCCTCCGATCTCACCGTTGCCGGTGGGGCCGGACCCGCTCGGAGATCGCTCTCCGATCCGGGCGCTGTGGGGTCTCCCCCAACAGCGATGACGGCAAGGTAGAGGTCGGATTCGGGCATGTGCAACCCAGAAGCAGGATCATTTTTCGCGAATGGAACTCACTTTTCGCGCTCGATTATCAGCAAATGGGCACTCGCGCGAGAACGCGAAAAATAGTCCGCATTCTGGCTTGACCCCAGCTCTGGATCGCCCTACCTTGCCACTTACCGGATCGGGGGCGACCCCGGACCGGCACCGAAGCCGCCGAGAGGTGGCTACGGAAGGTCTCTCGGAGACCGGGCCTTCGGGCCTTGGAGTTCGAGGGATCGGGAGACCCCGAGAGGGTAGGTGCTTGCACAGACTTTCTCGGGGTCTTTTCTATTGGTCTGTGTTGATGGTCGGGCGACTTCGGGGCCGGCTGCGTCTCCCGTTTCTGTCGCTCACGCGTCTCGGTGCTTGTTCGGGGCCGTGCCCCGAACAGACGCCGGTCGCCCGACTGCTGTACTGATGGTCGGGCGACTTCGGGGCCGGCTACGCCCCCCGTCTCTGTCGCTCACGCGTCTCGGTGTTGTTCGGGGCCGTACCCCGAACAGACGCCGGTCGCCCGACTGCTACCGCCCCGCTGGGCCATGGTCGGGCGACCTCGGCGCGCCGGTCGCCCGCCTGCTGCCGCCCTC
>DATHVR010000114.1:0-51853 GCA_035461175.1 Acidimicrobiia bacterium | reverse complement strand
GCGGGATGGAACGTCATCAAGGTGGTGTGGGGGTCGGGATGGGACGATCTCCTCGCTCGAGACGTGGACGGCGCCCTGGTCAACGTGATGAACGAGACGGTCGATGGCGAGTACCAGCGCTACAAGGCCGAGGACGGTGCCTACGTACGCGAGCACTTCTTCGGCAAGGACCCGCGGGCGGCCGCCCTGGTCGAGGACTGGACCGACGAGCAGATCTGGGCACTCCGCCGGGGCGGACTTGACTACCGCAAGATCTACGCGGCCTACAAGACGGCCACCAACCTAACCGAGGGACCGACGGTCATCCTCGCCAAGACCATCAAGGGCTGGACCCTCGGCCCGGACGTCGAGGGTCGCAACGCCACCCACCAGATCAAGGAGTTGACCAACAAGCAGTTGATGGTCCTCCGTTCACGTCTCCATCTCGAAGAGACGATCCCCGCCGAGGCGCTGGAGGGAGACAAGGTCCCTCCCTACTACCGTCCCGAGCCCGGGTCGGAGGAGTACGAGTACCTGATGGGACGGCGCCGGGAGCTCAATGGCTTCCTGCCCTCCCGTCACATCCGGGTACGGTCGAAGATGACCCTTCCCGGGCCGGAGTCGTTCCAGGAGGTGTACGCCGGCTCGGGCAAGGTGGAGGCCTCCACCACCACCGCCTTCACCCGCCTGCTCCGCAACCTCGCCCGCCACGAGGAGTTCGGACCTCACGTCGTTCCCATCGTTCCCGACGAGGCCCGCACCTTCGGTATGGACTCGCTGTTCCGGGAGTTGGGGATCTATGCCTCCCAGGGCCAGCTCTACGAGCCGGTAGATCACGCCATGCTCCTCTCCTATCACGAGTCGAAGGACGGCCAGATCCTGGAAGAGGGGATTACCGAGGCCGGGTCCACCGCCGAGTGGACGGCGGCCGCCACCTCCTATGCCACCCGGGGGGTGCCGATGGTGCCCTTCTACATCTTCTATTCGATGTTCGGGTTCCAGCGGGTCGGTGACCTCCTGTGGGCGGCGGCAGACTCCCGGGCCCGGGGTTTCCTGCTCGGCGGCACCGCCGGACGCACCACCCTGCAGGGCGAGGGCCTCCAACACCAGGACGGCCACAGCCACATCCTCGCCTCCACCGTGCCGGTCTGTGAGGCCTATGACCCCGCCTTCGCCTATGAGGTGGGCACGATCATCGAGGATGGGATCCGGCGAATGTACGGCTCCGACCCCGAAGACATCTACTACTACATCACGTTGTACAACGAGAACTACACCCAGCCCCCCCGGCCTGAGGGCGTAGCCCAGGGGATAGTCGACGGGATCTATCGCTGGGCGGAGGCTCCCGAGGACCTCGACCAGAGGGCGGCGATCCTCTTCTCGGGTACCGCCAACCTGGCCGCCCGGGCCGCCCGCGACGAGCTGGCCGAGCATTACGGGGTGGGAGCGGAGCTGTGGTCGGTGACGTCGTACAAGCGGCTCCGCGAAGAGGCATTGGGAGTGGAGCGGTGGAACCGCCTCCACCCCACCGCCGAGGCACGGACTCCCTTCGTGACCCGAACCCTCTCGGGCGTCAGCGGACCGTTGGTGGCGGTGACCGACTTCATGGCTGCCGTGCCCGACCAGGTCGGTCGCTGGGTGCCGGGTCCGTTCAGCATCCTCGGAACTGATGGGTTCGGGCGCTCCGACAGCCGCTCGGCGCTGCGCCGGTTCTTCGAGACCGACACCGGGCACGTCGTGTTCGCCACCCTGTCGGCGCTGGTGAAGGCGGGCGAACTGGACGGCTCCGTCATCGACGACGCCATCCGGCGCTACGAGATCGACCCCGACCTCGCCGACCCCGCCCACCGGCACTAGCACCCTTGCCTGGGCCTGATGGCCCATCCAGCCCGGGCCGCGGCGAGCAAGGATACGTCAACCCGGGCCGCGAACATGCCGATATGACGGGTGAGTGGCCACGACAACCCGTTCCTCCCATACCGCCCAGGGCGAGCGCTGGCGCGACCATCGGGTGGCGTCTTGGGCGCTGCGCGCCCTCATCTTCCTCGCTCCCCTGGCCGCCGCCGTAGCGGCGTCGCTGTGGCTGTCGCCGCGCCTGTACGAACCCTCCTCGGCTCTCGGGATCGTGGGCTGGTGGGCGCTCCTGATCGGGGCGTCGTCACTCGTGGCCTGGGGAGTCGACCGGCTGGCCAGACGGCTTCTTCCGCTGACGGTGATGCTGCGGATGACACTCCTCTTTCCCGACCAGGCCCCGCCCCGCTACCGGGTGGCGCTGAGGAACTCCAACACTTCCGAGTTGCGCCGCCGGGTGGCCGAGGCCGAGGCAAGCGGCACCACCGATCTCTCGGCGGCAGCCGAGTTGATCCTCTCGCTCGCCGCGGCCCTCAACGAGCACGACCGTCTCACACGCGGCCACGGTGAGCGGACACGGGCCTACGCCGACATGCTGGCCGAGGAGATGAATGTCGATCGGGAGGGACGTGACAAGCTGCGTTGGGCGGCGCTGCTCCACGACATCGGAAAGCTGGAGATCCCGGGCGAGATCCTCAACAAGGACTCGGCACTCAGCGACGAGGAGATGGCCCTGGTCCGGCGCCACCCCATCATGGGTATGCGGGTGGCGGCGGCGCTCGTCCCCTGGCTGGGGGAATGGGCCGGTGCCATCGAGCACCACCATGAGCGCTGGGACGGCTCCGGCTATCCCCGTGGCCTCGCAGGCGAGGAGATCTCGCTGGCGGCCCGGATCGTGTCCGTGGCCGACGCCTACGACGTCATGACCAGCGGCCGCTCTTATCAGGCTGCCAAGTCACCCGAAGAGGCCCGACGCGAGGTGGCCCGGATGGCGGGGACCCAGTTCGACCCCCAGGTGGTGCGGGCCTTGATGAGCATCTCGCTCGGGCGCCTGCGCTGGATCGTGGGTCCCTTCGCCGGCCTGGGCCAGATCCCCTTCTACCTGGATCGAATCGGCCGCGACTTCATCACCCTCACCAGTGCCGCCACGGTCACGGCCGCCGCCGTCGTGGGAGGGCTGGTTCCACTGCCGGCGCTTGTGGCGGAATCGCTTCCCACCCTGACAGCGGTGGTGGACGAGCGCTTTGCCCATCCCGACTCCGGCGTCGACGATGCAACGGCAGCACCCGGCGCCCCCTCGGCGACGGGGCCACTAGCGGGCCACGACACGACCGACACGGGCGAAACCGCCCCCGAACTCGCCGGCGGCGAGACGACAGACTCCACCACCTCCACCACTTCCCCGGGGAGCGGCGCACCCGCCACGACCGATCCGCCTCAAACCACCACGCCGACGACCAACCCTACAACTACCCCGACCACGAATCCGCCCGACACGACCCCTCCCACCACGGCGCCCCCCACCACCACACCTGCGCCCCGACTGCGCGACGACGTGGCCTCCACGGCCGAGGACACCGCCGTCGTGATCGACGTGCTCGCCAACGACACTCCCTCCAACCTCACGATCAGTGCCATCACCCCCGCCCCCAGCTTCGGCACCGCCAGCATCTCGGGGAACCGGATCCGCTACGAACCCGCTCCGAACCACAACGGCACCGTCACCTTTGGCTATCGGGCCTGCGACGGCAGCAATCGCTGCGCCACCGCGACGGCGGCGATACGGATCGAACCGGTCAACGATGGCCCCACAGCCCGAAATGACACCGCTTCGGTCGATGCCGGCAGCTCGGTGAAGATCAACGTGCTTTCCAACGACATCGACCCCGACGGCGACCCGCTCACGGTCAACTCTGTCGGTACCTCGGGGAAGGGCGTGGCCGTCACCGACGGGTCCATCGTCACCTATTCGGCGATGCCGGGAACCTCGGGGACCGACTCGTTCACCTACCGGGCGTGCGACCCGGACGGCGCTTGCGCCCAGGCCACGGTCACGGTGACCATCCGACCGGTGCTGCGGCCCCCCAACGCCGTCGCCGACCTCGCCTTTTACCACCCCGGGGGCAGAAGTGGCACTGTCGATGTTCTCGCCAACGACACCCATCCCGACGGTGTTCCACTTACCGTGTCGACTCTCACCGTCGTGAGCCAACCGGCGCAAGGAAGCGCCAGCGTCTCCGGGGGCGTCATCTCCTATCAGTTGCCGCCCGGCAACCACGGTGACCTCACATTCACGTACCGGATATGCGATGTGAACGGTCTCTGTGACACCGCCACGGTGACGCTCCGCAAACAGCCTTGAGCGTGCCCGGCCGGTATCCTTGGAGCCGATGATCTCCTACCGCGAACTCGTTGCCGCCGCTCGCCGGGACGTGGCCGAGCTGACACCCGCCGAGGTCGCCGCCCGCCAGGGGCGGGTCGTGCTCGTCGACGTTCGTGAGCCGGAGGAACATCAGACCGGCGCCATCGAGGGATCCCTGCTGATTCCACGCGGCATCCTGGAGGGGAACATCGAAGGCCGGGTGCCGGAGCCTGACCGGGAACTGGTGATCTACTGCTCGGCCGGGCACCGCAGTGTCCTCGCCGCCTCCGCCCTCCAGGCCATGGGCTACACGAACGTCTCCTCCATGGCGGGTGGCTTCGAGCGCTGGAAGACCGAGGGTCGGCCCTGGGAGGCGCCCGGGTCGCTCACGAGCGAGCAGCGCATCCGCTACAACCGCCACCTACTCCTACCCGAGGTGGGCGAGGCGGGCCAGGAGCGTCTCCTCTCCTCCTCGGTAGCCCTGGTGGGAGCCGGTGGACTGGGCTCTCCGGCCGCCATGTACCTGGCCGCGGCCGGGGTGGGGACCATCGGCTTGATCGACTTCGACGTGGTCGACGCCTCCAATCTGCAGCGCCAGATCCTCCACAACGTCGACCGGATCGGCATGCCCAAGGTGGACTCGGCTCGCGAGACGCTCGCCGCCCTCAATCCCGACGTGAAGATCGTCACCCACCCCCACCGCCTGGAGGCGGCCAATGCCCTCGAGATCCTGGGGGGATACGACCTGATCGTCGACGGGGGCGACAACTTCCCCACTCGCTATCTGGTCAACGACGCCAGCCTCCATCTCGGCGTTCCGGTGGTCCACGGCTCCATCTTCCGCTTCGAGGGCCAGGCTTCGGTGTTCCATCCCTACCAGGGCCCTTGCTACCGCTGCCTGTTCCCCCAGCCACCCCCTCCCGAGCTGGCGCCTTCCTGCGCCGAGGCTGGGGTGCTCGGCGTCCTGCCCGGGATCATCGGCTCGATCGAGGCGATGGAGGCGATCAAGCTCCTGCTTGGAATCGGGGATCCGCTGGTGGGCAAGCTGATGATCTACGACGCTCTTGAGGAGGACTTCCAGGTGGTGTCGGTGCGCCGTAGCCCGGACTGTCCCGCCTGCTCGGACCCCGACCATCCTCCCCGCCTGATCGACTACGACCAGGCCTGTGCCCCCGCCGGTGTTGTCGCCCGCGCCTGACAGGGTTCTGCAGGTTCCGGCACCGATCCGGGAGGCGATCATCCGCCACGCCGAGATGTGCTTCCCCAACGAGGCATGCGGCCTGATCGCCGTGGATCGGGCCGGGAAGTTGACCATGGCCTATCCCCTCAGCAACGCCGAACGGTCACCCGTCCGCTTCACCATCGCCCCCGAGGAGCACTTCGGCGCCCTCCGGCATGCCGAGAGTCGGGGTTGGGAGATCGGCGGAGTGTTCCATTCCCATCCCGACGGTGGCGCCGTCCCTTCGGCCGTGGACCTGGCCCAGCCTCACGACCCGGACTGGTTCCATCTGCTGGTCGGCTTCCAGCCCCGACTCGAGGTGCGGGCCTGGTGGATCTCCGACGGAGCCACAGTCGAGATCGCCACCGCCTGATCAGACGGCCGCGAACCAACCCATGGCGCCCCGGTCGGCCAGGTGATGCTGGTGGGGATGGAACATGTACCTCCCCACCTGCGGGAGCGTGAACTCGAGCATCGCTCGCTCCCCCTGGCCCATGGTGACGGTGTCGCCGGAGAAGGCGGGACGCTCTCCCATCCCGGCCGGGAAGACGTCGAAGGTCCGGGCGTGGAGATGGAACGATCCCACCGGCTCGTACTCGGTCATGTTGACCACGTACGCTCGCACCGGTTCTCCCGCCGGCACCTTGATCGGATAGCGGCCGTAGAACCCCGCCACACCGTTCCAGGCCGTCACGGCGTTGGGCACGCCCCCGATGGCGAAACCCGAGAGGACCAAGGCCACCTCGTGGGCAAAGGGCCGACCCGCGGGTGGGTCGACGATCAACACCCCGTAGAGACCGCGAGCGATGTGCTCGGCGAGGGGCGACACGTGACAGTGATAGGGATGGACACCGGGCGGACCGGCCTCGATCCGGTAGACGAACTCCGCGCCGGCGGGAATCGGCTCCCAGCCGTCCATCGCGGGGATGTGGGCACCGTGAAAGTGGAGATTGTGGGGGTGGGGGGTCAGATTCCGCAGCCGTACCTCGATGGTTTCGCCCGCCCGGGCGCGCAGGATCGGACCAGGCACGGTCCCGCCGTACGCCCATGCCGGGAAGAACACATTCGCCCCCACTTCCATCGACTGCTCGACCACGTCCAGCTCGACCTTAAGCGTGGAGGCCGTGGGCGGGAAGGTGGCCCGGTCGAGGTCGCCGGCGGCGAGCGACGAGGGAGGCTCGTGAGCGTGGCCATAGAGAGAGACCGACTCATGAGAGTGGATCGAGGAGGAACCGAGGCCGGCGTATCTCGGGTCGTCCTCGGCCACGGCGGATGCCGGAGCCAGCCGTCCCAGCATGGTTCCACCCAGCAGGGCCGCTCCCCCCATCGACAGGAGCCGACGGCGGTCGGGATCGGGAACCGGAGATTCTCCTTCGGGCACCGGCTTAGACGATGCCGCCGACCAACGCCCCCACGCCGAGGATGACCAGGTACGCCGCCAGGCCACCGAGGACGTAGGTGATTCGCTGCCAGCGCGGGATGGGCGAGCGGGAGAACAGGTGATAGATGATCACGCCGAGGAAGGGAACCAGCAGGATGGCGGCGGTCCATCCGATGATCGCCCCCTTAACGAGATCGTCTCGCCGGGCCAGGTCCCACAGGGCGA
The DNA here is from genome assembly GCA_035461175.1 of Acidimicrobiia bacterium. Lineage (GTDB taxonomy): Bacteria > Actinomycetota > Acidimicrobiia > Spongiisociales > ZC4RG35 > DATHVR01. The sequence continues at coordinate 44,836 of DATHVR010000114.1, read as the reverse complement.
GCCCCACCCAGGCGGCATAGAGCGCGAAGGGCAGCAGGTAGGCATAGAGCCCGAAGAAGATGCCGGCGGCGGACGCGAACAGAACTCCAAACAACTTGATTCCTCTCTCTTGATCGACGGTCGTGTCGGCGGGCATGTCCGGGACCGGGAGGGCGGACACGTCGGGGCGAACCCCGGCAAAGACCTCCACGGCGGGTATCGGCGGCGCCTCGGCTCCCCCCGGCATCCCCGGCTGGGGTCCCGGTTTGGGAACCATGTCGGGAGTGACTTCCTGCTTCCAGCCAAGTTCGCTTTCGGCGATCCGGCCCAGTTGCTCGGTGCTCCCGGCCAGTTCGAACAGAACCGGTAGACGAAGGCCGTCACAACTCTGGAAGACATCGAGACCGACCGGTAGAGAGGTGGCGTCCCCGTTGTCGCCGAAGCAGTTGCCCACCGAAGCCGGTCCGGCCAGAGCCACATCGGCCCGGCCCGAACCCTCGATCACGTTCGACTCCACCCGGTTGCCGCCCGACATCCAGAAGTTCCGGGACAGGTTGGGGGTGATCGCCACTCCGTTGGCCGGATGGTTGAAAATCCGGTTGCGGGTGACGAGCGAGTCGTTGCCGCCGGCCAGGATCACTCCGTTGCCGTATCCGGACCACTCACTGGTGAAAGACGGCGCACCGGCGTTGCCGTTGTCGTGGATCAGGTTGCCGGCGATGGTGACGTCGTGGAAAGGGGGCAGGAGCTCGGTGTCGAGGGTGTTGGGCACGATGCCCGCCACGTTGTGCCTCCACACCGAGTTGACGAGGTAGAGTTCTCCGGAGGCGTTGGTCCCCGAGAACCCGAGGCCGTTCCACTCGGCGATCGAGTCGGTGATCACGGCCTCGCAGGGATCGCACTGACCGATGTAGAAACCGGCATCGGGCGACCCCGAGGCATAGGAGTGCTCGAAGAGCCCGTCGCCGGAGTCGAAGGCGTAGATCCCGTAGACCTGGTTGTCGACGGCCGTCAGATAAGAACCCCGGTATCCGCGTACGCCCGTCCAGATCACGCCGTTTTCGGTGGCGTTGGCGAGTGTCAGGTTCTCCACGACCACGCCGTCGGCGAAGACGATGATGCCGTTGGGCCGTACGAATTCTCCGTCGATCACCACCTCGTTCCGATCCTCGCCCCGCAGGATCAGTCCGGGAGTCGAGACCTGAACCTCCTCCCGGTAGACGCCGGAAGCGATCAGGACCAGGTCTCCCGGGTCGGCGGAGTCCACCGCCGCCTGGATGGTGGGATAGTCGGAAGGCACCCGTCGGGTCGCCCCGCTCCAATCGGCAGGCGACTCGGTGGCATGATCGCCCAGCGCCGCCGGGGAGGGATCACCCTGGGGAGGGCCGGCGCATCCGGCCAGGGCCAACAGGACCACGAGCGGGAGCCACCGTCTCACTGTGTCTCCCCCGCCGGTGTCACGGTGAGCGTCCCTGCCATGCCCTGGCCCTGGGCGTTGCCGTGGAAGGTGCAATAGAACACGTAGGTCCCCGGCTCGTTCACGACCACGGTGGCCTCGTCACCCTCATACTGCTCCAGGCTCCCGAATGAGTCCTCGGTCGACCAGGACCCGTCGCCGGCGACGGCATTGTGCGGGTTGCGACCAACACCGAGAAAGGTGATGGGAGTGCCGGCCTCGACGGTGACCTCGGCCGGCGAGAAGCTGTTGTCGAGCATTTCAACCACCACCGAGTCGGCACCGGGTCCCGAGCAGGCCACCCCCAGCACCCCGACGAGGAGTCGCGCTACCCATCGTCTCATCCAGAACGGCCGAACAACTTCTTGATCCAGGCCCACAGTCCCGAGAAGAACAGGGCGATGCCATTCACGTCCGCGTCGGCCTTGACCTGGGCGGCTTCCTCGGTGGTGGCGGCGGCGAGCTTTCCTTCCAGGCAAAGCACGAAATCGCCGATCAACCGCTTCGATATCTCGTTGACGAGGCCGGTACGCCCGAACTGGGCGGCCGGACCCGACAGCATCACATCGGCATCGATGGTGACATGGGTACCTCCACCCTCGGCTTCGGCCAATGCATATCCCACCTTGACCTGGCCGCGACTGCCTCCCCGCTTGTCGACACCTTTCCCATCGATGGTGGCCGAATGAGTCGAAGTGTCCGGGGAGATGGTTGCTTCACCTTCGAAGCTGGCGGTCATCGGACCCAGCTTGACCGAGACGACTCCGGCATACACGTCGTTCCCCTTGTCCTCCTGCAGTTCGGCTCCGGGCAGGCAGTCGGCCACGGCGGGCACGTCCTGGAAGAACTCCCAGACCCGCTCGATGGGACGGGCAACGGTGAATTCGTGTTCTATCTTCATGCTTCCTCTCCGCTGGTGGCACCGGCGTCGGGTCGATCGTACTCGCGCAACCCGGGGGGTCCCTTGCGCTCGCGCAAGAAGCCCGCCCGGCGGTGCCGGCGCACCGCCATGATCTCGCTCAGAACCGACCAGGCGATCTCTATCGGCCCCTCGGCTCCGATGTCGAGCCCGGCCGGGCCGTGGAGGACGGCCAGATCGTGGGGGTGGGGCCGCACGCCCCGTTCCGCCAGGTCGCCGAGCAGGCGGGCCAGGCGCTCGCCCGGTCCCAGCACACCGATGTAGGACAGACGGTGGCCGAGTACGGACTCGAGATAGTCGAGGTCGCGCAGGTAGTTGTGGGACATGATCACGACCGAGGCTGCGCCGTCGAGGTCGACGGCGTCACCTAGATGCCGGGGTTCCACCTGCACCAGCTGGGCGACTCCGGGGAAGCGGTCGGTGGAGAGGAACTGACGCCGATCATCGACCACCACCGTCTCATAACCCAGCTCACCGGCCAGCTTCACCACCGGGACGGCATCGTGGCCGGCACCACAGACGATCAGCCGCCTGGGCGCACCGAGCAGCTCGATCATCACCCGCTCCCCCGCCACCTCGGCGACGCGATTGCGGCCTTCCTCCACCGCCTCGGCCGCAATCGCCGCGAACGGCCCCGCACCGTCCGGCGAGACCAGAGTCCTCTCCCCTGCCCGTCCGGGCGAGAGATGGTGTACCACCACCAGGGGTCGGCGGACGCCCCGGATCGAATCGATGAAGTCGATCACGCCCGGGGCCGGCTCGACGACCAGTTCGGTGGCGCCGTTGCACCCGATGCCCCAGCCCCACACCGCCTCGTCGTCGGCGGTGAGATCGAACTCGATCGTGCGGGGAGATCCCGAATCGATCACCTGGCGGGCGACCTCGATCAGGTCGGCATCGAGACAGCCTCCCGAAACGGTGCCGACGCCGGAGCCGTCGCCGCCCACCAGCTGGCGGGCTCCCAGCCCCCGATAGGTCGACCCGCGCACTCCGACCACGGTGGCGAGGGCGAACTCGAGCCCTCTCTCGTGCCAATCGGACGCGGTGTCGAGAATCCGGTCCAGCTCTGTCATTCTCGGTGCTCCGTGTCGCCGGCAAGCAGATCGACCAGGTGGTCGAACAGCGGCAGGATCGCCTCCAGGTTCTCGCAGGCACCGCGCGGAGATCCGGGCAGATTCACGACCAGAGCTCCTTTGATGACTCCCGCCTGTGGCCGGGAGAGGGCAGCCATCGGAGTCGACTCGATGCCGCGTGCCAGCATCAAGTGGACGAGGCCGGGCGCGGCGCGGTCGAGCAGGGGTGCGGTGGCCTCGGGCGTGACGTCGCGGGGACCGAAGCCGGTTCCACCGGTGGTGACCACCACCCTGGCGGATGTCGTCGCAGCCTCCAGCGCCGCCTGGATACGGTCGATCTCGTCGGGCACCACCGTCCTGGCGACCGTGTCCGCCCCCGCGGCGTCGAGGAGGGCGGCGAGGGCGTCACCCGAAGCGTCGCGGCGGGCGCCATGGGCGACTCCGTCCGAGACGGTGATCACGTGCGCGCTCCAACCTGACATCGAAGGCGACGTTAACTGCTCTCGATGAACACCTGGTCGAGAGAGGGCGGAATCAGTATCCCCCGGGCGAGCAGGAACTGGCCGATGAGACCGAGGGCAACCAGCCAGGCGAGCGGCAGCCACGACCACCCGGGGGCCTCCCGGTAATCACCGATGGTGACGCTGCGTGTGCCCACGGCGGCGATTACGGTGGCGATGGTGAAGGCACCGACGAACGGCAGCGACTGGATCAATCCGTTCCCGGGATCTGGCAGAAAGACCGGCACCGCCAGCAAGGGACCCACTACGCCCGGGATCAGGGCCAGCTTCGCCGTGAAACCGGCCCGCCGGGAGCCGCTTGCGATCTCACGCTGGGTGGGAGCGAAGGCCAGGAAGGCCGGTGCCGACGCGAGGGCGATCGAAAGGAGGCCGACCGCACCCGCAGTGGCGATCACGAGATCGAGGCCCGGGGGTACGTCCAGCGCTGAGAAGGCGAGGGCGGCGTTGGAGTCGGCGTCGAGCGGGACCGCCACCATCTGAGTGAAGCCCTGACGGAAGCAGTGGAGGACGACCCACAGCGTGGTCAGGCGGGCGGCGTCGTAGCGCCGGGATCCCGGATACAGCAGCAGAAAGAACGCCCCTACCACCAGGGACAGCACGACACCGCCGCCAAGGGCGAGGTCCGAGCCACCGGCCCGGAAGGCGACATCGTTGTGGTAGAGGACCGGTTCCCGACCCCCCAGGGCTCCCGTGACGGCCAGCCCGAGTTGATCGGTGAAGGCGGCCACCACCACTCCCACGGCCGAGGCCGCGGCCGAAGTGGCGATGAACCCGAACCGGGCGCCGGAACGGGGACGAGACTCCGTGACAGTCAGGGTTTCGGCGTCCACGGGAGAGCATGCTAAACCGAGCAAGGCGAACTTCTACCGACCTTCCCTCCTGCATGGAATCGATACCTCCCGCTCCCTACCTTCCAACTCACCGCCCGGACGTATTCGAGTCCACGCCATTGGCGCGGGCGGGCTGGTACGAGGACGGCCAGCATGGAGGTGCCGTGGCCGCCTTGCTGGGAAGGGCGATGGACCGGGTTCCGACGCTGGCACCGATGGAGATGGCCCGCCTCACCGTCGAGCTGTTCCGGGTGGTGCCCGTGACCCGCCTCCACGTCGCCACCCGTGTGATCCGGGAGGGGAAGCGCATCCAGGCGGTGGAAGCCTCCCTCACCGACAGCGACGACCTGGAACTGGCCCGAGCCACCGGGCTCAAATTGCGGCGGACGGAGGTGACACTGCCGGATGAGGTCGGGCCGACGCCCGCTCCCCGCCCGCTCCCGACCGAGATACCCGCCCCCGACATGAAGAAGTGGGGGGTCGGCGCTCCTGGCCGCATCCTCTACCACCGCCAGGCCGTCGAGGTGCGGGAGATCGACGGAGGATTCTTCAAGCCAGGTCCGGGGGCGATGTGGCTGCGGATGACGCGACCGCTGGTAGAAGGCGAACCGATATCGCCGCTGGAACGTGCCATCGCGGTGGGCGACTTCGTCAACGGCCTCTCCCGCCTCTCCAACTCGCTTCAGATGGCATTCATGAACGCCGACCTGACCATCCATCTCTCCCGCTACCCGGTGGGGGAATGGGTGGGAGTCAGGGCCAGGTCCGAGTGGGAGTCGATCGGTCGGGGGGTGGCGGGCGGCGACCTCTTCGACCCCGAGGGTGTGATCGGCCGATCCACCCAGACCCTGTTCATCGACCGCCGGTCCTAGGTCAGGCGAGCAGACCGGCCGCCTCACCCACCTGGCGGTACCAGCCGGACAGGCTGTCGACCGTCTCGTGCGCGTTGAGACCGCTCGGGTTGGGAACGACCCATAACTCGGCGCCCTCCAGTCGCGCGGCCTGGCGTCCCATTCCGGCCTTACGGTCGCCGAAGGCCACCCGGTAGGCGGTCACTCCAGCCACCGCTACCACCCGGGGCGCGACTTCGGCCACCACCCGGTGCAGACGATGCCGGCCGGCCTCAAGCTCCTCGTTGCCCAGCTCGCCCGCCCGGGCCGTGGCCCGGGCCACCAGGTTGGTGATACCGATTCCGCGCTGGAGTAGATGGGCCCGCTCCTCGGCGGAGAGCCCGGCGGCCGGATCGATGTCGCGGTCGATGAGGCCTCCTCTTCTCAGGGCCGGGTAGAAGCGATTGGAGGGATGGGCGAAATGGGTGCCGGTGGCCGCCGTCCACAAGCCGGGGTTGATGCCTACGAAGAGGAGCCGGACCCCGGGACCGACCAGGTCGGGCACGGTGGAATCGCGAAAGCTCTCCAGTTCCGCCCGCGTGAAGCGCATCCTGCTACCTGCGCTTGCGGCGCATCAGACGCTCCAGCGTCTCCGAGCCGGAGACGACCGGAGGTGGTGCACCCGCCGTCTCCTCCAGGACGCGGTCGATGCGGCGCCGCTCGCGGCGCCGTTCGGTCTGGATTCCCTCCCGCCACTCGGGGGCGTCCTCGGGCGAGAAGACGAGCCGGCGCAGAGCCACATCGGCGAGGAACAGGACGAGCCCGGCCAGGAGCAACCAGGCCGCCACGGGCTGGAGGGCATCGCCCCGGATGGGGGCCTCATCGAAGGCCGCCAGCGCCTCCGGTTCCATCCGTCCCCCGGTCCGCTCCGAGACGATGGCCATGCCGGCCGGGTCGGGCTCACGGAAGGCAAATTCCTCGGCATAGCCGGACACTGCCCCGGCGCTGGCCACCAGGCCGCTGCCGTCGCCCCGTTCCAGCGACACCGCCACCCAGTAGGCCCCGGGCTCGGCGGCGGGCATCGAACCGCTGAAGGTCGACTCTCCCGTCTGCTGGAGCGGCAGCACCTCGATCTCGCCGTCGGAGGTACGGACCCGGGCCACCGCGGTGGCATCGAGCACCGCCTCACCGGCGTCGAAGTCGATACCCAGGGTCCCGCCATCGACAGTGACCTCGGGAGGCACCTCCCGGCCGGAGGGAAGGACCTGACGGATCACCGACCCCCAGAACGACACGTAGCCCTCCCAGTCGACCCATCCGCTCGACCAACGGGCGGTGGCATCCGAGGTCCAAGCCGTCGCCCGCCCCAGCCCCCGCTGCCAGCTGGCGAGTAGGGGATCTCCGGGGCCGATCTGGAGCGCGGTGGCGGCGGTGGGCTTGGCCTTGGTGGCGACGTAACCCAGCAGCGGGGGCGTCTCGGTCAGCCCGGAGGTCACCGGCGAGGGCGCCCCCAGGGCGGGGATGAACGACCCCTCGTTGATCAGGCCGCGGGCGGCGGTCAAGGTCTCCTCCACGAAGATCTCCGGCACCGAGGCGAGGTCGGCTCCGGGGTAGAAGCGGCCTCCGCCGACGTCGGCCATCCGTCGCAGGGTGGTCCCGCTCCCCTCACCGGTCCCGAGGATCGACAGCGTCACGCCGGCGTCGGCGATCTGGCGAGCCAGCGGGACGAGGTTGGCCTCGTTGGGGTCCCAGCCGTCGGTGAACAGGACAATGTGTCGCAGCGCACCATCCACCGCCTGCAGTTCGTCCAGCGCCGCCTGTAGGCCCCGGGCGAGTTCGGTGTCACCGTCGGCCGTGATCGGAGCCAGCGCCTCGGTGACGGTTTCGGCGTCGGGCCGCGGTTGAAGGGGAAGCACCCAGTCCGCCCCGCCCGCCACCGCCACCACACCGGCCGAGTCCTCCGGAGAGAGAGCCTCGATGGCGGCGGCCGCACCGGCCTTGGCGATGTCGGTCTTGAGGACGCCGCCTTCGCTGAAGTCTCCCTCCCGGCAGTGACACGCACCCATCGATCCCGAGGAGTCGATAACCAGCACCTCCGCCACGGGCTGGCGCCGGACCAGGTCATCGGGGTTGGACGAGACCGGGAGTACCGCCTCCAGCGGGCTCTGGTGGTAGTCGCTCATCCCGTAGGCCCGGTCGCCGCCCACGACGACCAGGCCCCGCCCGAGATCCTCGACGAAGGCCGCCAGAGCAGACCCTTCGGCTTCGGAAGGCCGGGGCAGGTTGACCAGCACCACAGCGTCGTAGCCGAGCAGCTCTCGTTCCGAAGGCACGGTCGAGCGGACGTCGGCGGCAACTCCCCCCGCTTCGAGGGCGCGGGCGAGCTCGTCACCGTCGCCGGCCACCCCTTCCACCACCGCCACCCGGGCCGGGCCCAGCACCCGGTAGACGACCGATGAGGTGTCGTTCTCGGGCCGGGTGTCGAACTCGGCCGAAACCGACACCTCGACCACCTCGAAGCCGGCGGCGGCAGCGGGAACCTCGACCGTCACCTCGTTGCGGCCTGGGTCCAGCACGACCTCCTCTTCCAGCACGGTCCCATCCGAGGTGCGGAATGCGACCCGGGCCGGGCCCTCCCGATTCGAGCGCAGAACTGCTCGCACCCGGACCGAGTCTCCCTCACGGGCGGTGGCAGGGACCCGGACCGACTCGACCAGCACGTCGGCACTGCGGGCCGCCTCCGAGGTGACGAAGTCGACCGCCACCCCTCGATCGGCCAACCGGTCGCTGGCCGCCTCCAGGCCACCCGTGGTGGAGACGCCATCGGTCAGAACCACCACCCGCCGCGAGCCCTCGGTGGGGAGGAGGGAGCCGGCTGCCACCAGGGCCCCGGCCAAATCGGTGCCGCTGTCGTCGATCTCGGTGCGGATGCCATCGAAGGGTCGAGCCGGTCCTACCGCCCGATCCAGGCGCACTTCACGGCCGAACAAGGCGATCCCGGCACGCTCGGGAGGCACCGCTTCGGCCAAAGCCTGGCGCATGTAGTCCTCCTGGGCGGTCCGGGCCTCTGCCCCGACCGACGCCGACCGATCGACCAGGAAGAGCACGGAACGGGTCGAGACTCCCCGTTCCAGGAAGGGTCCGGCGGCGGCCACGACCAGCAGGGTCGCCGCCACCATTCGAGCCATCACCGCCCAGCGGTGCTGGCGCGGGGGCACGCTGCTCCGGCCCTTTCGTGCCACCCACCACAACAGCAGCAAGACCAGGGGAACGGCCGCCAGCACCCAGGGACGGTCGAACCTCATGCCGCCGCCTCGGCCGGGCGCCGGGAGCGGAGTCGGGGCCGCTGATGCCCGATCCACCATTCGAGAGCCATCAGCACGAGCGCAGCCCCGATGACCCAGGGGGACCACTCGCGGATCAGGAATCCCTCGTCGCCGTCGGCACCCGGGGCCACCGCCACCGCCACCTCACGGCTGGGCCCGGAGGACTCCTCGGTCGCGAAACGGCGAACGGCGAGCTCGCCGGGCACGACTTCGCCCTCATCGTCGACGTACTCGATCCGGTAGATGCCGGGTAGATCCGTGTCGCGGAACAATCCGGCATCGGCGGCGAGTTCGCGTGTCGCTCCTGAGGGAAGAGTGATCCGGGCTCGGGACCCGGCCGGCGTTACGAGCGGAATCGGGGTCCCGGCCGTCTCCGTGGTGACCGTCCCCGCCTCACCCCCGCCCAGCCAGTCGAGCAGGTTCGCTCCCAGGATCGGGAAGGCGACCTGCACGGGCAGGTTGGAATGGACCAGATCGAAAGTGGTGTAGACCGCTCGATGTCCGCCTACTTCGCCGAGAAGCAGCAGTGGCGTGGACCCCGACGAGACCAGCGGCAGCCAGGTCAGGCTTTCCACGGCTTGGGCCTCGGCCACCACCGTCTCCGACAGATCCACTCCGTCCAGCACCGGATCTCCAGGCCGGGCGAAGGTGACCGGTAGGTTGCGCTCGGCACCGGTCAGCTCGATTCCTTCCGGCGGTGACTCGGTTCGCATGATCCAGGCCGGACGGTCGATGGTGGGCAAGGGGCCCCCATCCACCACCAGCAGGTCGGCTGCGCCGGGATCGTCGGCCGGTACCAGGCCCGGGGTCGACCCGAGCAGCGCCGAGAGGAAGGGAGACCCCTCCCCCATTACCGCCACCGACCTTCCCGAGGCACCCTCCACCACCAGATGGGCGCTGTTGTCGAGCGAGAGCGAGTCGTCGACCCCGACCAGGCGAGCGATAACGGTGGAGCCGGCGCCGGCGTCCACCGGTACCACCCGGCGGGCCGCCGCCAGGCCCGGAACTTCCAGGTCGACGCTCCCGGCGGGGAGACCGTCGACCTCGAAGGCGACGCTGACAGGGCGGGCATCGGGGCCATGGTTGTCGACCTGGACGAAGAGGCGGGGTACGCCTTCTGCCGAGGGCTCGGCGTCGAGCGCGGTGAGAGCCAGATTCGAATCGCGATCGTCGAAGACCAGATGCGTCACCCCGGCCAGCGGCTCCCCGGCCAGCGGGGCGCTGCCGCCATCGGAGAAGAGGACGACGCTCGTTTCCCGGTCGGGGGCGGCCAGGCCTCGGGCGAGACGAACGGCACCGGCCAGGTCTTCTCTCCCTCCACCCACCTCCAGACCCCGGAGGGCATCGGCTACGGCCTCCGGATCGGCGGAGAAGGCCACCAGCACCTGCGGGTTGGCCCCCGCCTCCACCACCGAAGCCAGATTTCCCTCGGAGACGTCGGCGGCCAGGTCCAGGGCGGCGGTGCGGGCCTGCTCCAGACGGTCTGCCATCGCCATCGAGCCCGACGTGTCGACGACGAAGACCGTGTGCGGGCCGAGTACGGTGGCCTCGGACACGAACGGCCGCGCCACCGAGAGCACGAACAGGGCCAGCACCAGCAACTGGGCGATCAGCAGCGGCGTCAGTTTCAGGGGCCGCCACGGCACGGCCGACGAGACCGGCTCTCCCACCTGCCGCCACAGCATCGTCGACGTCACCTGGTGGGTGCGTCGCTTGGAACGAAGCATGTACAGGACCACCAGTGGACCGGCCAGGGCAGCGAGCCCGAATGCGGCCGGGACGAGGAATCTCATCGCACCACTTCCCGACGGGCCAGGGCCTCCAGGGCTCGTTCCTCGGCTCCCGTCCCCGATTCGACCAGGAGGTAGTCGAGGCCCGACCGCCGGGCATGCCGGGACGCCCCCAGGGCGAACTCGTCCACCGCCCGCCGGTAACCGGCCAGGACCTCCTCGTCGGTCGAGACCGGGACCCGCGCCCCACTCTCGACGTCGACCAGTTCGAGGTCGCCCGCCAGACGGGGATCCATCTCCTCGGGGGCGAGAAGGTGCAGGACCAGTCCCCCCGGAGTGGCGACGAGCCCGTCGAGGACGTCGGCCCAGTCCTCCGTGAGCAGGTCGGAGACGAGGACCACCGAGCCACCCGAACCGGCCAGCCGGCGTCCAACCGAGCGGAGAGAACCCTCCGCCTGGATCTGCACGCCTTCCAGCCATGCCTCGAGTTGGGGCCACGCCGAGAGGTGGCGGCCACTGGGACCGGCCACGTCGGCTCGTCCGTTCTCGCCGGGCGACGCCCACAGGCGCACCCGGTCTCCAGAGGCCAATCCCATGTAGGCGACCAGGGCGGCAAGACGACGGGCCGAATCCAACTTGCCGTACATGCCCATGGAGGCCGACACATCCATCACCACATCGATCGGAAGCTCCTGTTCGGCCTCGAACTGGCGGACCATGACGACACCCAGCCGGGCGCGCAGGTTGTGGTCGATCCGGCGGTAGTCATCGCCCGGCTGGTAGGGCCGGTAGTCGGCGAAATCGAGACTCTCCCCCAGCCGGGTCGAGGCGTGCCGTCCCGCCCACTGGGCGGTGACCCGACCCCGCACCCCGAGCGACAGTCTCTCCAGCCGGGCCCGGAGCCGGGGATCGAGCAGCATCAGGCCTGGGCCGCCGCCTCCGGGCGGGCCGGCTGCTCCCCGGCATCGACCGGCTCGGGATGGGCGGCGAGAACTGCTGCGACCAGGTCATCCGCCGAGACGGCGTCGGCGAGGGCGTCGTAGCCCAGCACCAGCCGGTGTCGCAGGGCCATGGGAGCCAGCGCCCAGATGTCCTCCGTGGCGAGATTGGGCCTGCCTTCCATCAATGCCCGCGCCTTCCCGCCCAACACCAGCGCCTGGGCCCCCCGAGGGCTGGCCCCGTTGCGGACGTAGGTGCGGATCATCTCGGGAGCCAGAGGGCTGGCGGGATGGGTGGCCTCGACGAGGGTGGCGGCATAGCGGAGAAGATGCTTTCCGGCCGGCAGCGCCCGCACCAGCCGAGACATCCCCTGGAGGGCGGCCCCATCCAGCACGGGTGACGGCAGCGCCTCGGGCCCGGCCGTGGTCCGACGCAGGATCTCTACCAGGTCGTCGGCCGGTGGGAAGGTGACCAGTGCCTTGAACATGAATCGGTCGAGCTGGGCCTCGGGAAGGGGATATGTGCCCTCCTGTTCGATCGGGTTCTGGGTGGCCATGACCAGGAAAGGCCGGGGAAGCGGATGGCTCTCTCCCCCCAGGGTCACCACCCGCTCTTGCATGGCCTCCAGTAGGGCGGACTGGGTCTTGGGCGTGGCGCGGTTGATCTCGTCGGCGAGAACCAGATTGGCGAAGATCGGCCCCTCGTGGAACACGAACTCCTCGCCCTGAAGGACCTTGGTGCCGAGAATGTCAGCGGGCATCAGGTCGGGCGTGAACTGGATCCGCCCGAACACCACCGAGAGGGCGGCACCGAGGGTGGCCAACAGCTTGGTCTTGCCCAGCCCCGGAACTCCTTCCAGGAGCACGTGCCCCTCACACAACGCCCCGACCAGCACGGTGTCGACCAGGTCGCGCTGGCCGACTATCACGGTCGCCACCTGCTTGCGAACGGCGGCGATGGCGGAGGCGAATTCCTCTGGGGTTGGCTCGGTGCTCATGGATTCCTCACGGTTGGAGAAGAGTGAAATAGTCGCGAACGACGTCGCGAACGCTGCCGGGCACGGCCAGGCTATCGAGCGACTCGAGAGCCTGGCTCTGGTATTCGGCGAACCGCTCCGAGTAGGGGGTCAGCGGGAGGTTCTCGACTCCGCCGCGGCCGTCGGTCAGACCCTGGACCTCGCCCTCTTCCGAGCCGGCCAGGTCGACGCGCTCCCGCTCACCCAGCGCCTCGGAGATGGGGTCGAAGACCGTGGCCCGGCCGGGGGCCTGATTCGGGTCTTCGTCACCGAAGCCGCCGCTGCCCATTCCCGAGCCGCCCGAGCCTGACCCTGCGGTGCCGCCCTGCTGTCCCCCGGCGCCGTTGCCGCCCCCACCGCCACCGCCGCCCTGGCCGCCCTGACCACCGCCCTGGCCGCTCCCCTGGCCCGATCCCGAGCCCGAACCTTCGCCGGCGCCTTGGCCCGATCCTTCGCCCGATCCCTCCCCGCCCTGCCCGGCGGCGGAGCCCTCCCCCTCCCCGGCGGCATCGGCCAGACGCTGCTGGGCGTCCCCCATCTCACCGGCCGCCTGAGCACGGGCCTGGTCGGCCGCCGCCGCCTGCCGGGCATCGCCCACCGCGGCCGCCGCCTCCCGCAACGCCCCGGCCGCTTCCGGTGCCTCGCCGGTTCCCGCCGCCAGCTGGGTGAGCTGTTCTGCTGCTTCGGCCAGGGCCCCGGAAAGCTGGGGGTCTACCCCGGCGGCATCGGCCGCCCGCTCCCGCAACTGGGCGACCGCCTGGGCCAGGCCCGAGAGATCCCCACCCTCCACCCGGTCCGCCAACGCCTGCAGCTGCTCCTCGGCGCTGTTCCCCTCGCCGATCGGCTGCTGCTGAAAGGAAGCGTCGAGCCCGGCCAAACCGGTACGGCGGGCAAGGGCAGCCGGATCCAGCGCTTCGGCCAGTTCCTGGCGCGCTTCTCCCAGCGTCTCCAGCGCCGACTCGATGTCCGGGGACCGGCGGAGTTCTTCGGCCAGCGCGTCGAGTTGCTCGGCCAGGTCGGCGGGGGCGTCCTCTGCCAGCTCCTCCAGCCGTTCGGCCTCGGCGTCTATCGCCGCGCGGTCGGCCTCCCGTTGAGCGAGCGCGGTGTCGGTGGGAGCCGGGATGAGTACCAGGGCGGCGAGTACCGCCACGGCCAGCAGGGTCAGACCCCAGGCCCGGCGATCGGGGACGAGGGCTGCCACCGGACGGACATCGCGCGCCTCTGCCCAGGCGGCGGCGGCCGCCTGCTGGCGGGCGCTCATCTCGTCCTCTGCCTCGTCCCCGGCGAGCAGAGCAGTGGTGACGCGGTCGTAGCCTCCCAGGCGCCGGTCGACGGCGATGGCGGACTCGACGGGGCTGGGACGCCGCACCAGCGACCACACCAGCGCCCCGAGCGCCGCCAGGACGACCAACGCCAGGGCGACGCCCTCGGCCCACTCGATCACCCAGTGCCGGGCCACGCCCACCAGCCCGGCGGCGAGGGCGGCCGAGGCTCCCAACGCCGCCACGACCCGACGGATGATCCCGGCCACGGTGAGGCGGCCGCGAGCATCCCGGACCAGGCGCCGCACCTGCTCAGGAACTGCCACTGCGGCTCCTCAGCGATCGGATCCGGGCCGCCGGCGCCCGGACCCGGCGGGTGGCCCCCCATAGGGCGAGGGCGGTGACGACGGCGTAGATCGAGACCGTGTAGATCCAGACCGGAGGCCTTCGCAGGGGCAGCGCCCGATCGGGACCTGCCCCATCCATCATCGGGCCGCCGATCCCGAACCCGAAGTTGTCGAAACCCTGGCGCTCGAGGAGGAGCACCTCGACGATGTCGAACGGCGTGCCCTGGAGTCCGTCGCTACCCAGTGGGGCCACGACCGCCGACACCATGCCCACGTAGGGGTTGGGGAGGATCGATACCACCTCTCGACCCCGGGCGGGGAAGGGGTCGCCCTCGCTCAGGAACAGCAGCTCGGCCCCCATCGCGGCGAAGGTGATGAAGGCGATGATGAAGGCCCAGGTGTAGGCGGTGGCCACCGCTCCCCGGGACGACCGGGCACGGGACGACCCCCAGATTCCCAGGCTGCCCAGCATCAGGGCGGTGAGGAGGAGCATCGCCAGGCCCACGACGACGTCGACCATTCGAACGCCGCCGAACAGGAGCGGTAAGGCGACGACGGGAGCCACCGCGACCAGGAGGAGCAGAAAATAGGACATGGAGGACCACAGCTTGCCGAGCACGATCTGGAGCGGGCTCAGCTGGGTGACCTGAAGCAGGTGGAACGTCTGACGCTCCCTCTCGCCCACGATCGAGAGGGCAGTCAGCCCGGGCACGATCATCACCACCCCTGTCATCAGCAACAGCAGCATCCCCTCGAATATGAAGCGCCCCATGTAGCCCCCGGCGACGCCCTGGCCGAGTCCGAAGGCGTCGCGGGCGGTGAGCTGGGCCACCAGGTAGACGAGGTAGCCGATCAGACCTACTCCGAGGACCCAGAGGGTGACGAAGATCGGGGCACGCCGGGACCGGAACCGCTCCTTGACCTCTCGGCCCAGCACCGGGTTGAGCGATAGGTTCATCCCGTCCCCTCCTCCTGGGTCAGCTCCAGGAACAGCTCCTCCAAACCCGCCGTCTCCGTACGCCACTCCGTCACCCGGAGCCCGTTGGAGACCAGGTCGGCCAGCAGCCGGGCCGACTCCTCATCTCCGCCTGCGAGCACGAACTCGACCCGGCCCCGCTCCACCCCGGTCTCGGAGACCTCATGCCAGGCGTCGAGCACGTCGAGGACGCCGTCGACGTCGTCGTCGATCACCCGGGCCCGGATGCGGCGGGATCCGGTCAGGGCGCCCCGGATCATCTCCAGCTCGCCCTGTGCCTTGACGACGCCCTCGTCGATGACGGCGAGATGGGTGCAGATCCCCTCCAGCTCGGCGAGGATGTGGGAACTGATCAGGATCGTCTTGCCCATCCGGTGCAGCTCGGCGATCAACTCGCGCAGGTGGACCCGGGCGCGAGGGTCCAGGCCCGAGGCGGGCTCGTCCAGCACCAGCAGGTCCGGGTCGTGGACCAGCGTGCGGGCCAGGGAGAGTCGCTGTTTCATCCCCCGCGAAAGCGAGTTCACGTCGGCTTCTGCCTTGTGAGACAGGTCCACCAGAGCCAGCAGGTCGAGCACCACACCCCGGCGCTTGGCGGACGGGATCCCCTGGACCGAAGCGAAGAAGTCTAGATACTCGAAGGCATTGAGACTGTCGTAGAAACCGAAGAAGTCGGGCATGTATCCCAGCCGGCGCCGCACCGCCCGCGGGTCGACCTGGGGGTCCGCCCCGGCCACCCGCACCGACCCGCCATCCCGGGCAAGAAGCGAGCTGAGGATGAGCATCGCCGTTGTCTTGCCGGCCCCGTTGGGACCGATCAGCCCGAAGACCGACCCGGCCGGAACCTCCAGATCGAGCCCGCCCAATGCCGTCACAGCCCCGTAGCGCTTCTCGACCGACTCGAGCGTGATCATGTCTCCCACTCCAGTCGCAGATCGGCCGGGCTCATCGGGTTGTCGCCGAACTCGTTGCCGCCGAGCAGTTTCACGAACACGGTGCCATCGGCCGAGACCGCCGCCGAGGGCAGTGTCTCTGAGACCTGGTACTCGGTGAACTTCTCTTCCTGCCAGTCCCAGACCTCGTATCCCGCCGGGATCACGCCGAAGCGGGAGTCGTTGACCAGGGCGGCCTCGACACCGGGAGCGGGGAGCTGGAAACGGACCGTGAGCTCGTCGGTGGATATCACCCGCTGCGGACCCCAATCCACCCAGGAGACGAAGCCGGTCCCCACCACGGTCGCCTCGGCGATTCCGTCGGCAGCGGGCTCGCCCTCCACCACACCCACCTTGACGAGGAACATGCTGCGACCCGGCACCTCGTCGGGCGCACCATTGAGGGTGACACGGGGCCGGTAGTCGTCGGTTATACCCACGAAATAGACGCCGTCGGCGTCGATCTCCTCGACCAGGACCTGCGACAACGACCACAGGCTGTTCGAACGGGTGGGATCGTCCCACAGCTGACGCTGGTTGATGAGGGCATCGATGAAGCTGAAGCCGAATTCTCCCCCGAAGTTGCCCGCTGCCAGCGCCACCCGTCCACCCGCCCCCTTGCCCAACTCGGAGTCGGCCACCGACGCGGCCCCACCCGATATCGCTCCCCAGCCCCAGAAGCTCAGCGAGGAGGTGTTCTCGACGACGAGGTTCCCATCCTCCAGCCGCACCTCCGGGAACCCGGCGGAGGGCGCCGGCGCCGCCAGGCCGATGCCGGTGAATCCGAGTTGATCGAGATTCACCCGAGCGGCCCGATCCCCGTCGAGCGCCAGCTCGGTCCCGCCGGACCCGAACAGTGACCGCTCCGGAAAGACCAGCGCCCCGTCCTCGAACTCGAGCCGGCGCTCCCCCTCTACCCCGGCCGCCACCAGCACCGCCGAACGCACACGTGGAGCGCCCTCGTCGACGACCACCGAGGCGTGGCTGAGGTTGGTCCCCACGATCCGCTGGCGCCCGGCGATCCAGAAACCGACCACGGCCAGCACCGACAGCGCCGGGATGGTCACCCAGGCCAGGTCGCGCTTGCCCATCCGGCTGAGGATGATGAAGTTGAGCGGGCCCACCACGGCCGCGAACCCGAGGATGGCGAACAGGAGCCAGGGCAACGACGGCACCTGTCGGGTCCCGAATTCGGAGGCGGCCGTCAACAGCGCCCGTTGGTCGCCGAAGCCGAACTCGGGACTGTGCGAGAAGTCGACCGGGGTGGGGCGGAGTATCCGGCTCCAATCGTCGCCAGGTCGTCCCGCCAGCGAATCCACCAGCACCACCTCGCCGGGTCCGGACCCGGCCCTGGCCACCCCCGCCACCCCGGTAGGACTGGCACCGGCGACGAGCTCCGGAGCGGCGGCGGCATCGACCACCAACCTGCCGCCCTCTGCGGCCCATTCCAGTGCGTCGGCGATGCGGTCGTCCGCCCCCGGGCCCACGATCAGATAGTCGAGGACCTGCCATGAATTGGTCGTCGAGTCGGAGGGAACCTCGATCGGTGTCACCGGGCGATCGGTCACCAGCGTCCGCACCCGACCCAGGGTGTCGATCAGGCCCTCGTCACCGATCACGCCGACGGCGAGGACGTCACGTGATGTCGTCCGGATGGTCACGGCCTCGTCGGCGATCACGTCCCCGTCGGAGTCGACCAGTTCGACCCGGAGCCGGGTGGCGTCTTCGAGAGGGGGGATCGCCAGCCGGTAGATCTGCGAGCCACCGGCGGGAACCTCCACCGGACGGCTGACCGTGATGTCGGCGCCCCGCACCCGGAGTCGTCCGCTCACCAGCACCGGACTCGAGATCGTCGCGCTCACCTCGCCCGGCTGCGAGGCGGAGCTGAAACCCCCCAGGCCGACCGTGGCCTCGATGGTGACGGTGGCGTTCTCCTGGGCGGAGGCCGGTGTGACGAGCAGGAAGAGCGCGCCGACGACGAGTAGGGATAGGAGGGCGGGCCTCCGCGTGGCAGCCTTCAGTCTCGGCACAGCACTCAGACGTCTCCGTCGCCCGTCAGGTTCCCGACGGGGCTTGGGCTATTTCTTGGCGCTCTCGAAGTAGGGGTCCTCACCCGAGGCATGATCGGTGACATCCACCACCGCCGCCAGCTCGGGAATGGAATCGAGCAGGATTCGCTCGATCCCCTGCTTCAGAGTCACCTGGGCCATGCCGCACCCCTGGCATCCGCCCATGAGCCGCAGGTAGGCGGTGTCGCTGTCGACCGATACCAGTTCGGCCGCCCCGCCGTGGGAGGCGATGGCCGGGTTGACCTGCTCGGAGAGCACCTGCTGGACCTGGTCGGCGAGAGGGCCGCTGAGGTCACCCTTGGGGGCCGCCATCGGAGGCGAAGCCGGTGTGTTGGGATTGTTCATCGACAGGCCCTGTGGCGTCAGCTCGAGGGCGGCGCCTCGGAGCTTGTCGACATCGGCCTGGGGGATGATCAGCGCCAGATCTCCATGCCGCTCCAGGTGCTGGGACTCGCTGCGATCGCTGACTGGAACGAAGGCCAGGTCGTAGCTGAACTGCAAGCCGGTGATGCCCGCCACCCCTACGGAGAGGGCGTATTCCTCGTCACCCGGCTCCTGGTCGCGGAGCTGGACGATCATCTCGAGGGCTTCGGGATCGATGTGGAGTACGTTGTCTTCCATGTGTGGGACCATCCTACCGAGCAGGCGCTCTTCTCCACACCCATGGCCCGAGTCTTAGTCATACTTCCCACCTCGTCCTACCGCACCCCCGACTTCGTGCGCGCCGCCGATCGCCTGGGAGTCGAACTGGCGGTGGCCTCCGAGGAGACCCCCCCGCTGGAGATGGGCGACCGTTTCGTGCGCATCGACTGCTCCGATCCTGCCGCCGCCGCCGAAGCCATCGTCGGTTTGGCCGACCGATCCCCCATCGACGCCATCGTCGCCGCCGACGACGCCGGGGTAGTGGCCGCCGCCCTCGCCTCCGAGGCCCTGGGCCTCGACCATCACTCTCCTGCCGCCGCCGCCGCCACCCGCGACAAGCTCGAGCTTCGCACCCGGTTGGCTGTATTCGAGGTCCCCCAACCTCACTTCCGGGCGGTGGACCCGGCTCGGCCCGGTGAGTTGGCCCGGGCCGGTCGGGAGCTCGGATTCCCGCTGGTTCTCAAGCCGCGCACAGGTTCTGCCTCGCGCGGTGTGTTGCGGATCGATGATCCCGACGACACCGACGCCCTCGCCACCGTGGCCCGGATCGCCGCCGACCTGGGCGAGGAGGGGCCGCTCCTGGCGGAAGCGTGGCTGACCGGATCCGAGGTGGCTCTGGAAGGGATGCTGGTCGAGAGCGGACTGTCCACCCTGGCGGTGTTCGACAAGCCCGACACCCCCACCGGCCCTACCTTCCCCGAAACACTTCTGGTCACCCCCAGTCGGCAGCCGCCGGAGGTGCTGGCCGAACTGAACCGGGTGATCTCGGCCGCCTGTGCCGGGCTGGGACTAACCCATGGGCCGATCCACGCCGAAGCGATGATCGATCCCTCGGGCCGGGTCCACCTGCTCGAAGTGGCGGCCCGCTCCATCGGCGGCCTCTGTTCACGGTCTCTGCGCTTCGGCCTCATGGGCACCTCACTCGAGGAGCTGATCCTCTCGGTGGCGGTGGGTCGCGGGCGACCCCCGGCCCGTCAGCCGGGAGCGTCAGGGGTGATGATGCTTCCGGTCACCCGGTCGGGTGTGATGGCCGGAGTCGACGGCATCGATGCCGCCCGTGCCATCGAGGGCGTGGTCGAGATCGACGTCACCATTCCGACCGGGACGCCGGTCCGGCCGCTCCCGGACGGCGACCGCTATCTGGGTTTCGTATTCGCAGTGGGGCGGACACCCGATGAGGTGGTCGATCGCCTGCGTGAGGCCACCGCCGCCCTCGACGTGCGCATTGAGGCCGAGACGGTCTAGATCGACAAAACGCCCTGGATCTCCTCCATCCGGCGTACCCGATCGAGCGTGACCTGGCTGGAGCCGTCGAGCAGGGCTGCGGTCTCCGCCAGGACCTCGGTGATCGGGAACAGCTTGATCCAGCTGTCCGACGTGTCGAGGCCGGGACCGGCCAGGTTCCATCCCACCATCCGGTCGGTGTGGCCGTCGAGGAGTCCGGTGACGGCAACCAGTCCGAACCGACCCGCCAGCAGGCGGTCGCGGAACGAGGCGTTGCCTCCTCGCACCAGATGGCCCAGGACGGTGGCACGGATCTCGACCTCGAGCTCGCCTTCCACTTCTCTGCGCACGGTGTCGACCAGCTGTTCGGTGAGGATGTGGACGCCCTCGGCCTTCAGGATCAGGACCCGCTGCTTTTCACGGGTGGAGGCGAAACTCTGGCGAAGCACGTCGGCGAGCGCCGCCACCACCTCCTCGGTGCTGCGTCCCTGCTCGGGAAGCAGCACGGCATCGGCCGCCGTCGCCACCGCCGCCGCCATGGCGAGATAGCCCGAGTTGCGTCCCATCACCTCGACCACGAAGGCGCGGTGGTGGGAACTGGCAGTGTCCCCGATCCGATCGCACGCCTCGACGATCGTGTTGAGCGCCGTGTCGACCCCGATCGCCTCGCGGGTCAGGCCGATGTCGTTGTCGATCGAGGCCGGGATTCCGATCACGGGAACTCCGTGCTCGGTGGCGATGAGGTGGGCGCCCTCCATCGAGCCGTTGCCCCCGATCACGACAATGCCGTCGAGGGAGTAGTCGCTCACCGTCCGGGCGGCCCGGGCCCGGCCCTCCCGCCCGAAGAAGCGGGGGCTGCGGGCCGTTCCCAGGACCGTCCCACCCCTACCCCCGGCGTAGTCGACCTCGGCGAGCGGGCTCAGCTTTCCCCGCCCCCCGACCCGCCGGGTCAGGGGCCGCAGGTTGGAATCGATCAGGCCGTCGAACCCGTCGACGACACCCCAGACCTCGTGTCCGCGTGAGGCGGCGACTTTTGTCACCGCCCGGATGGCGGCGTTCATTCCCGGGGCATCGCCCCCGCTGGTGAGAACTCCGATTGCCATGACGACTCAGCGTAACGGCGGGCCGATCACGGCTGGCGTCGCTGCTTCGGCCCGTGGCCGTAATGCCACCATCTCGCTGGGCCGGCCCCGCCCACGAAGGCTGCCCCTCAGCCCCCCTCGGGATTGCGTTCTCGACCGCGGTGATATGGCAACATCGAAGGATGACCGACCTCACCCCTACGGCGCTCTGGGATATACCCCGGGTGGGAGCGCCGGTGGCCGTCGCCGTCGACCGCCTGCTGGTACCCGTCACCACCCACGATCCCGAGACCGACGAGGCCGAGACCATCGTCTGGTGGATCGACCCGGACGGGAAAGAGAAGCGCCGGTTCGCGGCCGGGACCATCTCGGGCCTGAGCGTCTCCCGGGACCGCACCCAGGTCGCCTACCTCCGCAAGCGCGAGGAGCATCGTCAGGTCCACATCCAGCCACTCGACGGCGGCGAGGCGACCGCGGTGGGCGAACTACCCCTGGGAGCGGTGGGGGTGAAGTGGCTCCCCGACGGCCGCCTGGTGGCACTCGCCACCCTGTGGCGACAGCACCCCGACCTGGAGGCCACCGGGAGTCACGAGCCCGATGGTCGCCTCAGCGTCCGCGCCACCGAAGACGCCATCTACCGCTATTGGGACACCTGGCTGGAGCATGTCTATCACCCGGTCATCCTCGACCCAGCCGACGGGTCGATCACGGACCTGACTCCGGGCGCCACCCGGTTCTGGGCGTGGCCGTCGACCAATGACATCATCGGAGAGCTCGACATCTCTCCCGATGGCAGCCTGATCGCCTTCTCGGCGAACGACTCCGATCCGCCCCACCGCCAACTGTGCTGGTCGGCCTTCGTGATCGGTGTGGATGGCTCCGGGCTCCGCCGGCTCGATCCCGAGAGCCCGGGACACAGCCGGCGGCCCCGTTTCACCGGCGACGGTTCGGCCCTGGTCTACGGATACCAGTCCGAGCCTGACTTCTACGCCTGCCCGACCCGCCTCATTCGCCACGACCTGGCCGACGGCACCGAGGTGGAACTGGCACCGGGATGGGACCGGTCTCCCGATCGATGGGAGTGGATGGAGGATGGGGGGATCCTGCTGACTGCCGAGGATCGGGGCCAATCCCGGGTGTGGAGACTGGCGCCGGAGGCGGCGGAACCGGAGCCGATCACCGAGGAGGGGTGGGCCTCGGATCCGACCGTGGCCCCGGACGGCCGGATCTACGCCCTCGCCCATTCCCTCACCCGGCCACCGGAGGTACACCGGCTGGAAGACGGAACCGCGGTTCCCGTCACCGACTTCGCCTCCGTTGCCCTCGGGGCCACGGGAACCGCACGCGAGTTGACGTTCTCGGGGGGCAACGGCGACCCGATACAGATGTGGGTGATCGACCCACCCGATGCCGACCCGCAGGAACCGCTTCCCCTGGTCCACATGATCCACGGTGGCCCCCACGGCGTGTTCGGCAACGCCTGGCACTGGCGCTGGAACCCCCAGATCCTGGCCGGCGCCGGCTATCGGGTGGCCCTGGTCAACTTCCATGGCTCGACGGGATGGGGAGAGGAATTCACCGCCTCGATCCACGGGGCCTGGGGCGATCTGCCCTTCCAGGACGTCGAGCTCGCCACCGATCACCTCGTCACCGCCGGACTCGCCGATCCCGAGCGGATGGCCGTCACCGGCGGCTCCTACGGCGGCTATCTCACTGCCTGGATCATCTCCCAGACCGACCGCTACGCCGCCGCCGTCGCCCACGCCGCCGTCACCTCCCTCCCCGGGATGTACGCCTCCGATGTCACCTCCGGACGGGCCCGCGCCTACGGCGGCGAGATCTGGGACGACCGCGCCGCGGTGGAGAGGTGGAGCCCCTCGGCCCATGCCGCCGGATACAACACCCCCACCCTGGTCATCCACGGGGAACGGGACGCCCGGGTTCCCATCACCCAGGGCCTCGAGCTCTACGGAGTTCTCGTCGCCAAGGGGGTCCCGGCCCGACTGGTTTACTTCCCCGACGAGAACCACTGGATCCTCTCTCGGAGCAACTCGATCCGTTGGTACGAAGAGGTGCTGGGCTGGCTCCAGCGGTGGCTATGAGCCCTAACCCTGAACTTGAGGTTGAAGTCTTACCCGCGTTAGCGCGCGTAAGACGATTTTGTCATTCAAGGAGAGCCGGATGAGGACCGTGGTCGTCTTGAGTGGCGGCGAGCCACTCCCCTCGACCCTGGCGGGCGAGATCCCCGACGACGCCTACCTGATCGCGGCCGACTCGGGCCTGGACACGGCGCTGTCGTGGGGGATCGACGTCGATCTGGTCGTGGGCGACCTCGACTCGGTCGGTCCCCAGGCGCTGGAGGCCACCAGCGCCGAGATCGAGCGCCACTCCCCCGACAAGGACGCCACCGACCTCGATCTGGCGTTGCAGGCCGCTCTGCGGCTGGAACCCGAGCGAATAGTCGTTCTCGGGGGCCAGGGAGGCAGGTTCGACCATCTCCTGGGCACCGTGATGCTCCTCACCTCCGAGCGCTGGGCCGGCGTCGACCTGGAGTGGGTGGCGGCCCGGGCCCGGGTGCGGGTGATCCGGGCCGGGGTGACGCTCCACGGCACCTCCGGGAGTCTGCTGACGCTGCTCGCCGTCGACGGGCCCGCCGCCGGGGTCACCACCACCGGCCTGCGCTGGAACCTCGACCGAGCCGACCTCTACCCCGGATCCACCCGGGGCGTCTCCAACCTCTTCACGGGCCCGGTGGCCACCGTCCTCATCGACGGTGGGACCCTGGTCGCCGTCCAACCCGACCCCGCCTGATCTTTCCTGGCCGCCCGAGGGGTCCGGTCTGGTGGCTCAGAGCCCCTCCAGCACCCGCGGGTCGAGAGCCGGGTAGCCCTCCAGATAAGCCCGCCGCTCGGCGGTGAGCCGTTCGACCAGCTGCTCGTGCTCGGACTGGCGGCCCTGACGCTGATACAGCCGGCGGGGCTGGAGCAGTTCGGGATTGGTGATCCCCGGCACGTCGGTGGCCACTTGGTAGCCGAAGTCGGGATCCGCCTCCCACTCGATCGCTTCCTCGACGATTCCGGCCACGATGGCAGAACTATCCGAAATCCGGACCTTGGCAGAACGCTCGTCGTCGTCGGAGCCCCCTACCCGCCCGGTGTTGAGGAGATACACCTGCAGGTCGGGCATCGTCTCGAGCAGTTCGAGCAGCCGGTTCCCCTGCAGGGCGTCGTCGTCGAAGAAGAACGGGTTGGTACCCGGGACCCGCAGGCTCTTGCCGGCCTCGGCGGCGCCACCGGCCGAGGTTCCCTTGGTCTCGCCCAGCATGAAGTAGGCCGCCACCTGTTCGGGGCGGAGCCGGGCCACCGCCGGGATGATGTGGTCGGATCGGTTGAGGATCAGCAGGTACCGGGCCCGGGGTACTCCCAGCGGGCTGCGGTGCTCGATGTTGTCGAGCGGGAACGTGCAGCGTCCGTTGGCGGTGTAACTCGTGTCGAAGAAATCCACCCTTCCGTCGGGAGCTACCGACACGTTCTCGAGCCAGGCGTCGGGGCGGGTGGTCCCGCCGTAGATGGTGGGCTCGTCCTCGGGGTCGAGGCCGAAGGTCTTGGCGAAGCAGCCGTTCTCGGTGGTGTGGACGATCCCGTCCGGCATCAGGGCAATGAAATCGTCCTGGACCGGCAACGACTCCAACTGACGCCGGAAAGTGGTGGTGGTCTTTCCTGTGCCCGAGAGGCCGATGATCAGCATCGAGCGCTCCTCGCCGTCGGCGGTGGAGTGAGCGGGGAACGTCTTCAGGCCGGCGTGCAGTGCCAGGCCGCCCCGGTCGTACACCAGGCGGTTCCACATACGCAGGCCGCCCATCTTCGACTCGCCGAAGTAGTCGGAGCCGAAGACCCGTGTCGTCCAGTTGTCGAGGTCGACCAGGATCAGTCTGTCGTCGGGCTTGCCCGGAGCCGCCAGTCCCGGGGTGTAGATCACCGTGAACTCGGGCTCCCAGTCGTCGTCCCGGGGAAAATAGAGATGGCTCTGCATTCCGGCGATGTTGGATTGGGATCGCTCGATCAGCAGCCTCACGCCGGTGCGAAAGTCCGGCTCGGGCCCGATGTACCCCTCGATCGCCACCATGTCCTGGTCACGGAGGTACTCGTCCTGGCGCCGGGCCCATTCCGTCGCCTCCTCGCGGCCGATCCGGTTCTGATGGATCTCGTGGTCGGCCACGAAGAAGGTCGAGTTCTTGAGGCGGGCCGTCACCTCGGCCTGATAATTGAGGTTCCCGAACTCGGTGACGGCGACCCGGGGAGTCAGGTCGAGCGCCCACTGGCGCAACTGTTCATGGCCGGGGTTGGTGGCGACGGATCGAGCAGGTGGTATTTCATTCATTGTTCCTCCAGGTGTCTGTGGGTAGTCAGGCGTATACGTCGGGATTGGCGCAGGCCGACATCCGTTCACCCGCCAGGGCCCGGGTCAGGTTGGCGACAGCCAAGCGGGCCATGGCAGCGCGGGTGCGCACACTGGCCGATCCCAGATGTGGGACCACCAGCACGTTGGGCAGATGCAACAACGGGTGCTCGGGGGGTAGCGGCTCCGGTTCGGTCACATCGAGGGCGATCCGGAGCCGACCGCGAGCGGCCTCCCGGGTGAGAGCATCGTGATCGACAAGACCGCCCCGTGCGATATTCACCAGTGTCGACCCGTCTCGCATCATCACGAGCCGGCGGGATCCGATCATGTGGTGAGTCTCGTCGGTGAGCGGCGCCGCCAGAACCACGTGGTCGGAACGAGCAAGGAGCTGATCCAGATCCACGAACACGGCCCCGTGATCGACGGCCTTCGGGGCGCGGCCGGTGTAGAGGATCTCCATCCCGAAACCGGCCGCCCGCCGGGCCACTGCCGATCCGATCCGGCCCAGGCCGACGATCCCCAGCGTCGTGTCCCACAGATCGCCCCCGAGCAGGTAGTCGGGATCCCACTCCCCCACCCGGCCGGACTGCAGGTCCGCCCGGCCTTCGGGTAACCGCCGGGTGGCAGCGGCAAGCAGGGCAAAGGCCGTGTCCGCGGTGGTCTCGGTGAGCACACCCGGGGTGTGGCCGACCGGGAGCCCGGCGGCGGTGGCGGCTTCCAGGTCGACATTGTCCACTCCCACCGCCATCTGGGATATGGCACGCAGGTGAGGAGCCGCCGTCAGTAATTCGGGATCGATCCGGTCCACCAGCATGCACAGCAGACCCTCGGCATCGGCGACCTGGTCGAGGAGCCGGTCACGCGGCATGGCCCCGTCGCCGCCCCAAACCGTCCACTCGGCTGGGATCTCGGAGTCCACGCCCGCCGGCAGGCGATGGGTCACGAGAACCGCATCCGTCACCCGCGGGGAACTTCCCGCCAGGGCAAATCCTTGTCCACCCGGGGCTCGCCGGGAAGTCCCAGCACCCTTTCCCCGAGGATGTTCTTCATGATCTCCGAGGTGCCGCCCTCGATCGAGTTGGCGCGGGCGCGCAGGAAGTTCATCTGCGGGCTGCGGCGGCCCATCGCCGAGGCATCCGGAACCCGGGAGGCGTAGGTCTCGGGATAGAGCATTCCGTCGGGGCCCATCAGGTCGACGCAGAAGGAGTAGATCCGCTTGTTGAGATCGGCCCAGTGCAGCTTGGCCGTCGATCCCTCCGGACCCGGCACCCCGGCCGAGCGGGACCGGGCTGCCCGCACGTTGGTCAGGCGCAAGACTTCGGCCTCGACCCAGAGTTGCATCAGACGGTCGCGGGCCACGGCGTCTCCGCCGTACTCCTGCCACAGAGCAAGCGCCATGCCGATCGCCCCTTCGCCGCGGGCGGGGAGGGCGGCGCCGATCGCCACCCGTTCATTCATCAGGGTGGTCAGAGAGACCCTCCATCCCTCCCCCACCCCTCCCAGGCGATATTCGTCGGCAACGCGGGCGTCGGTGAAGTAGACCTCGTTGAACTCGGCCTCCCCGGTGATCTGGCGCAACGGCCGCACCTCGACACCGGCCTGGTCCATGTCGATGATGAAATAGGTGAGGCCACGGTGCTTGGGCTGGTCGGGGTCCGTGCGGGCGACCAGCATCCCCCAGCGGGCGGTGTGGGCGAGCGTGGTCCATACCTTCTGACCGTTCACCACCCACTCGTCGCCATCCCGAACGGCCCGGGTGGCGAGGCCGGCCAAGTCCGACCCCGCCGACGGTTCGCTGAACAGCTGGCACCAGACTTCCTCGGCGGTGAACAGGGGTCGCAGCCACTGCTGCTTTTGCTCCTCGGTCCCGTGGGTGAGGACGGTGGGACCGCCCATGCCGTATCCGATCACGTTGCGGGCCAAGTTCTCGCGGGACACACCGGCACCGTCGAGACGCTCGTACACGCGGGCTTGCAGGCCGGGCGACACCCCCAGTCCGCCGTAGCCGACGGGGAAATGCACCCAGGCCAGCCCGAGGTCGTACTGGGCTCCCCAGAAGTCGAGCTCATCGGCGGGGTCGTGCTCGGCGAAGAGACGATCGAGAGCCGCTTCGACGCGGTTGCGTTCCTCGCTCATGAGGCACCTCCTCCAGCGATCAGGCGCCCGAGTTGTTGGAGCTCCTCGGTGGCGCTCCCCAGGACCGAATAGCCCTCCTCGGACCGGATCGACTCCAGCCGCCCGGCGATCTGGTCGACCGTGGGCGCCTCCCCTTCACCGGAGTACCAGCCCGGCGTCAGCCCCACGAAAAAGCGGGCGTAGCGACCCCCGCCGGCCGAGTAGATCTCGTGGGTGACCTCACACGCCTCGGAGGCCAGATAGACCACCATCGGGGCCACCAGCGCCGGGTCGAAATGCTCCGCCATGGGCCCCAGCAACTCCTCGGTCATGCGGGTCCGCGCCACGGGAGCGACCACATTCGCCTTGATCCCGTACTTGGCTCCTTCGATAGCGAGGACGTTGGAGAGGCCGATCAATCCCATCTTGGCTGCCCCGTAGTTGGCCTGACCGAAGTTGCCCAGAATGCCGGCATTGGAAGAGGTGAACACGAACCGTCCATAGCCCTTTTCCTTCATGACCTTGAAGGCGGGCATCGCCACATAGAACCCGCCCCGAAGGTGGACATCGAGGGCGGCATGGAGTTCCTCGATGGTCATATTGGCGAAGCTACGGTCGCGCAGGATGCCGGCGTTGCTGATCACGACGTCGACGGTGCCGTACTCGTCCAGTGCCTGCTGGACGATGGCGGCTCCCGACGCGGGATCAGCCACGGAATCGAAATTGGCCACCGCTTCGCCTCCGGCGGCCCGAATCTCCTCGACGACCGCCTCGGCGGCTCGAGCCGAGGAACCCGACCCATCGAGGGCGCCGCCCAGATCGTTGACCACCACCCGGGCGCCGCGCCGGGCCAGTTCCAGGGCGAATTGCCGCCCGAGGCCGCCCCCGGCTCCGGTGACGATGGCGACGCGCTCGTCGAATCCGACCACCTGTTGCGTCATAATCCGTTCCCGCTCAGCCGGCGTACATCTGCTCGATTTCGTCGGAGTAGCGCTCGAGCACCACCCGCCGCTTGAGCTTGAGGGACGGTGTCACCTCGCCGCTCTCGGGACTCCACTCGTCGGGCACGATCACGTGCTTTTTCACCTGCTCGGCCCGGGCCACCTCCTGGTTGGCCTCGACCACCGCCCGGTCGATCTCGGCCACGACCTGGGCGTGGCGGGAGAAGGAGCTCAGCCCCTCGAACGGAACCCCGTGCTTCTCGGCCCACAGCGGTGCTTCCTCGGCATCCAGGGCCACGACCATGGTCAGGAAGTTGCGGCCGTCGCCGACGAGGCATGCCTTGGAAATGAGCGGGTGGTTGCCCAGGATCGTCTCCAGCTTGGCGGGAGCAATGTTCTTGCCCGCCGCCGTGATCAGGATCTCCTTCTTCCGGCCCACGATGTAGATGTAGCCATCCTCGTCGATCCGCCCCAGGTCTCCGGAGTGGAGCCAGCCGTCCGAGGCGAAGGTCGAGGCCGTCTCCTGGGGCAGGTTGTAGTAGCCGGCGGCCACGATCCCGCCCCGCATCAGCACCTCGCCGTCGTCGCCGAGCTTGACCTCGACTCCGGCCAGAGGGATGCCGACCGAACCGATCCGGTTGGCGTCGGGGCGGTTGGTGGTGGCGGGGCCGGTGTTCTCCGACATTCCGTAGAGCTCGTAGAGGGGGATGCCCAGACCCTGGAAGAACCGCAGCAACTCAGGGGCGATGGGGGCGGCGGCGCTGATGGCGTAGGTGACGGCATCCATGCCCAATTGCTCGCGCACCTTGCTCAGCGCCACCTTGTCGAGTAGTCCCTGCAGGAAACCTTCGAAACCTCCCAGCGACTTCCCGGCCTGCTCGGCGTCGACCCGCTTCAAGCCCAGATCGATCGCCTTGTTCAGCAGCGTCCCCTTGATCCCCTCGGTTTCCTCGAACCGGGAGTGGAGGCGGGTGGAGAACTTCTCCCACACCCGGGGAACGCCGACGAAGAGGGAGGGACGGGCGGCCTGGATGTACTCCAGCACCTCGGCCATGTCGGGACAGGTCCACACCTCGGCCGCCGTGAAGATAGCCAGATAGTGGCCGGCCAGGCGTTCGGCGATGTGGGCCAGGGGAAGATAAGACACCAGTCGCGGGTGCTCGGGAAGCTCGACCGTGCGCCGTACCGACTCTGTGGTCCACAACACGTTGCGATGAGTGATCATCACGCCCTTGGGGTGACCGGTGGTGCCGGAGGTGTAGATCAGGGTGGCCAATCCCTCCGGTTCGATCCCGCTCGTGTCGATCAGATCCGGATTCTCGGCCAGGGCCGCCCGGCCCCGTTCCATCACGTCCGCGAGCGACAGGACCCAGTCCATGCCGGCGAAATCCCCGGCGTCGTCCATCAGGACGGCATAGCGCAGATTGGGGAGATCCGGCTTGATCTGCTCCCAGGTCTTGAGAAAGTCCCGGTTCTCCAGAATCGCCACGGTGGCACCGCAGTCGTTGGCGATGTATGCCACCTGGGGCGGCGAGAGGGTGGAATAGACGGTGACCCCGGTGGCGCCGAGATGGATGGCGGCGAGATCGGCCATCATGTGTTCGGGCCGGTTGGTGGCCTGGATGGCGGCGAACCCGTCCTTTTCCAGCCCCAGTGAGGCGAGCCCGGCGGCCAGTTCCAGCACCTGGCGGCGATACTCGGACCAGGTCAGAGTCTTCCACGCCGAGCCCTCGCGATAGTGAACAGCCGGCCGGTCGCCGTATCGGGCGGCGTTGTCGGCGAAGACGTCGACGATCGTGCGCCCGGCTACGGCCGCTTCGATCTCTTTGGCCTCACGCTGTGCCAATGTGTCTTCGGCCATTACATCTACTCCTCGAGCTGGACTACCCCGTCCCGCGCCAGTCTAGAGACGTCCCGGGGGTCAACTCCCAGCCGCTCCAGCAAGAGAGCCGTGTGTTGCCCCGGCCGGGGCACCGGTCCGGGCGGTTGCGTTCCGGCGACGAACCTGGGGGCGGGAGCAGGCTGCACGACCCCCTCCCTCTCCACAAATGTGCCGCGGGAACGGTTGTGGGGATGACCGGGTGCTTCTTTCATGTCGTAAACCCCGACGACGCAAGCGTCGGTACCGGAGAACACCTCCTCCCATTCGGCCCGGGTCCGGGCACGGAAGCGGTGGGCCATCTCGACCCGCATGTCCGGCCATCGGTCCCGTTCCATCTGCCCGGGGAGATCGTCGGGGTCGAGACCCAGGCCCGCCAGCAAGCGGGCGTAGAAATGCGGCTCCAGCGCCCCCACCGCCATCCAC
Source organism: Acidimicrobiia bacterium (assembly GCA_035461175.1). Lineage (GTDB taxonomy): Bacteria > Actinomycetota > Acidimicrobiia > Spongiisociales > ZC4RG35 > DATHVR01. Next base: position 13,925 of record DATHVR010000114.1, on the reverse strand, counting down.
TTCCCGTCGGCGGTCTCATAGGTGGTGTAGAAGGGCGCCGACCCGTCGAAGAGGTCGCGGCCGCGGTGCCCGGTCCACCAACCGCCCGCCAACGCCCCGTGGTGCATTGCCATGAGCAAGGCCGAGCCGTCGACCATGGCCGCATCCACCACGTCTCCCTCGCCGGAAGTCCCCGCCCGCACCAGAGCGGCCAAGACCCCGGCCAACAGCAGCATGGACCCCCCACCGAAGTCGCCCACCAGGTTGAGGGGCGGATAGGGCCGATCGGGAGGTCCGATCGCTCCCAGCGCCCCGGACACGGCGATGTAGTCGATGTCGTGCCCGGCGGTGGTAGCCAGCGGCCCCTCCTGTCCCCAGCCGGTCATGCGGCCGTAGACGAGGGCCGGGTTGATCGCCCGGCATTCGTCCGGTCCCAGCCCGAGCCGCTCCGCCACCCCGGGGCGGAACCCTTCGACGAGGGCCTGTGAACCTGCCACCAGCTTCAGGATCAGACCGGCCGCTCCCTCAGCCTTCAGCTCAACAGCCATCGACAGCTTGCCCCGGTTGAGAACGTCGGCCCGGGTGGCGGGGTCGTCGACCGTCCCCGGCCGGATGATCTGGATGACCTCGGCACCCAGGTCGGCCAGCATCATTCCGGCATGAGGCACCGGCCCGATGCCGCCCAGTTCGACCACGCGCAGACCTTCCAGGGGACCAGCCATGGGCGGCACGATAAAGTCGGAAGTCGGAAGTCGGAAGTCGGAAATCGGAAGTCCCCCTGAGCTTTGTCCCCCGGAGCTTTGTCCCCCGGAGCGAAGCGAGGGGGGAAGGGGCCCCCGCCGGTGGTGGTGGGATAGTCATCACAGCGGGGTAGGGGGCGGCCCGAAGGGCCGGCTAGAGCGCGCCTCACAGGTCAGGGGACGCAGTTGCCCCCTACCTCCCGCCTCCCGCAAGCTCGGGCGGCAGGGACCTTCCCCCACTTCGTGGGGGACAAAGGGACCCCTACCCTGAGAGGGATGCGTGCTCTCTTGGCGTTGATCGTCGCCGCCCTGGCGGTGGTGGGTGGGATGGTGCTCCTGGCGGGTTTGATGTTTCCGGACCTTGGCCCGGCCGAGGCAGCCACCCCGACCGGCATGGAGGTTCCTGACCAGGAATCGACCTCCACAACTGTTGCCGACGGTCACCCGGTCATCGATCCCACCACCCACGTCGGAGGCACACTCACCGTGTCCGGTGACCGTCCGGGTACTTTCACGCTGCAGGGAGAGGACTCCACAATGTCGGGATACACCCTGGCGGGATCGGGGGACCGCATCACCTTTGCCCAAGACGACGACGGGGCGCTCTTCGTTGATCACGTCACCTACGACGGACTCGACTTCTATCTCGACCCCGGCGAATGTGAGATCGAGCCGGGCGAGGTCAACACCGACCTGGGGATCTCCACGGTGGCGGTCACTTGTCCCGAGATCACCGATCTGCGCGACACGGCCACGGTGACGGTCGAGGGCACGGTGGGCGTGGCCTCTACCCTCACCCGCGAGGACCTGCCGAGGCTGGGCGGCACGATCACGGTGGAGGGTGACGTCGAACTGGTCCTGGAGGTCGAAGCCGGAACCTGGGTCCAGTTTCCGGAGGAGGGGACTTTCCCTGGCGATTACGCCAATCTTCACGGCAGCGACGGTATTCCCGTGATGCATCTCGAGGAGATCGACGACGGTCGGCTCGCCGTCACCGGCGTTGGGGCGGTCGACGACTTCCGCGACGTCGAACCCGACACCTGTCGCTCCCAAACCGAACAGGTGGCAGTGGTGTCACCGGGCGTCACGTATCACCGGCTCATCCTGGACTGCCCCGCCGTCCCCCTCCTCGACGGCGGGGTGGTGAGCATCACGGGAGAAGCCGTCATCCAGCGGATGCCGTTCCGGGGCTAGATGACCGAGCGGTGTGTCTTGGGGTCGAAGGCCTCCCGCAGCCCGATCCCCAGCAAATAGAAGGCAGCGGCAACCAGGGAGATGGCCCCCGCCCCGGCGATCATCACCCACCACGGGGTGGCGGCGATCCCGGAAAAGAGCTCGGCCCAGGTGATCCCGTCGTAGACCATCTGCCCGAAGCCGATCACCTCTCCGACGGCGGCGTCGTAGGAGAGAAAGGCCTCGGCCACCACCGCTCCCGTAACCCCGATCATGGTCTGGACCGCCGCCTGCGGCACGAGATGGGGCAGCACGTGGCGAGAGACGAGCCAGGCCCCTCCCCCGCCCGCCACCCGGGCGGCATCGATGAAGGGCTTGGCCATCACGGTGAGGGCAGCCGCCCGGACGGCGGCGGTGGCGGGGCCGAGGGCATACAGCACCCCGAAGGTGATGCCTACTTCGACCGATCCGAACACCTCGTCAGGCCGCCCCACCCCCAACACGAGGACGGCCAGCAGCGGCGGCAGCAGCACCATCGCGTCACCGACGTGGCTCACGATCGAGTCGACCCAGCCCCGCCGGTAGGCGGCAATCGAACCCAGCAGCAGGGAGATGACGCCGATCGCCACACCGGCGGTGAGCGCCACGGTCATGGTGGGCCGGGCGGCGGCGGTGAGGATCGAAACCACGTCCCGGCCCCGGCTGTCGGTACCCAACCAGTGGGCGCCGGAGGGCCCGGTGGGATGCTGGACAGTCTGGTCGTAGCCGAAGACGGGGTCGTAGACGCCCGGGTTCTGCCACACCAGTTCCTGGAGCACGAAATGGCCCGGGATGGCGAGGAGGAACAGCCCCAGTAGGCCCAACCCCACCATGACTTTGCGATTGGCCAGTACGACCCGCCACTGCGGCCGGTAGGTGGCGTCGGGGGCGGCGGTCACGGAGGTCACGATCCTTCGCTCCGCAGCCGGGGATCGAGAATGGCGATTACCAGGTCGGAGGCCAGCCGTAATCCCACCCCGAGCGCCCCGAGGATCACGAGGATGCCCATCACTGCCGGCACATCCTTGTTGATCAGTGCGCTGAAGAACTGAGTTGCCATGCCGTGCAGGTCCATCTCGGACTCGACGATCACCATTCCCGCCAGGATCGTGGGCACGGTCAGGAACGAGGCCGCCACCGTGGGAGCCATGGCGTTGCGGGCAATGTGAACGTCGCGGATCTCCCGTTTGGTCAGGCCCTTGGCCCAGGCGGTGAGAACGTAGTCCTCGGCCCGTTCATCTTCGACGCTGACCCGCATCATGAACAAGATCTGTCCGAATGCCACCAGGACGAATCCGACCAGGGCCAGCACCGGCGTGCCCCGACCCACCGGGACACCCGCCCCGTACCTGAAGAGCACATCGAGGACATACTCGCTGTACCCCGACAGCACCAGGCCGACTGCCAGGGACACGAACATGGTGGGGAGGGAGAGAGTCGCCAGCAGCCAGCGCCGACGGCGGCGGGCATACCCGCGGACGATCACACCGGCCACCACCGCCACCACCAGGCCGATCGTGATGAACATGAAGGCGGTGCCCTGGCCGAACGGTGCCTGATTCCATAGCGGAGCGTTGTTGGTGTCGAGCCCCAGGAACTGGAGCAGGTCATAGAGCGGATCGGTGAACAGCCACACCAGCACGAACACGAGAAACGGGGGGAAGACGGTGGCGGAGAGCACTCCCAGGAACGACACTCCCCCCGACAGCATCCTCTGTCTGCGCCAGGCTCCAATCCGGCCCAGGTAATCGCCGATCAGGTAGGCGAACACGGCTCCCACCACGAAGATGAACAGGGTCACGGGCAGGGCCTGGCCCAGGCACACGCTCAGGGCGCCCTCCCCTTGCCAGCTCTCCCCCACCGTGCACACGGTCATGTTGCCGGTGACGAGATCGCCGAGGAAGCTCCAGTAGCCGCTCAGCAAGGACGGTTGCGGCTCGGTTGCCGCCGCCACCGCCCCGGCCCGTCCCCCACCTGCGAACGGCACCCACCAGTTGATGAAGAAGAACAGGAAGCTGATGTAGACGAACAGGGTCACCGTCGCCCATACCACCCGGCGAGCCAGGAATGTGAGCAGCCATGGAACCCGCCGATCATCGACCTCGGGTTGCGCTACCCCTTCGGGCCGCTCCGCCACTCAGCTGATCTCGTCGACCCGGTAGCAGGCGACGAAATGGTTGTCGTTGTGGTCCTCCAGCGGAGGGTGGGGGTTCTCGTAACAGACTTCGGCGGCGTAGGGGCAGCGTTGTATGAAGCGGCACTCGGGAGACGGGTTGATTGCCTTGGAAATGCCGCCTTTGATCTCGACCGGCGTGCGCTGATGAGACGGGTCGGGAACCGGTACGGCCGAGAGCAACGCCTTGGTGTAGGGATGCTTGGGATTGGCGAGAATCTGCTCGGTGGGTCCGATCTCGACGATCTTGCCCAGATACATGACTGCGATCCGGTCGCACATGTAGCGAGCCACGGCGAGGTCGTGGGTGATGTAGAGGTAGGAGACGCCCAGTTCCTTGGCCAGGTTGGTCATCAGCTCCATGATCGAGATGCGGATCGACACATCCAGCATGGAGGTAGGTTCGTCGGCGACCACGAAGTCGGGATTCATGACCAGGGCGCGGGCGACGGCCACCCGTTGCCGCTGCCCACCTGAGAGCTCGTGGGGGAAGCGGAACAGGAAGTTCTCGGGCGGGGTGAGCCCGACCAGGCGCAACAGATCCAGCACGCGCTCCTCGCGGTGACTGACGGTTCCCACGCCCTGCACGGAGAGGGGCTCGGACACCGTGTCGAAGATCGTCCGGCGCGGGTTCATCGACTCGTAGGGGTCCTGGAAGATCATCTGGATGCGACGCCGGAACGCCTTAACATCCGATCCCCCCACGTGAGCGACGTCGCGCTGCTCGCCTTCCTCGAGGAAGAGGATCTGTCCCTCGGTGGGCTCCATCAGCTTGACCAGCATGCGTCCGGTGGTGGACTTGCCGCATCCTGACTCGCCGACCAGACCCAGACTCTCGCCCGAGGCGATCTCGAAGCTGATGCCGTCGACGGCGTGTACGAACTCGGTCGGAGTCCTGAAGAGTCCACGAGAAATGGGGAAACGCTTCTCGAGGTTGCGGACCTCGATAAGCGGCTTGGTGTCGACCGGATGCTCCAGCGAGGCCGTCATTTCTTCAGCGCCTCCTTCAGGGCCGGGACGTCTTCGTGGTTCCAGCATGCCACCTTGCGGTTGGGCATGATCTCGACCAGCGGCGGCTCGTCGGTGACGCATTTCTCGGTCGCGAACGGGCACCGGGGATGGAAGCGGCAACCCGTCGGCGGGTTCTCCAGGCTGGGAGGCTCACCCTCCAGCGGAGCCAGCTGACGACGGGGGCCGGTGATCGAGGGCGTCGAGCGCAACAGCAGATAGGCGTAAGGATGCCGCGGATAGGCGAAGACCTCATCGGTGGGCCCGTACTCCACCAGTTTGCCGGCATACATGACACCCAGCGAGTCGGTCACCTCGGCGATGACGGCGATGTCGTGGGAGATGTAGATGATCGACATCCCCATCTCACGCTGGATTCGCTTCAGCTCCTTGAGGATCTGATCCTGGACGATGACGTCGAGGGCGGTGGTGGGCTCGTCGGCGATGATCAGGTCCGGACTGCAGGCCAACGCCATGGCGATCACCGCTCGCTGGCGCATACCGCCCGAGAATTCGTGCGGATACCGTTCCAGCATCTCCGGGGGAAGTCCGACACCCTCGAAGAGCTTCGCCATCAAGTCGTTCTGCTCCTCGTAGGCGAGCACGCCCTTGTAGTGGGTGTTGAGCGTCTCCCGAATCTGTTCCCCCACTCGATACACCGGGTTCCATGAGTTCATCGCACCCTGAAAGACCATGGCGATGTTGCGCCACCGATGGGTGCGCATCTCCTCCTCACTCAAGGGGAGGAGGTCGACTCCGTTGAGGCGGATCTCTCCATCCACGTAGCGGGCATTGGAGGGCAGCAAACGGAGCAGCGACAGAGCGACCGAGGTCTTTCCGCAACCCGACTCCCCCACCAGACCGACTGCCTCGCCCTGGTGCACCGTGAAGGTGACGTCTTCGACCGCAGAAACATCGCCGTCCTTCACCTCGTAGCGCATCACGAGACCGTCCACCTCGAGCAGGGGTTTGGTGGGATCGATCTCGCGCGCCTGAAGGCTCTCCAGTGAAATCGTCATTCAGTACCTTTCGTCACGTCCTGGCACGGAGGCGGGGGTTGATGACCTCGTCCATTCCCCGGCCGACGATGAAGAAGGCGAAGGCCAGGAAGCTGACCGCCAAGCCGGCCGGGAACAGCAGCCACCAGTAGTCGATGCCACTGAGCAGATAGCCCTGCGACTGGGCGGTGTTGATCATCAAGCCCCAGGTCATGCGCACGTTGAGGAGCCCGAAGAACGACAGGGTCGACTCGATGGCGATGGCCTCCGTGACCCCGAACATCATGTAGAGGAAGCTCAGAGGCAGCACGTTGGGAACCACATGGCGGAAGATCACGTGATAGTTGCCCCCGCCCGCCACCTTGGCGGCGTCGATATACGGTTTCACTTTCACCGCCAGCGCCTGGGACTTCAGCACGATGGCGACCCCTCCGAAACCGTTCAGAACACCGATGATCAACCCCAGGTTGATCATCGTCAGCCCGAACAGCGGGCCCACGACGAACAGGACCGGTAGCAGCGGCAGGAGAAGGATCAGGTCGGCGAAGCGCATGAACAGGCCGTCGATGAACCCGCCGAAATAGGCTGCCACCGACCCGACCGTGGTGGCGATGATCACGGTGGTGAAGGCGGCAATCGCACCCAACAGGAAGGCGGCGCGCGTCGAGTACAGGAGCTGGGACAGGACATCGCGACCCTGGGGATCGGTACCCAGGTAGTGGGGATAATCGCCCTGGGTGGTGGGCGGGGCGGGCTGGAGCACGGTCACCAGGGTGTCACCGACGTCCACGAACGGGTTGAGCTGCAAACGGGCCTCATCGATCGCCATCTCGGTGGCCGGGTCGGTGACCTCCTCGACAATCGTCACCACGGACTCGACGGCGTCGTAGCCCCGGACCGGGTCGTAGATCGCCTCGGGCCAGACCGTGGCCATCAGGATCGGATGTGAGATGGCCATGAGTCCGAAGATCCCGATGATGATCAGGCCCACCACGCCCATCCGGTTCTCCTTGAAGAGAGACCAGTTGCGGGCAAAGCTGCGTCTGAACAGCCGCCAGCGGATTCGCCACATCGGCACCTGAGTGACTTCGACGGGACCGAGGCCGGTCGGATCCTCGGTGCCCTCTTCCTCTCTCAGATCGACACTCATCGGAGGCCCTTCATGCGATGCGGATGCGGGGATCGAGGATGGTATACAGCACGTCGGCTACCAGGTGGCCCACCAGGGCCAACACGCCCACGATGGAGAGAGTTCCGATGGCGAGGGGGATGTCTTCGCGCTGTACCGCTTCGAGGAGCAGCGAGCCCATCCCCGGCCACGAAAAGATGTTCTCGGTGACGATGCCGCCTCCGATGACAAAGGCGAGGGACAGCACCAGTGAGGTGGTGACCGGGAGCATGGCGTTGCGGGCGGCATGTCGATCGCGGATCACCTTTTCGGGCAGACCCTTGGCGCGGGCGGTGAGGATGTAATCCTCGCCCAGCGTCTCCAGCATGGCGCTTCTGGTGAGCAGCATGGTGGCTCCGAAGGCCACCGCCGCCAGGGTGAACACGGGGAGCATGGTGTGATGGACGATGTCCCAGGCGAAGCTGCGCATGGGCGAGAGATACCAGTAGAGGACGAGGACCGCCACGACGACGAACGCCAGGATCCGCCGCATCCGGCCCTGCAGCATCGGATCTGGGCTTACCCGGTTGAACACGACCCGTCCCAGCGCGTAAACGGCCACGGCCACGAACGCCGAGAGGATGAGGAGGTTGAACACGGTGGAGCTGTTGAAGTCAGCGCCCCGCCACAGGTTGGCGTCTATGAACCGGCCCAGCGGGAACCACCCCAGCACCGAGCCGAAGAACCACAGCATGACCAGGGCGAACCACGGATAGAACACAGTTTGGAGGAAGACACCACCGACGATGAAGGCCTTTTCAGTGCCGGTCTCGCGGCCCCAGGCGATGAGCTTGCCGCTCTTGAATCCGAGCCAAAAGGCCAACAGGGTGGCGGCCAGGAACAAAACGAGGGTACGGGGCAGGGCGGCTCCGATCACCGTGGAGACATCCTGCGGGTAGCGGGTGAAGCTGACGCCGAGTTCACCCCGAAAGAAGTTGGTTATGTAGGTGAGGTACTGCTCGGGGAGCGGCTTGTCGAGGCCCAGGGTCTCCCGGAGGATCTGGCGCTGCTCCGGCGGGATGTTGGGATTCCCGATCAACTGGTTGCTGATGTCGCCGGGCATGGCGTGGAGCAGGAAGAAAACAATGGTCAGGAACGCGACGAAAAGGACGAACATCTGCGCGAACCGGCGTGCGAGGAATTTGACCATTTGGGTGGGATCCTAACTCGGGCGGCCTGTCCTCCGGGTTCGGAGGACAGGCCCCAAGTGTGGGTTGGGGGCGGATCGCTCCGCCCCCAACTCGATCAGGACTGGATCAGGAGGACTTGACGCCCGCCTGCATTCCAGACAGGAACTGGAGGCCCGAGAGAGTCTCCGTGAACGGATACTCCACCCGGTTGTTGTAGAACTCCAGGATTCCGGTGTCGAACAGAGTGACGTAAGGCAGGTTCTCGGCCAGGTTGGCCTCCATCTGCCACATCAGGTCATACGCCTCTTCCACCGTGGTGGCGGCGTTGAACTCCTCGACGAGAGCGTCGAACTCTGCGTTCTCATACCCGGTGTTGTTGTTGCCGTCGTTGACCACGGTCTGGTTCTTCGAGGCGAAGAAGGACTCGTGGAACGTGGGCAGGGCCGGGTTCCCCAGCGACCAGCCGAGGATGAACATGTCGTAGTCCAGCTCGCCGGCGTCATTCGGCACGTACACCTGGTCGATGATCGTGTTGAACTCGGTCGGGATGGACACCAGGTCGATACCGATCTGACGGGCGAAGCCCGAGATGGCGGTACCGAAGGCGGCCCGAAGCGGGTCGTACGCCGCGGTAGGCGTGATGACCTCGAGGCGAGGAATCACGTTGCCGTCGGGATCGGTCAGACCCACACCGGCGGTCACGGCATCGCTCTCGGCGTCGACCGCAGGCTCGGTCTCCCACGTGTATCCGGCTTCGGACAGGATCTCCACGGCGCGCTGGACGCGCTCACCAGTCGTGGCCTCGGCCATCTGGTTGGCGGAGACCTCACTCGCGACCTCTTCGTTGTACCAGGCCTCATTGCCCTCGGGAACCATGGTGTACACGGGGTACGCCACGCCCTGGAGGACGTTCTGGGTCACGAACTCCTTGTCGGTGACGACGGCGAGCGCCTGCCGGAAGGCGAGGTCGCTCATGGGAGCCCGGGTCAGGTTGAAGGCCATGTAGCGGAAGCCGTTGGTGGGGTTGACGATGGCGGTCAGGTCCGGGTTTTCGGCAACCTGGTCCTGGAGACCGCGCTGCATGCCCAGGGGGTTGAGCAGGAAGTCGGTCTCACCCTCGGCGAGGGCGAGCACCGCCTGGTCCTGGCCACCGTAGAAGTTGAACTGGAAGTCCTGGGCAAAGGCCCCGTCTTCATAGGTGACGCCACCGGACTCGATCGTCTCACCCTGGTTGTAGTAGTTCGGGTTGGCGGCGGAGGCAGCGAAGCTGCCTTCCTGCCGCTCCACGAAAACCGTTGCGCCACCTGCGGGCTCCTCGACGGCCGTGGCGGCGCGCAGAGCGCCGGCCGGGTCGTCGGAGCCGCGGGCCTCTTCGACCACCGGACCCCAGAAGCTCTCGGGCATGATGGGCATGAACGGCACACCGGTACCGGTGCCCCAGACGGCCAGACCGGGCTCGGCGTTGAAGGTGACACGCACGGTGGAGTCGTCGACGGCCTCGACGCCGGTGATGACGTCGGTGTCGACGTAGTCCGGCCAGTTGCCACCGAGCTCGAACTCGACCGCGGTGTTGTAGGTGAAGGCAACATCATTGGCGGTGATGGGGGTGCCATCGCTCCATTGCGCTTCCTTCAGCGTCACCTCGGCCACCCATGCGTCGCCGTCCTGGGTGGGAGCGGGGAGCTCCTCGTCGGCGGCGACCGCGTTCTTCATCTCGATTCCGGGATACGTCAGTGTGTACAGAGATGCCCGGGTGGGATCCAGCAGGTATGCATTCCATACCGTGGCCCCGGTGCTGTCGGCGGCGTTCCAGTAGTTGTCGGTGGTGACGTCGGCAAATATACCCATGGTGTATTCAGCCAACTCGCCGCCCTCACCGTCGGTCGACGGGGGTGCCGTCGTATCGGTGGTGTCGTCCGGCGCGTCTGTGGTATCGGGGGCCTCGGTGGTCTCCGTGGGCGCTGCGGTCGTGTCCGTGCCACCTTCGGTGGTCTCCGGGGTGGTGTCGCTCGTGCAAGCGGCGGCCACCAGGGAGAGGACTGCGATCAGAGCCAGGAGACGCACAAAGGACGCCCTCTTTCTCATTGCTGTCATCGATTCTTCCCTCTTCTCTGGGTGTTTCGATTCGCGGGGCTGTGCCCACACTATGCGGGCGAGCATAGACCCCGCTCTAGAATCGTAGCAACTACCTGCAGCGATGCCCCAGGGACCTTCGGCCCTAGCCGACACCGGGCTTGAATCGTGTGGCGGTGGCATCCTCATCGCCGCCGTCCACTACCTGATGCCGTTCGATGGTGGTGGAGATGACGGCCTGGACGATGGCCGTGACGGGCAGGGCCAAAACCACACCCGAGGCGCCCATCATGGTCCCCCCCATCACGATGGCACCCACGGACACGGCCGGATGGATGGCCATGGTGCGAGCGGTGATACGGGGCCCGATCACGAGATTCTCCACCTGCTGGTACGCCACCAGCCCGATACCCACCCATAACGCCTTGATCGGATCGTCGGCCAGGGCCACCAGGATCGGCAGCACCGCCCCCAGGTAGGTTCCCACGATCGGGACGAACTGACCCAGGAAGCCAACCCAGATGCCCAGCGCCAGGGCAAAGTCGACGTCGAGCACCAACAGCAACCCGGTGGTGAAGGCCGCCCCCACGATGGCGAGGATCGTGCGGGAATAGACGTAGGCGCCGGTCTTCTCTACCGCTATCTCCCATATTCGCAGCGCCTCCCGCTGGCGCCGAGCAGGCAGGAACGAGAGCACCGTCCGGCGCAGTTTGGGCGCCTCGGCGATCATGTAGAAGGAGAACAGGGCGATCGTGAACGCCTGGAAGGTGGCCCCGATCACGGTCGATCCGAAGCCCACCAGCCCCCCGGCGATCCCGGTCCCCAGGCGTTCGAGCAAACTCCCGGCCCCGGTCACCTCTTCCTCGGCCGAGGGGGTGAGCAGGTCGATCTCGAGCCAATCGTCTACCAGCCGCTCGACTTCTCCCAGATAATCGGGGATGTCCGAGAGCAGGCCGGCGGCCTGGCCGATCACCACCGGCACCACCGAGGCGACCAGCCCGATCGAGGCCACCGCCACCGCCAGGAACACCACGCCGGTGGCTGCTCCTCGCCGCCACCCGCGTTTGTCCAGGAACTGCACGGCCGGCTCGAGGGCGACGGCGATGAACAGGGACACGAAGATCATGTAGAGCAGGACCTTGACCTGGATCAAGAACCAGACGACCGCCAGCACCCCCAGGAGCGTGAGGGCCACCGTGAGTGAGGCGCGGCGCAGGGATGAGGACGGAATCTCGTTCACGATCGGGGCCGGGTCATGTCCGCCAGAGAGTAGAAGTCACGCCGGTGCCCAGAGGTCATTGCCACCCGCTTACCCTTTGTCCGACCGAGAGATGGAGGAAAACGCCGATGCCGGACCAGATCGTATGGACTCCTGGGCCCGAGCGGGCCGCCGCCGCCCGCACATCCGAGTTCATGCGCCGCCACGACATCTCCAGCTACGAAGATCTGTACTCGAGGTCCGTGGAGGATCCCGATTGGTTCTGGGACGCGGTGGTGGAGTTCCTGGGCATCCCCTTCTCGACTCGATATACGAAGGTCGCCGACCGGAGCCGGGGCCCGGAATGGACCACCTGGTTCGAAGGTGGCGAGTTGAACCTCTCCGCCGCCTGCGTCGATCGATGGGCGGCCGCGACCCCGACGGCGCCCGCCATCATCGCCGAGCGTGAGGACGGCAGCTCGTTGTCGCTGACCTTTCAGGAGCTGGCCGATCGGGTGAGCCGGGTCGCGGGCGGGCTGCGTTCTCTGGGGGTGGAGGCCGGCGACGCCGTGGCCGTGTATCTGCCGATGTCGGCGGAGGCCGTGATCGCCCTGCTGGCGATTGCCCGCATCGGAGCAGTGTTCATTCCCATCTTCTCGGGCTACGCCGCCGAGGCGGTGGCCACCCGTCTGGCCGACCCCCGGCCCCGGGTCCTCGTCTGCGCGGACGGCTTCTCGCGGAGGGGCCGCCTGGTGACGATGAAGGAGTCGGCCGATTCCGCCGTGGCGGAGGCGGGGGAAGGCATCGACCACGTCGTCGTGGTCGACTACGCCGGTCGGGGCGACGTTCCCTGGACCGACGGACGGGACCTTACCTGGGAGTCCTTGCTGGATTCCTCTCCGCTTGGTCCCGTTCCGCTCCCCTCGGAGCAACCGGTGCTGTTGGCCTACACGTCGGGGACCACCGGTCGACCCAAGGGCGCCGTGCACGTCCATGGAGGATTCACGGTGAAAATCGCGCAAGAGGGCGCCTTCCAGATGGACGTGTCGGCCGGTGACCGGCTGATGTGGGCCACCGACATGGGTTGGATCATGGGCCCCTTTCTGGTGGTGGCCGGTCTGGCGAACGGGGCCTCAATCGTCGCCTACGACGGAGCCCCCGACCACCCCGGCCCGGACCGGCTCTGGGAGATCGTCGCCAAGCACCGCATCACCCACCTCGGCCTCTCGCCCACCCTGGTGCGGGCCCTCCAGCCCCACGGCGCCGAACTCGCCCGACGTCACGATCTGTCTTCGCTGCTGGCTTTCGGCTCCACCGGCGAGCCGTGGAATCCCGATCCATGGTGGTGGCTGTTCCGTGAGGTGGGCGACGAACTGATTCCGATCGTCAACCTGTCGGGCGGGACAGAGATCGGAGCCGGGATTCTCTCGGTCAATCTCCTGCAGGGAATCAAGCCCACCGCCCTAGGAGGCCCCTGCCTGGGAATGGAGGCGGACGTCGTCGACCAAGGGGGTAACCCGATGCGCGGCGAGGTGGGCGAGCTGGTGATCCGCTCCCCGTGGCCGGGCATGACCCGGGGCTTCTGGAAGGAACCCGACCGCTACCTGGCCACCTACTGGGACCGCTTCCCCGGGGTCTGGGTGCACGGGGACTGGGCCTCGATCGACGAGGACGGCTTCTGGTATCTCCACGGCCGCTCCGACGACACCCTCAACATCGCCGGCAAGCGGGTTGGGCCGGCCGAGATCGAGTCGGCGGTGGTGGCGATGGACGAGATCGTGATGGCGGCCGCGGTCGGTGTGCCCGACCCGGTCAAGGGCGAGTCGGTGGCGATCTTCGCCGTCCCCGCCCCCGGCCACGAGCGGACCCCGGCATTGGCCGAGGCGGTGTCGGCCGCTGTGGCGGACGCCCTGGGGAAGGCGTTTCGCCCCTCCAGCGTGCAACTCGTAGCCGACCTGCCCCGGACCCGATCTGCCAAGATCATGCGCCGGGTGGTGCGCGCCATCGCGCTGGGCAAGGACGTCGGAGACGTCTCCAGCCTCGAGAACCCCGACTCCCTCGAGGGAATCGACCGCCTTTGAGCGCAACGGATCCCATCCCCACGCGTCTCCTTTCCGACAATGCCCGAATCCAGGATGGGAGCCTGTTCGTCGCCGGGTGCGAGGTGGCCACTCTGGCCGAGGAGTACGGCACTCCCCTGTTCGTCTACGACGTCGACCACATCCGGGCCCGGTGCCGGGAGGCCG
>DATHVR010000113.1:0-37393 GCA_035461175.1 Acidimicrobiia bacterium | reverse complement strand
GGCGAGAAGGGAGGCATCTACGTTCTCGACGAGCCGACCACCGGCCTCCACTTGGCCGACGTTGAAAATCTGCTCGGGTTGTTGGACCGCCTGGTGGAGGCGGGAAAGTCGGTGATCGTCATCGAGCACAACCAGGGAGTGATGGCCCACGCCGACTGGGTCATCGACCTCGGTCCCGGGGCCGGCCACGACGGCGGACGGATCGTGTTCGAAGGCACTCCCGCAGAACTCGTCGCCGACGGCTCCACGCTGACCGGCGAGCATCTGGCCGCATATGTCGGTGCCTGAGCTTCCCGGCGACAGCGCCGGGAAGCCCGGAGTCGATTCGATCGCCGCCCCGGCGGTGAGCTGGGGCGAGTTCGCCGCCCGGGAGCCGGAGCTGGCCCGGTTCGGAGCGGGTCGGCTGACAGCGGGGCCGGCCTACCTGGCCACCGTGCGTCGATCGGGGAGGCCCCGGGTGCATCCGGTCACGCCGATCTTCACCACGCTCGGCCTCTTCCTTTTCATGGAGCCGACCTCACCCAAACGGAAGGATCTGCTCGAGCGGCGATGGTTCGCCCTGCACAGCGGCGTCCCCGACAACGAGGGCACCGGTGGCGAGTTCTGGATGAATGGGCACGGCGTGGCCGTCGAGTCGTCCGCAATAAGGGCGGACGGGGTAGAGGCAGCCGGTTACTCGCCCGCCGATCGCTACGTCCTCTTCGAGTTGCGACTGCGAGAGGCCCGCGCCAATGGCTACGGCGACGTGGTGCTTCCGTCGACGAGTCGGTGGTCGGTCGGTCGGTGAGATCGTGCGGCGAGACTACCGGCAAGCGTCCCACCCGGTGGCTGCTAGAAAGGGAACGTGGCAGTTGATCCCCCCGCTGATCGCAATGGTGACCTCCCGACTGACGACACCGAGAACTGGCATGCGATGGAGGTTCCCGAGGTCGAGGATCGTCTCGGAACCAGCTCACGCGGGCTGAGCGCCGCTGAGGCGGCCGCCCGACTCAGGCTGCACGGCCCCAATCAGCTCGAGGAAGAGCCACCTCCCTCGGCACTGATCGTGTTCCTGCGTCAATTCCGCAGCCCCCTTATCCTCATCCTGCTGGCGGCCATGGTGGTGACCGTCCTGCTCGCCGAGTACCTCGACGTGGTGGTCATCGGTATGGTGCTCCTGCTGAACGCCGTGATCGGCTTCTTCCAGGAACGAAAGGCGGAGGGAGCGGTGCGGGCACTCATGCAGCTCGTGGTCCCTGTCGCGAGGGTGATCCGTGACGGTGAGGATCAAGAGATCGACAGCCGGGGTCTCGTGGTCGGTGACGCCGTGCTCCTGGAGTCCGGGGTCAGAGCCCCGGCCGACCTACGGCTCACCTCCACGTCCGCCTTGCGAGCCGACGAGTCGCTGCTTACGGGGGAGTCGGTACCGGTTTCGAAGGGTGTGGATCCGGTGTCGGCCGATGCTGGTCTTTCCGAGCGGGCGTCCATGGTCTACACCGGGGCGATCGTGACGTCGGGCCGGGGGGTGGGCGTGGTGGTCGCTACGGGCAACTCGACCGAGCTGGGTTCGATAGCCGGACTGGTGCGGGCCGAGGGAGTGACCGAAACACCGCTTCAGCGGCGCATGGACCGATTCGCCAAGATCATCGGCGTGGCGGTGGGGGTGGCGGCCGTGGTGGTCTTCATCAGTGGCTTGATTTTGAAGACCCCCATCCAAGAGATGTTCCTCGTAGCGGTGGCAGTGGCGGTTTCGGCCGTGCCCGAAGGCCTCCCGGTGGCGGTGACTATCACACTGGCGGTCGGGGTCAGCCGTATGGCACGCCGAAAGGCGATCGTGCGTCGCCTGCCGGCGGTTGAGACGCTCGGCAGCACCACCGTGATCGGCTCGGACAAGACCGGGACCCTCACCATGAACCGAATGTCCGTGCAGGAGGTCTGGACCGCTCGAGGCCGATTCGAGATCGCCGGTGACGGGGCGACCGCCCGAGTGATGGATGGGGAGGGAACCGTCGATGTGGAAGATCATCGAGCGCTGGACATCACGCTCCTGACCGGGGCATTGACCAACGAGGCGGACATCCACATGCGTGAAGGGGAGATGGTGGCGACGGGAGACCCAACCGAGATTGCTCTCCTGTACTCGGCGACGGCCGGCGGCATCGACCTCCGCGAGGCGCGCCTGGCCCATCCGGTGTTCGCGGAGATCCCATTCGAACCCGAACGCCAGTACTCGGCCAGCGTACGTGAGTCGGCCTCGGGCCACCGGGTTTTCGTGAAGGGGGCACCTGAGCGCGTCGTCGAGATGTGCTCCGCGATGATGGAGGACGGCGGGAACGTTCCGGTCGACAGAGAGCTGGTCCACTCGGCGGCGGTGGACCTCGCCGAACGCGGTCGGCGTGTTCTCGCCTTCGCCTATCGCGAGCTACCCAACGATCTGCCCGACGCGGGCCAGTTCCGTGAGCCGGGCGAACTCGTCTTCGTCGGAATGCAGGGGATGATCGATCCGCCCCGACCCGGCGTGAAAGAGGCCGTCGCTGCCTGCCAGAAAGCGGGCATTCGTGTGGTGATGATCACCGGTGATCACGCCATCACGGCGGCGACCATTGCCGACGAACTCGGCATCGGTCCTGAGAAACGCGGTGTCATCACGGGGGCCGAAATGGCGGAGATGGATGACGCTGAGCTCACTCGAAGGCTTCAGGGGGTGTCGGTATTCGCCCGTGTGTCCCCGGAGGACAAGTTGCGGATCGTCGACCTTTTCAAGCAGAGCGGCGAGGTAGTGGCGGTCACCGGGGACGGCGTCAACGACGCCCCGGCGCTCAAGGCGGCCCAGATCGGTGTGGCGATGGGGGAGAAGGGCACCGATGTGGCCCGCGAGGCTTCGGACATGGTTCTGGCCGATGACAACTTCGTCACAATCGTCAGCGCCGTCGAAGAGGGGCGGGTCACCTTCGACAACATCCGCAAGGTGACGTTTTTCCTGGTCTCGACGGGAGCAGCCGAGATTGCAGCAATTCTCGTCGCCGTCTGGCTCCAGTGGCCCCTCGTATTCCTTCCCGCCCAGCTCCTGTGGCTGAACCTGGTCACCAACGGCATTCAGGACATCGCCCTGGCTTTCGAGCCCGCCGAGAAGAACGTGCTGTTGCGGCAACCGCGCCGTCGAGGCGGGGGGGTTCTGGATCGAAAGATGTGGGAGCGGGTGGTCGTCGCCGGACTCGTGATGGCTGCCGGCACCCTAACCCTCTTCCGCTGGGAGCTGGATGCGAGCGGATCGCTGAGCCAAGCGCAGACCGTCGCCCTGACCACAATGGTCGTCTACCAGGTGTTTCAGGCGGGCAACGCTCGCTCCGAGAGCCAGTCGGTTTTCCGGGTCAACCCGTTCTCTAACCGGCTTCTACTCGCATCTACCACAGCCGCCCTAGGAATTCACGTGGCGGCGCTGTATTTCCCCCCGACCCAGTTCCTGCTCCGCGTCGAACCTATCACCCCGGGGGCATGGATTCGCATCGTCGTGGTGGCGACCTCCATCCTCCTGGCGATGGAGATCCACAAGCGCCTGCGAAGGGCTCGACCGCCCGTCTAGCCCTCGCGCCGTTTGGGAGTCCTGCGTCTCCCCCTATTTCTGGACGGCGCCCCCGTCTATGCGCCACTCGGGGAAGCCGTCTTCCAGGCGCATGGCCCGGCGTCCCCGGGCCGTGAGCCGGCGGACGGCGTCGTCGGCATACACGCAGTACGGGCCCCGGCAGTAGGCGGCGATCTCCAGGTCCGGAGGTATGTCGCCCACCAGTTCGTCGATCCGATCGAGGCGATCGGGCGGTAGCGACACGGCGCCGGGGATGTGCCCGGCGGCGAACTCGGCCGCGGGGCGGACGTCGAGCAGAACCAGGTCGCCGCGTTCGAGCCGCTGACTGAGCTCGGCCCGGTCGATCACGTCGATGCCATCGCGGTTGCCCAGGTAGTCCCGCGACAGACGTTCGATGTCGTCGAGCCGTTCCGTCGCCAGGTGGCGGAGGGCGAGCCATGCTTCCAGGACACTCTCGGATGCCAGCCGATAGTGGACGTGGGTGCCCTGGCGGCGGGTGGTGACGAGACCCGCCCGGGCCAGGGTGCGGAGGTGGTGGGAGGTATTGGCGACGGATTGTTCGAGCTCGTCGCCAATCTCCTCGACGCTGCGCTCACCCTGGGCGAGCACCTCGACGATCTCGACTCGACGTCCTGAACCCAGGGCCGAGGCAATGGTGGCGAAGCCCGCGTAGAGGGCGTCTTTGGCCTGGCGGCGAGCGGCTGCAGTCAATCCGATCCTTCCGGAGCGTCAGAGCCTATTCAAACATAGATTTGATCCGAGCCCGCCCAGGCGCCAGACTCTATTCAAGCGAGCGTTTGAGGAGCGGCCGTGGGTCGGATAGGGGATGGGCCTGGAGCGGCCTCAGGGCCGGTGCGTTTGGGCCTGAGGGAGAACCTGCCTCAGTTCGTTCTCCTGGTGGGGGTGAATGCACTGGTGGGGGGACTGGTCGGACAGGAACGGACGGTTCTTCCCCTGCTTGCCGAGCGCGAGTTCGCCCTCCCCGGCTACACCGCCATGCTCACGTTCATCGCCGCCTTCGGGCTCACCAAGGCGGTCGCCAACTACTTCGCCGGGACCCTCGCCGACCGCTTCGGTCGCAAACCGGTGCTCCTGGCCGGATGGCTGTTCGGGATCCCGGTTCCATTGATGCTGATCTTTGCTCCCACCTGGGGTTGGGTCGTGGCCGCCAACGTGCTCCTCGGGATCAACCAGGGACTCGCCTGGTCCGTGACGGTGATCATGAAGATCGACCTGGTCGGGCCCCGCCGGCGTGGCACGGCGATGGGCTTCAACGAGGCGGCGGGATACGGCGCCGTGGCCCTGGCGGCGTGGGGGACTGGATGGATTGCCGGGGCGGCAGGCCTTCGACCCGCTCCCTTCTTCCTCGGGCTGGCCTTGGCCGGTCTCGGCCTGGGTCTTTCGCTTTTGTTCGTGCGGGAGACGGCCGGTCATGTCGCCCACGAAGTGGCCAACCACGAGCACGACTCGGAGCACGACCTGACCGCCGGCCAGGTGTTTTCTCTGACCACCTGGCGCAACCGCTCCCTGTCGGCGGCATCCCAGGCGGGATTGGTCAATAACCTCAACGAAGGGATGGCCTGGGGACTCTTCCCCCTGTTCTTCGCCGCAGGCGGTCTCGATATCGGGTCGGTTGGGGTGCTGGTGGCGATTGCACCCGGAGTGTGGGGCATCGGACAGTTGTTCACGGGGGCGCTGTCCGACCGGGTGGGGCGCAAGTGGCTCATCGCCGGAGGCCAGCTCATCGAGGCGGCCGGCCTCCTGGTCATCGCCGCTGGTGACGCCTTCGGGGTATGGGCGCTCGGAAGTGCCCTGTTCGGAGCGGGAACGGCCATGGCCTATCCCACGCTGATCGCCGCCGTCGGCGACGTCGCTCACCCCAACTGGCGGGGGGCTGCCGTCGGCGTCTACCGGCTGTGGCGTGACACGGGTTTCGCGATCGGAGCCGTCCTGGCAGGCGTTCTGGCCGACATCTACTCGCTGACGGTGGCCATCGTCGTGGTCGCTGCCATTACGGCTGCGTCGGGCATCGATGTGTCGCTGCGGATGGCCGAGACCCATCCCCGAGAGAGACGCGTGTGATTGAAGGCGTAGTCGGCCTTGGGAAGGTTCCGATCACGGGGGTGGGGATGACGGCGGAATCGTGACGGTGGGCCCTGTCCTCATGGTGGGCGCCGGTCAGCGACGCAAAGGCGCGATGGCGCAAAGCCCGGCCTACCCGGCCGACTCGAGGAGAGCCTTGAGGCGGTTTAGATCCTTGCGGTTGGCTCGGCGCATGGCTGCTGCCAAAACCGGGGCCGTGAGATTCGAGAAGCCCGACGGCGTCCCCCGGTTACGGAGCGTCATGACAGTGCCGCCTGTGGGCGAGTCCTCCCAGCGATATGTCGTCTCCATGGCATAGGGTCCGTCGCTGGTCGCCATCATCATGCGCTCGCGAGGAATCCACTCCCGGACCTCGTAGGTGTACTCGAGGCGGCGACCGAGAAAGCCGGCGACGAAGCCGAGGCGGCTTCCCACCGTCAAGGGGCGAGGCGACTTCCACTCGACCGCGCGTATGTTGCTGTACCACGCCGTGGCGTTGTTGGGGTCGGCGGCATATGCGGCGACGTCGTCCCGGGGACGATCGATCTGTATCGAGGTGACAACGTCTACGTGCATGACTCGACTTCTATGAGATGGTCCACTCTGCCATGTCACGGTCAGCGGTGACGCCACCTCGAGTCGACTCGGAGGGCACGGAGCCAGACGATGAACTCGCTCCGTGCTCGGAGGCGGCCGAGGGAGCGTCGATCGCGGCTCCGGGTCGAGGCGAGCCGCGGATCAGGCCCCGGTGGACTCGCGGACCTGCGCCGGGACGAGATGGGATGGGTGGAGGACCGGTCGGTTTGAGCAGCATCCACCACCGACGACAGTGAATAATGGCGGTCATGGAACTCGATCCTGTCACCACCAACCCCGACCTCTACCGGGTGCTGTTCGAGAACGACCGCGTGCGGGTGCTCGAGTATCGGGATCGGCCGGGGGATCAGACCACTCCTCACCAGCATCCCGACAGTGTGATGTACACCCTGAGCTCGTTCGAACGCCGTCTCATCGCCGGCGACGCGCAACGCGAAGTCGAGATCGAGACGGGGACCGTCTCCTGGTTGCCTGCTCAGGAACACGCGGGCCACAACATCGGCTCCACCGAGACCCACGTTCTCTTCGTGGAGCTGAAACAATCGGTCGAAGCCGCCGAGCAGGAGCTGGGCCCTCGGCCGGACTGACCCTTTCTGTGGGTCGGAAATGGCGCCGCGGCTGTCACTCCAGACCCACAAAACGGCTGATCGGTGCCGGACCGCTCTTCGGGCGGGGTGTGCGTACCCTGGGACTCCAAGGAGGAGTCCGTGGAATCGCTCGTCGAATGGCTCATGGACAGTGATCCGGCCATCCGCTGGCAGGTGATGCGAGACCTGATCGGCGCGCCGGAGGCGGAGGTCGCCGCCGAGCGATCGAGGGTGGCAGAGGAAGGCTGGGGCGCCCGACTGCTGGGGTTGCAGGCCGACGACGGGCGCTGGGGCGGGGGAGCCTATTCGCCCAAGTGGATCTCCACCACCTACACGCTCCTGCTTCTGCGACATCTCGGCATCGACCCGACCCATCCGGCGATGACTGGGGCGACCGACCGGGTCCGCCGGCAGGTGGCCATGGGTGGGAAGGACCGGCCCTACTTCACCTATGTGAACGAGATGTGCATCGCCTCGATGGTGCTGGCCCTCGGCGCATACTTCCTCGACGACCCGGATGACCTTCCCCAGCCCGAACTGTTGCTGGCGAATCAGCGGGCCGACGGTGGCTGGAATTGTGACGTTGGCTCGGACCGATCGTCGTTCCACACCACGATTTTGGCTCTCGAGGGCCTGCTGGAATACGAGAGGGCGGTGGGTGGCGCCTCCGAACTGGAGTACGCCCGCCATCGGGCCCACGAGTACCTGTTGGACCGGCGGCTCATGTACTCGCTCCGGACGGGGGAACTGGTCAACCGGCGCTGGCTGCTGATGTCGTTTCCCCCGCGCTGGTTCTATGACGTCCTGCGTGCCCTCGACTATTTCTGTGCCGCCGGGATGGATCCAGACCCTCGGGCCAATGAGGCCGTGTCGGTGGTCGAAGCCAAATGGCGAAAGGACGGGCGCTGGCCGTTGCAGAACCGTCACCCGGGTCGGGAGCACTTCGAGATGGAGGAGGGACCAGGCAAACCGAGCCGCTGGAACACGCTCCGTGCCCTTCGGGTCCTGGCCTGGTCTCGCGGCCCCAAATCCCTTCTGTGGGTCGGGAATGGCGTCGCAGGTGCCATTCCCGACCCACAAAACGGTTGACGGCGTCATCCGATACCTCTTGGCGTACCGAAGCAGGCAATGGCCATAGGTATGACCGATGAGCAGTGACACCCCCTTCGAGCGGGGCTCGACGAACGGATACGATTTCTCCCGCGACATGCCGCCACTCGAGTGGCGGCATGACGCGCGAGGAGGGGGGGGTGGCTAGCGGATCGGTTCCCCGGCGGGAGAGACCACGAACCAGACGTCGTTGATGCCCTGGCCGGTGGTGTCGCCGGGGGCGGCGTCGCCGGCGAAGTAGTACAGGGGCCGGCCGTCGTAGGTGACCTGGTCGCTTCCGTCGGTGCGGGTGGTCGACCCGATCAGTTCGGCATCGACGCCCGCTCCCGCCTCCGCCCCGTCGGTGAGAGGCGGCCAGTTGGTCTCGCAGTCGTCGTAACAGGTGCTGTCTCCCTGAGCATCGGGGATGAAGACGTACAGCGTGTTTCCGTCACCGTCGACCAGGAACTCGCCGAGATCGGACGAGCCCACTTCGAGTGAAGAGGACATGGCGCTCGAACCCGACACCGTCACCTCGGCGCCGACCACGGCCACATCACCGGTGGAGGTGGAGGCGGGACCGTCGGTCACCTCGTCGGGGGGCATGAACTCGTAATCGCCGTTCTCGTTCATGTCGATGTGCGCCATGGGGAAGAGCAGGTCGGTCGACTCGAGGGGCGTATCCAGCGTCACCGTCACATCGGTGGAGGTGCCGGCAGGCAGGAGGTCGGAGTGACCTACGACCGGACCGGGGGCGCCGCCGTCGTTGCCGTGCACGGCGATGAAACCGGGACTGGGCAGGGTCACGGAAGCGATCACGATCTCGGTCCCGTCCGACTCCTGTTCCTCGAACGTGACCTCGGCGGGAGAGGTGGCCGGTCCCGCCGCCTCGGGCGCCGTGGTTTCTGCCGGCACGGTGGTCGCCGCCGGTGCGGTGGTGGCCGTGGTCGGCTCGGTGGTGCCCGGAGGGGCGGTGGTGGCGGTGGTGTCGGCACCTCCGCAGGCGGCGACAACCAGGATCAGTGCCCCGCACATGGTGATGACGCGCTTCATCTCTGAGACTCCTCTTCGCTCGCGGTCACCGTGTCTCCTGGCTATACGAAACAGGGCGCCGAAGGGTTCAGGGGTTCTCGCCTAGGGGGCTGCGGCCGGAACGCGGGGACCCGAGCGCTGAGTCTGGGGGCACCCTCACCCCTACAGTTGCTGGGGTGACTCTCGAAGGCGTGTGGGATCTCCTGACCGACAACGAGTCCGCCCTGGGGCGGACCGTCACCACGGTGGTCATCGTCGTGATCGGCTGGGCACTGGCGGTCTTCCTCTCCCGGCTCTTCATGCGGCGGGCGGCGGATGCCGAGGGCCGCTACTACGCTCGCAAGGCCGTTCGCTACGGGATTGGCGTCCTGACCGTGATCGCCCTCGCCGTCTACTGGCGTCCCTTCGGGGGTCAGGTGGCGACCGTGATCGGGCTTACCGCCGCCGGCGTGGCCTTCGCCATGCAGGAGGCGATCGGAGCGCTGGCCGGGTTCGTCAACATCCAGACCGGAAGGATCTTTCGGGTGGGGGACAGGATCCAGATGGGCGGGGTCCACGGCGACGTGATCGATATCACTCCCCTCCGGACCCGCCTGATGGAGATCGGCTCGGCCACCGACGAAAAGACCTGGGTCCGGGGCCGCCAGCACACCGGCCGGGTGGTGTCCGTCTCGAACAAGGCCACCTTCACCGAGCCGGTATACAACTACAGCTCGTTGTTCGAGTTCATCTGGGAGGAGCTCACACTCCCGATTCCGTACGGTTCTGACTGGAGGCGGGCCGAGGCGATCCTGTTGGCCGAGGCGGTGCGGGTCTCACGGATCGAGGGTGCCGGGGCGGGCATGACCCAGATGCGTCGCCGCTTCCCGGTGCCCGAGACCGAACTCGAGCACCGGGTCTTCGCCCGGGCCACGGACAACTGGATGGAGTTGGCGGCCCGCTTCGTCGTTCCCATCCGGTCGGCGCGCTCGCTCAAGGACGAGATGACGCGCCGGGTGGTCGACCGCCTGGAGGCGGAGGGAATCGAGATCGCCTCCGCCACCATGGATCTGACGGTCCGCGGCCCCGACCCGGAAGGCGAACCGCCGATCGGCTAGAGGCTCAGGTCGGTCCGCTTGGGATTGGTGAGTTCCAGGTAGTCGTCGAGGGCAATGGTCAGGGTTTCGGTGTGGGTACCGGCGTTGAACGTGATCCGGGGACTGTCGAGACCCGTGTCGACGAGGGCGGGCACGCCGTAGAGAGCCCCGAAGGGGGGCTCCGCCCCGGGTTCGCAGTCGGGAAAGAGTGGGGCGAACTCCTTCTCGTCGGCGAGTCCTACATCAGTTGTCTCCAGGACTGCGGCGGCCTTCTCCAGGTCGACCTTCTTGTCCCCGGGGACCACCGCCATCACCAGGCGGTCGTCGGCTTTGAGCATCACGGCTTTCGCCATCTGATGCCCGGGGAGATCGGCTGCCTCCGCCACCTCGCTGGTGGTGTAGGCGAGGTCGTGCTGGTCGGTCTCATGTTGGATGCCGTGTTCCAGCAGGTACTGCTTGACCCGTTCGGCAGACACCTTGTCTCCTTTCTCCGTCGCCATCGTGGGTATCGGATGGTCTGGCACTGCGCCAGAGCCGAAAGTCCTGCCCATGGCACTGCCCTGGCGGTGGAAGCCGCACTCAGCTGACCAGCCCCTGCCGAAGCTGGATGTTCGCTCGTTCACACTGCACGGGGTGTGTACTGCCGGCGCCGACGGCTATGCAGATCCTGCTCGGGATGCTGCCGCTCAGAGTCTCGCACAGCAGAGTTGATCCTTTCGTCTCCTCCTGCGCGACCCAGGGATCCGAGGACGGCGTTGATCGGGAGGCGCAAACGTTGTCGTGGTGGCCTGAAAGCGAGTTGCAGGGTCTGTTCGCGACCCTTGTCAGAAGTCGAGACGCACCGGCGTCGGTAGGTGGAGAAGGTAGGGGTGATGCGAAAGAAAATAACCTTGTTGTTGGCAGTGATTGCCATCTTCGGCGCCGTGACGCCGGCGGGTGCCGAGCCATGGCGTATCGTTGAGGATGACCTGCACTATGGAGTCTTCTACGCCGGCTTCGACGTGGCAGTGGCGGTGTTCGAGGAAGCATCGGTCGCGCACGCCTTCGAACCCGATCTGGGCCCGGCACTGCTGCGGGTGTTTGAGAGCAATGACCGCTCGATCGGTGTCCGGTCGGGATCGGTTGATGCCGACCTCAAGGCCGACGTTGCTCCGGAGTTCCGGTATCGGGTGCCCGATCGGGACAGCAGTCTGCGGTGGCATGCGCCCTACGTCGATTGAGCTGTGCGATAGCTGGTGACCACAAATTGGGTCAAAACCACGTCGACGGCGAGTCGCGTGTGATGCTTGATCACTCTTCTGAGACCATTGAACTCAGGGCACAGCTAGCTCATCTAAGTGCCATTGGTGGCTCCACCAACGACGCCCTGGTCGGGCCGCTGCACTGGCCAATGGCCGACGGCTGCTTACCCGATACCGGCGGGCCGAGCCGATCTACCGATCTCCGGGTGTGGGCTACGTCTGTAGTCGCGCGGCTGACTGACACCGCGCCGGCGGCTTAGGAGTGTGGATCCCAGGCTGATCACCACTGGCGGGTAACTCGCCGAGCGTGAGGGCCTGCCTGGCGAATGGTCGGCATCCAGCGCCGAACTAGTTTTCGGAGCAGGGAACCGCAAGTCGAGGGGATCGAGCCGGCTGCAAGAGATTTGAAACCACCGTCCGCGATCCTCGTCACGAGCCCGAGATGCCACCGGGCATCTGCGAGTAGAGAAGGGAGCAATAGTGAGACGTAAATTGACCATGTTGGTGACGGCGGTCGTCATGATCGTGGCCGCCGCGGCACCGGCGGGGGCGGAGCCAAAGGGGTTCGTGCAAGGCGAATTGCAGTACGGGTTCTTCTACGCCAACTTCGACGCCGGAGTGTCGGTGTTCGCGGGAGGACCGGTGGAATCGTTCTGCGATGGTGATCCCGGTACAGCTCCGCTGCGGGTGTTCGAGAGAAGCGACGGTTCCGTCGATCTGATGGTCGATGCCAGGAATCAGCCCATCTGGGTCTACGAGAGCTTTCTCGAGCCGCCGGTGCTGGTGGAACGGGTCTGTAGCGGACAGATTGCACCTCCGGAGGCCTTCGCCACCGGTACCGCCAACCTCAAGGTCCGTATCAGCAGCCTGACCAACGGCGTCCAGGAGGTAATCAACGGCGTAAACGGGAAAGCAACGGCTGGCGACGGCACCCAGTGGAAGGTCCGCACCTGGGCCGACATAACCGTCATCGATGGGGTACCGCAGGGTGACCCGGCGGAGTTCCAGGGTGTCAAGATCCACAAGATCGGGGGTTAATGACCCGATCTGATGCCGAGAGGCTTCTGTGAGCGGAGTTGTGGCCAACGCCACAACTCCGCTCACGCGTGGAAGTTCACCGCGGAGCGCTAAAACCTCGATTGGTGTTGGTTCCCGCCGGAGTCGACAGCTGGACCAGACTGAACTCCGCACTGATCGTCCCCCAGGTTTCCGGTTATACGATCGCCGATCTGCTTTCGTTGGATTCGAGAACTGCATGTCCTGCTCAGAGACTTACCATCGCCGAAACCGGGGAAGTGACAGTCCTGCCGGTTGCTCGCCGGTAGTGCGGTCCGCGGGGGATGTGGGTCGTCGTCGCCCATGACGCCGAGCAACCATTGGGCCGAGACATCTAGGTCCCACTCGGATGCAATGCGGGTGAGGTCTTCAGATCTCTTTTCCGTATTCGATTCATGGTTGACCGGGTGCGATTTGGCGGCCTGGGGGGAGAGCAACAGCACGAACCAAAGGTCAACCCATCCAACGTCGGTGATGGACGACAACAGGTGGGCGTTGGCTGAGAGGGGATTCGTCTCGGAACATGCATACGGCCGGCGCTTCCACCGCGGTTTGTGAACCGCTGCAATGCCGCCTGCAACCGAGGGGCCAACAGCCCGTCGGCGTGGGAGAAAGGGACGCGTGGAAGTTTTCGTTTCAACTGCCGTCGTGCGCTCGGCCGTGTCCATCAGCCGTCCCTCATCTCTTCCAGGGTCGGGCAGGGATCAATGCTGTGGATTTGACATTCAAAAGGCGTAAATCCTCGGGTGAGCAGCTCCATCGCCAATGCGGCGGTGTCTGAAGAGGCGCTAATCCGCCCCAGACGGCCAGCATCGGGATGCACCGCCCAAAGCAGTAGGACATCGTCATGTGTCGTGAGGAGTTTGGCGCTGTCGGATGACCAGGAGTGGCTGAGAGTTTGTTGGTTGGACGGGATGCGTTTGAAGGTGGAACCGTCGGTGGTGTTGAAGATCCAGTCCTCGTTCTGCGTGACCGTCACGATCAGAGAGCCATCAGGCGAGAAGGAGACCGGCTCCGCCACCACAATCGAACCCTCGAGCTGGCCCGGTTGGACCTGGGGCGCCAAGAATCCCGCCGTGTTCAGGTCGGAATCGATCACCTGGAACCGACTAGGTGTGCACGCACATCCACTACCCGGGTTCGGATCGAACACGACCTGGCCGGTTGGGCCGGCGGCGGCGTACCCGTCCCCTTCAAAATCCGCAATCAGATCCCATCCGGGAACCTCGACAATCTGGAATCCTCCTTCGGCGCGATGCGGGCTCCCTCGTTGCAGGATCGCCCTAGAGGCGGATTCGACTATCTGGATGGACTCGGAAGTGAAACCATCGGCTGCGTAGGCGAAGACCTCCTCCCAGTTGGATGTGTCGTAGACAACAGCCCAATCGGCCTCCGGATGAGCTGACCCACATTCGGGGCTGCCGGTGGTCACGGTGAAGTATTTTCCCTGCTCGGAGAATCCGCCAGGGGCGGTCGACATCCTCGGACATCCTTCCGACTCCAGCACCTTCACCGGGGACTCAGGGGTCGAAGAGTGCGGCTCGAAGAACAGGACCCGGGCCGGTCGCTCGAGGCCTCCGGCCACCGCCAAGGCAACCAGGAGACCGTCGGGGCTGATCCTTACGTCTCGGAACGTCGACGGGCCAGTTGACTCAGAGTATTCCCAGAGAATCTCGTCCGAGCCAACATCGACTGCCCGGAGCACATTTTCCCCAGCCATCGTGTAGTAGACCGTTGCAGCATCCGGCGACAGCGCGGCCGAGTTGAAACGCCCTGTTGGCAGCGGGAAACGCCACAAGAGACTATGAGCCTTCACTGCTTCTCTCATCGGCGCCGATGCCTCGAGTGCTGTCGAGTCAGTCATCCGTTGCGCCTCAAGAGCCAACAGCATCGCCAGCTCCGGGTCCGTCTCTATCGCAAGCGTCGCAGCCATGACCAGGCGCCTCGACTCGGCAATTTCGGCCTGTGCGATCGCCTCCTCCTCTCGCTCCTTTGCCTCGTCGGCGCGTTGATCAGCAAGTCGACGTTGAGCCTCCGCTTCCCTGGCATTGGCGTCGGCGCGCTCGGCTTCGGTTTCGGCGGCGATGCGTTGGGTTTCGGCTTCCCGTGCGTTGGCGGCCGACTGGAATCCGAACAGCGTGGCTGCCACACCCAGTACGCCGACCAGAGCGGCGGCGGCCCAGGCCGTGCGGATGGTGCGGCGGTGTTGTTTGACTTCTTCTGACTCCAGTTCGTCTTTGGGTACCCCACGGAGGGCGGAGGCGATGTCGGCGACAGCCGACGAGAAACGGGGGTTCTTGAGGTCGAGTTGGTCCTCCTCGCGGGCGAAGCGGAGGTCGACCCAGCGGGGCTCTTCTGAGAACACTCCTTGGAGTGTGTCGGGGACGGCGTCGCCGGTGATGTCGGTGCCGCCCCAGGAAAAGTCTCCGTCGGTGAGGACGGGGAGGATGCGGGTGGGGTCTTGGTGGGTTTTCCAGTGTTCGATCTCCTGGTTGACCCAGGGCGAGGCAGCGGCGTCGGGTGAGAGCAACAGCACGAACCAACCCGACGTGTCCAGCGCCTCCGTTATCGATGACCACAGGTGGGGGTTGGCCGACAGAGACGACTCATCCCTAAACAGCCGCACTGCGCGCCGTTTCCACCACGGCTTGGCGAAGCGCTGCAACGCCGACTGCAGGCGTGGAGCCAAGAGGCCATCGGCGGCATGGGAGTAGGAGATGAACCCGTCGTACACCGTTCCCTTAGGTATTGAAGTGCGTTGAACCGTGTCCATCAGCCCTCCCTCATCTCCTCGAGAGTTGGACACGGGTCGATCCGGTAAGCGGCGCACTCCTTCGAGCTGAACCCCCGGGTGAGGTTGTCTTTGGCGAGAGCGATCAGGTCGCGGGTATTGAGGGGGACTCTGGACCACATGCCTTCGGTGCCCCCCAGGGCTGATCCTCCCACCAGGACGTTGTCGGCGTCGAACCAGTGGATGTCGGATACGCTGGGCAGGGGAATCGATTGCTCGATCACGCCCGACTCGATGCTGGCGATGTGAAGACCGTTCTCATCGCCGAGCGCGATCCTCCTCTCACCGGGAGAGAATGAGAGCCCCCTGGGGTTTCCCAGGCTGAACTCCACGCTGCTCGTCTCCCAGGTGTTCGTGTCGACGATTGTCAACGCGGAGCCCCCGGGCTCCAGAATCGCAATGGTCCCGCCGGACGCAGAGGCTTCCCATCGCTGAAAAGGAGGGACATCCGGACGGGCCAATTCCTCTCCGGTGATGCGGTCCACGGCGACGTGGGTGGCGCCATCCTCGCTCCAGCCGAGCAACCATTCATCCGAGAAGACCTGGACATCCAGGTCCAGCCGCCCGGGTGCCAGCGGACCGATCTCGGAGCCGGTGTCGAGATCGACCAGGGTGAACGGAGCACCGTCGTAGAGTTGGTTCGCCGTTGGGCCGGAGTTGATGCTGAAAGCAAGTTCCGTGCCGTCGGTGGACGCCAGGACGTCGATCCGAGGGGCCGGTTCGCCGGAGTCGGTACATGTTTGACCGTTCTGGTCCAAGGGACAGCCCGCCAGATGGGTCTGGGCCCCTGTCATCGGGTCGTAGACGATCCAGACACCTTCCTGGTTGCGGAGCGCGAATAGGTTGTTGGCCAGCGCGGCCGAGAACACGGGTGACCAGGCGGCGACTGGATCGCCATGGAGCGCGCCGGTCGCCTTGTCGAAGAAGACCATCGCGCCTGCGAAAGCCGACAGGTCGAAGGCGCTCGCCGCGACCAGCTCGGGTCCGAGAGCGAACGTGTTGGAGTTGATGTGGCCGTAACTCCCGAGATCCCCAACCGACTCCAAGCCACCGGCCGGGTCGAGATTCCAGACTTTGACGCTGCCGTTGGTGTGACCGGTGTAGAGCCGTTTCCCATCGGTGCTCATGGCAGCGGCGGTGGCGGGTCCGCCTACCACGTCGAATATCCGCTCGCCGGTGCCCACATCCCACACCGAAGTGTTGTCGCCAATCGTGCCCATGAGGACTCGGGTCCCGTCGGCCGAGAAGTGGGGTCCCCGGTAGAAACCCCCCGGTGGACTCGGGCTAGGTCTGAGCAGGTCTGTCACTTGCCCGGTTTCGATGTTCCCTAGGGAGAGTCCGGCACTTCCCCCAAGTGTCCAGGACACTGCCATTGATCCGTCCGGGCTGACGCTGCCGACGCCGATTATCTGATCGACGACCCGGCTGAAGCGGAAATCCGGCGCAGGGTAGATCTCTACACCCTGGTTCTCCTCGGCTCCGAAGATATAAAGGTTCTCGGACTGATCGAAGCTGGCGTACGGGGCGACCCCCTCGAGGGTCTCGACCAGAGCGACACGTTCGAATGTCTCGCCGTCGAGGATTTCCACCCAACCTCCGTCGGAAGCGCCCGGCCGGGGGCAGGAGTCGACATTGGAGACGGCGAAGTATGTGCCCAGCGATGACCATCCTTGGGCGGTCGCCCCTGCACAGTCGGGGTACTCGACGGTCTCTATGACCGAGCCGTCTGTGGTGTCGAGAACGACAAAGCGACCAGGAAGATCATCCGACGGACGCTCACCCAGGCTCCGGGCCGGGTGGCCGGCAGAGTCCCAGATCCCGACTGCAACCATCTTCCCGTCCGGGCTCAAGAACGAGAGACCGAACGTATCGGTCGTGTCCTCTGTGTATGACCACAGTTCGACACCATGCGGCGCCGAGTACAGCCGCAGCGTGGAGTCGTTCACCGAGGCTACAGCGAGCAATGTCCCGTCGGTCGACAGGGCGATCCCAACCGGTCCGCCGGATTCGGTGTCGATCACCGTGACCAAGCGGTCTTCCTGAACTGCCTCCCAGAGGGCGTTGATCACCTCCACGGGCTGGTCGATACCTTCCGGTGTTCGTTCCATCGCTTCGAGGGTCAGCAGGATCGCCAGCTCGGGGTCGTCCTGAAGCACATTCACCGCCGAGGCGGCGAGCTCGCGCGCCAGTGCGAGTTGTGCCTGACGGTTGGCTTGGACGGCGGCTAGGGCGGCGGCGATCCCCAGAGCGATCACCACCACCCCCGCCGTCCAGGCGGTACGGATGGTGCGGCGGTGTTGTTTGACTTCTTCGGATTCGAGTTCGTCTTTGGGGACGACTCGTAGCGCTGAGGCGATGTCGGCGACGGCGGCGGAGAAGCGGGGGTTCTTGAGGTCGAGTTGGTCCTCTCCGCGGGCGAAGCGGAGGTCGACCCAGCGGGGTTCTTCTGTAAACACTCCTTGTAGGGCGTCGGGGACGGCGTCTCCGGTGATGTCGGTGCCGTCCCAGGTGAAGGTGCCGTCGGTGACGACGGGGAGGATGCGGCTGGGGTCCTTGTTTGTTTTCCAGTAATCGATCTCCTGGTTGACCCACGGTGATTGAGCGGCGTCGGGGGACAGCAGCAGCACGAACCAGGGTGATGAGTCCAACGCTTCGGTAATGGAGGACCACAGATGGGGGTTGGCCGACAGGGAGGATTCGTCTCGGAAGAGGCGGATGGCGCGGCGTTTCCACCACGGCTTGGCGAACCGCTGCAAGGCGAACTGCAACCTGGGGGCGAGGAGGCCGTCGGCGGCATGCGAATAGGAGATGAACCCGTCGTAGACCAGTTCGCTCCGAGTGGGCACGGAACGTTCCGCCGTGTCCATCAGCCGTCTCTCATGTCGTCGAGGGATGGGCACGGATCGATGTGGTAGACGGCGCACTCCTGCTCAGTGAAAGTGCGGCGCAGGCCTGCTCTGGCGCGGGCGACCAGCTCGTCGGTGGACAGTGACACAGTCCCGAAAATGCCGTTGTTTGTCCCGACCACGACGGTCTCGTCGTCGAGGAAGTAGATGTCGGACACGCCCGGTAGCTGGACCTGTTGGGCGATGAGCCCGGTTTCGATGTCGATGATCCGCACAGAGTCGACATCGGACACAGCGAGGAGGGTCTCGTCTCGGTTGAAAGCGCTTCCCCGGGTGTTGTCGAAGCCCTCGACGACGAAGACGACGGACCAGGTTTCGGTGTCGACCAACTGGAAGGCCTGGTCCCCCCGCGTGAGGAGCCAGCGCCCTTCCGCTGAGACGTCGTGGCGGAAGTGGCCCAGCTCGTCTTCCCACAACAATGCGCCCGACTCCCGGTCCACCACCCTGTAGTCGATCCGGGTGGTGGGGGAGCCGAGCACCCACGTGTCTGTCCAGGTGGCTCGAACCAACTCATCTTCGGGGATGGGGTCGGTGCGGAGGACCTCGCCGGTGTCGGGGTCGATGGTGTGGACCTCGCCGGCCAGGGTGTCGTCGGAGGCGTAGGGATAGGCGAGGAGCTCGTCGCCGTCGACGGAGACGACGATGTTGTAGCCGGGATCGAGACAGCCGGCGACGGGGTCGACGTTGTCGCATTCGAGGAACGCTGTTAGCTCCCCCGACTCGGGGTCGTAAATGGCTGGCGCATCCTGGTCGTCGGAGGCGATCTGCAAGAGGAAGTTCCCGTTGGAGAGCGCTCTCGCCGGCGACGAATCCGGGACCGAGCCTACGACCTCTCCGGTAGCCAGATCGAACAGGCCTGTTTGTGATCGAGGCCCGCTGAGGTCGGCTTGCCAGAAGGCCCCGATTCTCTCGCCGAGGGCGAAGCTGTTGCCACTCACCCACGAGTAGTTGCCCAAGTCGCCCGTGGAGGTGACCCCGACGCTGGAGCTACCCAGGTCCCACACTCTGGGGCCTCCAGGCCCCGGCGTGTATAGGAGCTGACGAGCGGGGTCGTAGCCGACGGTGTCGACCGAGCCGGTGGGTAGCCGGAAGCGTTCTTCCCCGGTGAGCGGGTCGTATATGTGGCTGGAGGCGCCGCCTGCGGCGACGATGACGTACCTGCCGTCGTCAGTGGCGGTGACACCGAACGGGACGTTGGGATAGCGGATGCCCGTGTAGAGGATGTCGGCCAGCGCACCTGTTTCAGTGTCGAAGGCAAGAACACTGAAGGGAGTCCCGCCCCGGCCGGAGTTCCCGTGGGCGGTGTAGAAGCCATACATGCGGGAGCCGTCCGGAGCCACGTCGCCGACGCCCGACGCCTCGGACAGATCGATCATCTCGAAGGTCTCAGCCTCGAAGATCACGTTGGTTTCAAAGCTCCGCAACGCGTAGAGCCTGCCGTTGGCGTCGAACCGGGGGCTGGGAGCATTGGGAAAGTCGCCGTCGGTGGCCAGGAACGCCTTCGATGTCCAGCCGGTTGTCTCGTAGACCTCTACCCACTGGTCGGCGTCGTTGCGAAAGCAGAAGTCGAAGCCGGTGCCGACAGCGAGGTAGCGGCCGTCGGGCGACCAGTCGGCGTTGCCGACGGTGGCGCACTCGGGGAACTCCAGTGTTGCCTCGACCTCGCCTTCGGGAGAGAGGATCACCACGCGACTAGGTAGCTCGTCGGGCTCATCCACCGGGCCGAACCATTCCGCATCGGAGTCATAGATGCCCAGGCTGGTCCTGCCGTCGGGTCCCATGACCGGGTAGACGAAGCTGTCGACCGTCTCTTCGGAGTACTCCCACAGCACATCGTGGGTCTGAGCGTCGATCATGGCCAGAGTCTGGGGGCCCGTAGTGGCCGCCAGTCTCATCCCGTCGGCTGACAGGCTGACCTCCCCGTCGTAGCCAGTCTCTATGACGTTCACCAGCCGGTTGGAGCTGCCGGCCTGCCAGATGGCGTTGACCAGCTCCACAGGCGGGTCATCGGTGTCGGGGGCATTGTCGAGAGCGGTCAGGGCCAGTAGTGTCGACAGTTCCGGGTTGCGTTCCAGGTTGGCTACCGACGCCGCCGCCAGCTCTCTGGATGCGGCGAGTTGTGCGTTCAAGTCCGCCTCCTCTGAACTGGCTTCTGCCGCGGCGGCATTTGCGTCCGCTTCCTGGCGGGCGGCTGCCTCCAGCTCGGCGCTGGCGTCGGCCCGGGCGGCTTCCTCATTGGCCCGGTTGGCTTCCATCTCCGCGGCGAGCCGCTGCGTTTCGGCTTCACGGGCGTTGGCGGCAGATTGGACGGCGGCGAGGGTGGCGGCGATCCCCAGAGCGATCACCACCACCCCCGCCGTCCAGGCGGTGCGGATGGTGCGGCGGTGCTGTTTGACTTCTTCTGACTCGAGCTCGTCTTTGGGTATCCCACGGAGGGCGGCGGCGATGTCGGCGACAGCCGACGAGAAACGGGGGTTCTTGAGGTCGAGCTGCTCCTCATGACGGGCGAAGCGGAGGTCGACCCAGCGGGGTTCTTCTGTAAACACTCCTTGTAGGGCTTCGGGGACGGCGTCGCCGGTGATGTTTCCGTTGGACCAGGTGAAGGTGCCGTCGGTGACGACGGGGAGGATGCGGCTGGGGTCCTTGTTTGTTTTCCAGTAATCGATCTCCTGGTTGACCCACGGTGATTGAGCGGCGTCGGGGGAGAGGAGGAGGACGAACCAGCCCGAGGTGTCGAGTGCTTCGGTGATGGAGGACCACAGGTGGGGGTTGGCCGAGAGGGAGGATTCGTCGCGGAAGAGGCGGACGGCGCGGCGTTTCCACCAGGGTTTGGCGAAGCGTTGCAGGGCGGCCTGGAGACGGGGGGCCCAGAGGTCGTCGGCAGCGTGGGAGTAGGAGATGAACCCGTCGTAGACCGGGGCGCCCGTCGCGGCAGCCCGCTCCACAGTGTCCATCGAGTTCTCCTCTTCTTGCGGTCCCCAGAAAGAAGCTGCCGGCATCATCCGGAAGCGACCTTTCAAAGGACTTGCAGCCCTCGGTCCGAACCTACCCCGGCCAGCGCGGCGGCGCGGTTGCAAGCAATTTGAAAGGCATGTCGTCCACCATCGGCAGAATGGAGCCCCGCCCCGCCCAGACCTCCGTCGGTAGAGTCGATCTTCCTGTGGACATTCGCCTGTTGGGCCATCTGGAGACCTCGAACCCGGGTGGCGTCCCACTCCCGATCCCGGGTGAGCGCCAGCGAGCTCTTCTCGCCCATCTTGCTATCTCGTTCCCGCGCTCGGTGACCAGCCACCGGCTGATCGAGGATCTCTGGTCGGAGGCCGAAGAGCGGGATGAGTCCCATCTGCAGGTGGTGGTGTCGCGCCTGCGACGGGCCATCGGCTCCGATCTGGTGGCGACTGTGCCGGGCGGATACCGGCTCGACGTGCCCACCGGCAGTATCGACGTCGTGCGTTTCCACCAGCACACCCGACGGGGACGGCAGCTGCTCACGCTCGGCCATCCCGGCCAGGCGGCGGAGGCGTTCCGCCAGGCACTGGCCCAGTGGAGGGGACCTGCCCTCGCCGACCTACGCGACTTCGGCTTCGCCTCGGATGCGTCCCGGGCCCTGGACGAAGACAGGATCGACGTCGTCGAGTGGCTGATGGAAGCCGAACTCCAGGCAGGTGACCATTTCCTTGTGGTCGGTGAACTGGCCGGATTGGCCGAGGCGCACCCCACCCGGGAGCGTCTCTGGCACTTGCTGATGCTCGCCCTGTACAGATGCGGGCGGCAGGCCGAGGCCCTGCGTGCCTTCGCCCGGCTCAGGAACTACCTGGGGGAGGAGCTGGGGATAGAACCGTCATTGGAACTGGCCGACCTCGAGGAGCGAATCCTGCTCCACGATCCCAGCCTGGCCACGCCTGCGCTCATCGGTCGCGATCGGGAGTGGTCAGAGGAGGCCCAGCTGGTCGGTTTCAAGCCCGGCGACCTCATCGTCGAAGAAGGGACCCCGGCCCGGGCCGTGTACTGGATCGAGGACGGCACGGTCGAGGTTTTCACGACCGCGGAAGATGGCGAGCAGGTTCTTGCCGAACTCGGTCGCGGGCAGTACTTCGGGGAGCTCGCTTCCCTACTCGGCACGGCCCGGACGGCGTCGGTGCGGGCCTCGAGCCCGACCACGCTCTCCGTGCACAGCGTGGCAAGCTTCCGCCAACGGCTGGGCGCCGAACGTAGTGTCCTCGACAGTCACGACGAGTCGGCGGCGAAGCTGCGCGACCTCGTCAAGCGTGGCGATTACCTGCGCGCCTACGACGCGGCGTCGGCGCTGATCGAGCACGGTCAGGCCGATCCCCAGGTTCGCTATCTGGCCGTGCTTGCTCTTGCCAAGGCCGGCGCCACCGCACTGGCCCGTCGCAAGTTCACTGCCTTCGGCCTCGACTCGGTGGACCCGTCCACGCTTCCGGCCAGCCTGAGCGAGGACATCGCCGCACTGGTCCCCCGGCTCGACAAGGACATGTCGCAACGAGGCGACGAGAAAGACCGGGTGGGGTGGGCACGTCGTTCCGCCGCCGGCTACGAGGCCGCCTATCGGGACCGAGGCTCCGCCTACCTGGGAACCAACGCCGCCACCATGTGGCTGGTCTCGGGTGAGGAGGAACGAGCCCGTCAGATCGCTCTCGACCTGTATGGGGAAGCCGGGGAGGTCGGTTCCTACTGGGGAGCGGCCACCCGGGCGGAGTGTGCACTGGTTCTGGGCCTCGAGGATGAGGCGAGGGGAGCGCTGGAGCGGGCCGGGTCGGCGGGCGACGGCGATCCCGCCGCCCGAGCGACGACGCTTCGCCAGCTCCGGCTGATCTGCGATCTCCAGGGCATCGACACCGGGATCCTGGACCCCATCGCCAACGCCGCGGTGGTTCATTACGTCGGCCACCGGATTTCGGCGAAGGGTGCACCGGGTAGGTTCCCCGCCTCCGAGGAGAATCGAGTTGCCGCCGAGCTCGGCTCGGCACTCGACGAGATGCGTGCCGGGATCGGATTCGGCTCTCTGGCGGCCGGTGCCGATATCTTGGCGGCAGAGGCGCTGCTGGTTCGAGGCGTCGAGCTGCACGTGGTGCTGCCTTTCGATCGGGACGAGTTCGTGCGAGCCTCGGTGGAGCCGGCGGGGGGTGAGTGGGTGGCCCGATTCGAACGCTGCCTAGCTTCGGCGTCGTCGGTGACGACTGCCACGACCAGTGAGTACCTGGACGATCCGATCCTGTTCGACTTCTGCGCCCAGGTGGCGATGGGAGACGCCCTGGTGAGAGCAGACGTTCTCCAGGCCGAGGCCGTTCAGGTGGCGGTCTGGGACGGCAAGGCTCACGGTGGGGCGGCCGGAACCGAGGTAGATGTGGGACGCTGGCGGGCAACCGGAAACCGTTCGATCGTGATCGAGGTGGGCGGGACCCCTCCGTCGAACGGCTCCGGGCAGAGAGGCAAGCGCCAGATTCGGGGGCTGGTCTTCGCCGACTTCGCCGGCTTTTCGACCCTCTCCGACGCCGAGGTGCTCACATTCCAGGATGTGGTGATGGGTTCCCTGGCCAAGGTCGTCTCACGCTACGACTCGGAGCTGCTTTCGGGACGGACATGGGGCGACGGCCTCCATCTGGTGTTCGGAGACATTTGCTCGGCCGCCGAGTGTGCCCTGGCCCTACAACAGGCTGTAGGCGCCATCGACTTCGGTTCTCTGGGCTTGCCCGGAATTCGGGGCATGCGGGTCGCCGCCCACGCCGGCCCGGTCTTCGACGGTTGGGACCCGATCGGGGGGGTCCGTCTCTTCTATGGAAGTGGCGTCACCAAGACAGCCCGCATCGAGCCCCGGACCCCCGAAGGGGAGGTTTATGTGACTCATCCGTTCGCTGCCCTTGCCGTGCTGGCGGCCGAGAAGTCGTTCGAGTGCAATTACGTCGGCACCATCCAGGCCGCCAAGGGATACGGCCCGGTTCCTCTCTACAGCCTGCGGAGTCGCCGCTAGGGGTCCTCGCCTCCTGACAGGGCTCTGCAAGGTCGTTTCGGCACTATCGCCAATGAGAGACGGAGAACTAGCCCGGACGATTCCGTCCCGGCGATGTCCTCCGGTCGAGCAGGAAGGCGAGGAGTCATGTTCCCCTATCACGCATACGGAGTAGGTAAGGCCCGGATGGAGGAGGCTCAGACCCGCGCCGAGGCGGCACGCGCTCGGCGACCCGCCCCGATCAGCTCGAGGCGACTCCGCTGGATCGAGATGTTCTCACTGCGGCGCCGCCGTTCGGAGTCCGGCGCCATCGCGCTTCGTTCACCGGCGGAGTGATAGCACCGAAAGGGACCCGGCCCGAAGCGGAGCCGGGTCCTGGTCGTGCAGCACTGCCAACCGGGTCACAGTGAGTCGATCAATTCGGCGGCGATCTCCGGACCAGAATGATCGCGAAGCCGCTCGCCGAGGGCGCTCGCAACGGATGGGTGGGTTCCTTCCAGGACGGTCATGGCGAGCTCGGAGATGTCGGCCGGCGTGTCGTGGTTGGGGTCGAACGCCATACCCAGGCCCGCTTCCTCGATATCGGCGGCACCGGCGAACTGGTCGGTCGATAGCGGGCCCACCAGCAAGGGGACACCGGCCCGTAGCGCCTCGGTGACCGAGTTGTTCCCTCCGTGGGTGATGACCAGGTCGGCTCGAGCCAGGAGGGCCGGCTGGCGAAGGTAGGTCTCCACCAACCAGTGGTCGGGTAGAGAGCCGAGCCGTGACGGATCGGTCACTCCGGTGGCGAGGGCCACCGACACGGGGCGGTCGCGGAACGCCGAGACGAGCCGTTGCAGGATGTCGTCGCGAGCCGAGAAGAAGCTCCCCAGCGAGATGTAGATGACGGGCCCTTGTGGCTCCCAGTCCAAGGTCGTCTGCAGCCGGTGGGAGGGAACCGACCAACCGATCATTCGAGCCGTAGCCGGGCCGCGGTAATGACCGGCGAGTTCTTCCGGGTAGTTGACCAGGGTGAGGGACTCCGAGGTGGCAGTGAAGGCGTTGTCGACGGGAGGCGCACCGGGGTCAAGGGTGTGGATCACCTGGTTGTATCGCTCGGTGAAGCGGGCGGACACCAGCCGGCACAGCACCTCCAGGTCCGCCAGACCGTCGCGTTCGCCTTCGAAGCGGGTCGGGATGCGAGGAGGGACTCCGTAGGGGGCGTCACCGGCGAGCGCCGACGGATGGCCGGGATGGAAGGCGATGAAAGGCTGGCCGAGGCCGCGGAGGGCGGCGGTAGCCCCGAACGCCAGTTGGTCTACCAGGACATGGGTGGGGCCGACCTCGACCAGGACGACACGAAGCCGGGCTGCCACCCTTCCGGGTTCCCACAGGAGATCGTCGAGGCGATGTTCCGCCTGGTAGCGCAGCGTCGCCACCATTCCCTGACGACTGGCAGCGAAGAACCCCTCCAGGCGCCGGCGCTCCTCGCGCTCCTGGTCCTCGGACCGGATCACTCCCGGATTGGAACCGGCACCCAGGACCAGCTCGGCATAGCCGAACCCGTCGGCGCGGACGCGTGAGGCGAGTCCGGGACCCGTGGCGACGGTCACCTCGTACCCATACTCACCGAGTTGATGGGCGACGGCGCTCATCGGCAGATAGTGCGACGCGTAGTCGGGACTGACTACCAGCAGTCGCTTCACTCGACCGACTCTTTGAGTGCCTCGATCGAGTAGAGGGATACCAGTTCGTCCGCCATCGAGTCGAGGCTGTAGCGACCCAGGATGAGACGGCGGGCGGCGTCGGCCCGGACCTCCGAGAACCGGACCCGGTCGGACCAGACCAGGGCACGCTGAAGGTTGGCGACGTCCGTGGTGTCGGCCAGGTATCCCGTGAACATGTGGTCGAGGTAGGTCGACGGGCCTCCGACTCTTGGTGCGATCACCGGAAGTCCGGCTGCCAGAGCCTCCAGAATGGCCAGCCCGAACTCCTCCTTCTCGCTGGCGCAGGCGTAGATGCCGTTCCCGGCAATGAGCTCGCCGTGACCTCTTACGGCGATGGCCAGCAGTCGGGCGACATCGTCGTGAGGCTGATGGCCGAACAGTATCGGAGCCACTTCGCCCTCTCGTGTGGCAGCTTCGATCGAGGCAAGAGTGGCCGCTTCCTCGGGGCTGGGGTCGTCGAGGTTGCCGCCGACGATGACCAGGTTGAACCGCTCGCTCAGATTGGGGTCGCCGGCCCAGGCCCGGACCAGGCGGTCGAAGCCCTTGACCCGGTTCAGGCGACCCACGGAGATCAGCAGCGGGAGACCGTGGCGTGCGGTGGGGAGAGCGCCTACCGCTGATTGCAGGCCATCGACCACCGGGTCTCCTTCGGTGTGCATGGTCTCGCATCTCGAGGTGGTGTCGATGCCCTCGGGGATGACCGCATAGCGGTCCGGTCGTTCGGTGACGTCGATTCCCATCAAGCGCTGGAATTGTTCCACATGGCCGCTCCGGGGGAGAAGGACTAGGCGCCGGGCGTAGTCGAGCATCCAGTCCACGAGCCAGGTGCGGAACATCAGGTGCTGCTCCCGATCGGCGTGGCCGAAGTTGGCCCTGGTCAGAGTGCCCTCGGTCTCGGCGCGATCGATGAGTGCATGGGGATCGGGAGCCAGGGTGAAGAAGATCGGGATCTCCAGGTCGTGGGCGACCCGGGCGGCGGCGAAGGTGCCGACGTCGGCGAAACGGAGGTGGAGGGCATCGAAGGGGCCTTCGCGGGTGAGGAACCGGCGTAGGTGCGCTTCCAGCTCCGGCCGGTACGGCCACATGTCGGCCGTGGGTACGTAACCCTCGGGGCCGAATCCGAAGCGGACGATGGCGGCTCCCGGCCCGATCGTCTCACGCGGGGCGGCGAAGCGTGGTCCTTCCTCTTCGATCGCCCGGGTGAGCAAGAACGCCTCGCCGACCTCATGGTGGCTGGCGAGCCGGCGGGTCAGACCCACCTGGAGCGTCGCCAGCCCCCCTCCGTCCCCCGAGCCTCCGGCGGTGAGGTCGCCGTCGATCCTCCCCTGCATCAGCACCTGGGCGATCCGGAGGCCCGGCCAGGGGCGTGATGGCATCGGGCGGGTGGGGTTCCGGGGCTTGAGGAGCGAAATCTCGTCGCGTTCCGCGCCCCGCGGTAGGTCGGTCAGGGTCGGCTGGCTCGAGGCCCACGTCTCCAGGGTCAGGTCGGCCAGCATCTGGGTGAAGCCGCCCTGTGACGCCAGCTCGAGAAGGCGAGGAACGGCGGGGGCTGCGGGCTCGTGGTTCATCAGCGCCCAGGCCGCTTGTTCCTGGAGGCCCGGATCTCCCGCCTGGAGCCAGCGGACCAGTGTCGCGCCTGCCTCCGGGGCCCGTACCGCTCCCAGGGCATGTACGGCCAGATAGGCGGCCAGGGGGTCGGTTCGGTGGCGTTCGATGGCTGGCTCCAGCAGCGCCACGGCCACGTCCGGTCGTGTCTCGGACGCAGCTTCTTGAAGCGTCGCGAACTGCTGGAGCGGCGCAAGTACGGAAGCCGAGGAGGCGATCATGTCGAGCAGGGACCGGAGCCCCGGCCGAGCGGGGGAGCGGAGGGAGTGGGTCACGGCCATGGCCCTGGTTCGGACCAGACTGGCCGGGCGGATGAGCGGGATGCCGGTGATGAATCCGCTGCCCTCTACGCGCTGGTGGCAAGGCGAATAGGCTCGAAGGCGTGGCGCGTCTCGATGCACTGGGTGTAGTGGTCTTCGACATGGCGCGGGCGGTCGCCTTCTACCGCCGGCTGGGGCTGGAGTTCGAGCCGGGAGCCGAGGACCAACCCCACACCGAGGCTGCCACAACGGGGGGCGTCCGGTTCATGCTCGACACTGAGGAGACGGTGATGTCGTTCTCGGACTGGTCACCGCAAACCGGCGGTTCGCCCCGGGTGGCGACGGCCTTCCTGTGCGACGGTCCGGCCGATGTGGACAGACTGCACGGGGAACTCGTGGAGGCGGGAGGGGCCTCGCACGTCGAACCATTCGACGCTCCCTGGGGCCAGCGCTATGCCACGGTCAACGATCCCGACGGCAACCCCGTCGACCTGTTCGCCCCGCTCGGGCCGCCCCAGGAATAGAGCCACGTACGGGCCAAATCGAGCAAGCCCCTGAGGTTTTCGCGCCCGAATTGCGCGCCATGGCGCGCAATTCGGGCGCGAAAAGGTCGATGAGACGTCTGTTTCTTCCCCGGGCGGGCGGGGTAGGGGGACAGCATGAGTGATCCCACCACCGAGACAATTCCCGACTTCAGTCTGGCGGCCAGTACGGGGCAGACCCTCTCACTGGATTCGTTTCGGGGCAAGGTGCCGATGGCGATCGTGTTCCTGGAGGGACTCGAACAGGACCGTGACCTGCTCAAGGCCCTGGACCAGCGTCTGGCCGATTTCGGCTCGGAACGGTCCCAGATCCTGGCCGTGGCCAAGGTGACCGCCCGCGAGGCGCGGGACTTCGCCGAGGCGGAGGGGACCGCCATGCCCATCTTGGCCGACGCCAGCGGCGCCATGTTTCGCGACTACGGGGCCGAGAACGAGAGCGGCGATCTGTGCCGGCTCGGGGTGGTGGCCACCGCCGACGGCGAGGTGGTACGGCGATTCGACCCGCTCCCCGTCGACGGTGCCGCAGATGGCCTCCTGAGCTGCATCCGGGCGCTGGGTTCGGGAGCGTTGGAAGGC
Organism: Acidimicrobiia bacterium; assembly: GCA_035461175.1. Taxonomy (GTDB): domain Bacteria; phylum Actinomycetota; class Acidimicrobiia; order Spongiisociales; family ZC4RG35; genus DATHVR01. The sequence continues at coordinate 8,714 of DATHVR010000113.1, read as the reverse complement.
TCGGCCGACCGCCGGTACACCGAGACTCCCGAAGAGGGATATTGAGGTAGCCCGACAGGCCCGTTCTGCACCCGCCGACAAGAATCACGACGCTGTCGTCGATACGGATCCACTTCCCGGGCGGCGGTGGTCTTTCCCAAGTCCTGGGTAGTCTTCGTCTCCGGCGACGACAGACGCGAACCGCGTGCACGAGGCCTATGGATGACCGAACAATTGCCCGCTGGCGGCTGACCAGGCAGCGCCTGGCCGATGCCGTCCATCCCACGCCCCAGGCGGCCGTCGAGGATCTGCTGGGGGTGCAGGCCGAGAACTTCTCTCAGACCATCTGGGCGCTGGCCGAACGGACCGGGCAACCGACCGAGGACGGGTTTGGTCTGGCCTTCGATAATGGCGAGATCGTTCGCACCCACGTGCTGCGTCCCACATGGCACTTCGTCCGCGGCGAGGATCTCGTCTGGTTGCTGGAGCTCACGACTCCTCGGGCGCGGCTCAGCCTGATCCAACTGCAAGGCAGCCTGGACCTGGAGGAGGCGACGATGGAGACGGCCGACGCCGCCATCCTAAGGATGCTGTCGGAGGGCCGGCACTTGCCCCGGGAACAGATCGGCGAGCGGCTCCGGGCTGATGGCCTGCCGGCCGAGGGGATGGCGCTCGGGGCGATGTTGATCCACGCCGAGTTCGCCGGTCTGGTCTGCAGCGGAGCCAGGGATGAGGAAGGCAACCAGACGTACGCCCTGATCGAGGAGCGAGTGCCGGATCCACGGCGGCTGGATCGGGATGAGGCGCTGGCCGAGATCGCCCGGCGCTACTTCGCCGGCCACGGTCCCGCCACCGAGCGGGATCTCGCCTACTGGGCGACCCTGACGGTCACCGACGTGCGGGCCGGTCTGGCGGCGGCGAGTCACCATCTGGACTCCTTCGAGCACGAGGGGGTCACCTACTGGCATGCGGAGCCTCCCCCAGGAGACACCGGCGTGCCGGACCCACGCGGTCACCTGCTTCTGATCCTCGACGAGTACTACCGGGGCTACCAGGATTCGCGGCGAGTCCTGGATGTCGCCGGGCTGGAGCCGAAGGGCAGCCGGGCCGTGGGGATGGCGCTGGTGGACGGGCAGATCGTCGGCAGCATGAAGCGAACCCTGCGCAGTTCGTCGGTTCAATTCGATGTCGGGCTGTACCGCGAGCTAGAAGGCGACGAGCAGCAGGCGCTGGCGCAGGCAGCCCGCCGCTATGGAGCCTTCCTGGACCTCGAGCCCGAGTTGGTTCTGCGCCCAGCTTGAACTGTGACACATCGGTTACATGACGGCGACGGGGCAGAGACGTGCGGCTCGGATGATGGGGCTGTAATCGAGAAGGAGAGTTCCATGGTCTTCAAGACAACGTTCCGTTCGGTCGTCCGGCTCACGGCGGCTGCCGCCCTTGCCACCACCCTGGTGGCCTGCGGAGCCGAGGGCGATCCCGGTGACACCAGCACGAGTGTTCCGACCGAAACCACGGTGCCCGTCACCACGGTCCCGGACACCACGGCCCCGGAAACCACGGTGCCGCCGACCTCGACCACCGCTCCCGCCCCCGAGTCGACGACCACTACCACTCCGCCCACTACCACCACGAGCAAGCCGACCACGACGACTCCCACCACCGTCCCCGGTGAGGTCCTCGATTTCGGCCCGGCCGCAGGCGACGTACTCGGGGTGGTCGGAGTGCGCCACGACGACGTGCTCAACGTCCGTTCCGGTCCCGGCACAGAGTTTCCGGTGATTGCCGAGTTCGACCCCACCGCCGATGACGTGGTCGCCCGGGGTACGACCTGGTCGCGACCCGGTTCGTTGTGGATCGAGGTCGATGCCGATGGCAAGGAAGGCTGGGTCAACCTGCGCTACGTCGCCTATCTGGGCGACACCAGCGACGCCACCTCCGAGTTGATCCCCGACATGACCGAGACCCGGGCCGAGACCATGCTCGACCTGGGCGCCCTGGTCGCCGAGGCGGTGGCCGCCGACACCGATGCAGTATCGGTGATGTCGGTGGCCCCGTCGGTGGGGGATCTCGGTGAGGTCACCTACGACGTGGTCGGGTTCGGCGACGACAGCGTTCTCGGCGTCCGGATCCACGTGTTCGGTACCCCCGACGAGGGAGGCGACGGCTTCGAGCTCAAGTCGGTCGAGCTGACGGTCCTCTGCTCCCGCGGCGTGTCCGACGGCCTCTGCGTCTGACAAGCCCGTTCTCGCGCCCGAATTGCGCACCCCGGTGCGCAATTCGGGCGCGAAAAGGACGCCGGCTTAGGGTGGGGGTGTGACCCGCACGGCCGACCTCGATCCGCCCTCCTCGCCCAACGGCAAGGACGTTCTCGTGCCCGCCACCAGGTCCGCCTGGCGGGAATGGCTGGCGGCGAATCCGGAGCGAATCGAAGGTACCTGGGTCGTGTATCGCAAGAAGTCGAGCGATCTGGAGGGGCCCGACTACGACGACCTGGTCGAGGAGGCACTGTGCTTCGGATGGATCGACAGCCAGAACCGCCGTGTTGACGACGACCGCTCCATCCAGTGGTTCTCGCCGCGGCGAAAGGGCGGAATTTGGTCGGCCTACAACAAGGAACGGATCGAGCGGCTGGAGCGAGCCGGACTCATGACCGGCCCCGGCCGGGCCGCAATCGACCGGGCCAAAGCCGACGGCTCGTGGTCTCAGTTCGACGAGGTCGACGCCTTGATCGTGCCGCCCGACCTGGCGGCCGCCCTGGAGTCGGCCAAGGTCAGGTCGGCCTACGAGGCGCTGGCCGACTCCGTCAAGAAGCAGCAACTGTGGTGGATCACTTCTGCCAAGCGGCCCGGAACCCGAGAGGGCCGGATCGAAGAAACGGTGCGTCGCCTCACCGAGCCGACCGCGGACTGAGACCCGGAATCGAGGCGGGCCTAGCCGAGGCGCTGAACCAGGACCGAGCCGGCGATCTCGGGGGCGAGATGAACCTGTCCTCCCGTTGTCTCGACCAGGTAGCCACCGTCTGATCCCACGGCGGCGACCCGGATCTCCGCTCCTTCACCGATCCCTTCCTCGACCAGGAACGAGCGGGTGGCGGGGCTGCCGGTCACCCGGATGATCGTGGCGCGTTGACCAGTCGTGAGTTCAGTCAGGGGAGCGTCGGGCGGTGAGGCCGATTGTGTCTCACCGGCGGCGGGGATCGGCTTGCCTTCGGGATCGCGGGTTGGATCCCCGAGGAAGTCGGAGAGCCGGTCGGCGACCGAGGCGGGAGTGACGTGTTCGAATTCGCACGCCACGGTGTCGGCGGCGGCGGGGGTGAGGCCGAGATGCTCGGCCAGGAAGAGAGCCCACAGCCGGCGGCGACGCAGGATGCGGTTGGCGACGGCGGTGCCTTCCTGGGTGAGTGTGACTCCCTTGTAGGGCTCATACTCGAGGAACCCCCGCCCGACCAGCTTCTTGGCCATCTCGTTGGCCGATACCCGGGAGACGTCCAGTGTTTCGGCGAGGAGCGGTACCGGGACGGGGCCGGCGTGGCCGTCCTCGACCGCCCGCGCCACCGTGATCAGGTACATCTCCTCGCTCTCCGACGTGGCGCCGGAGGCGCCGGTCGGGAGGTGCTGGATGGCGGGGTCGGTTTCGGTGGTCATGCCATCTTCCGGGGGGTGGGAGCGAAGGCTAGCCCGCCGGTCGGAGCGACTCCGAAGCTACGTCAGCGGCTCCCCTGCGCATCCGTCGACACACACCGGTGCCGCATCCACGCCCAACGGGAGTCAGGCGTGGGGATCGGGGGGAGCGGCGGCGGCGACCTCGTCCATGTATTCCTTGATCCCCGGGATGCCCACCAGGGCGCGCTGGAAGTAGTCGTCGACCTCGGTCATGGCGTCGGCACGGGCCCGTGCGATGTGATCGGAGATCCCGGTCGGTTCCTCGGCGGTGAGGATGTCGCGCAGCTCGAGAAGGCGCTTGACCATCTGCGCTTCGGCTGGTCCCTCGAGGGCATCCACGGCCGACATGATGAGCTGGTCGACCTGGCCTAACAGTGCCTCCTGGCTGAAGGTGTCGTCACCTTCGGACGCCTCGTGCACGGCCCGCAACATCGCCGCCAGCTGGTAGAGGGCGGTGGTGGGCTCGTCGAACAGCTCGCGCAGATAGGCCGCCTCGGCGTAGCGGCCGGTGAGGCGGAAGATGTTGTACATCCGGCGAGCGGCCTTGCCGTAGTTGGGCTTTTCCACCGTGTACTTGTAGACCTCGCCGGTCAGCCGTTCGACGTACTCGGCGACCGAGTCCGCCCCCATGTCCTTGACCAGTCTGGAGAACAGCGGGATCGAGTCGACATCGAGGTAGACCTCCTGGAAGTAGGGGTCGAGGAACCCGTCGAGGGGGATGATGGTCCCGTCGGGTGACTCCCAGGTGGCGTCGAGCATGTTGGAGGCGTTGGCGACTCCGCCATGGCCGGGGTCGGCCGCCAGCCAGTCGAGCTTGCACCATCCGGGTTCGGCCCCCGCCTCCTCCCAGGTCAGGCTCCCGGACTCGCGGTCGGCGGTGAGGAAGTCGATCGCCCCTTTCTCGATGGCTTCCGGCGGCCACGAGACCGGGGAACCGGTGGAGATGTCGTCGCCGGCGACGACGGCATCGCAGGGCCAGGAGCCGAACTTCACCTCCTGGAGTCGGTAGCCGGGGCCGCGCAGGGTGGCGAGCGCCTTGTCGCGGATCAGGTCGGCCAAAAGGGAACAGGCCTCCGATCGGGTGTCGGCCCGGATGTGGACCCGCTCGAAGAAGTCGCAGTCGCCCGGGAAGCGATGCACCCGGTTCTGGGCGGCCGATCCGGACAGGGCGAGCGCCGTGACTATCGCCGGGGGACGGTCTTCGAGTCCCACGATCGAGGCGAGGTGGCGAAACCGGCCGATCTCGGACTGGTCGAGGTCCGACATCGTGATGTGGTGCCCGTAGATGCCGGTGTCGACGTCGACCACCAGTGGACCGGATGCTTGGCGGGAGACGGCCGAGATCCACTCCCGGGCCTCGGCTTCGTCGAGTTCCACTCCCAGTTCGTCGGCGGCGGCAAGCACCGAGAAGATCGGATCGGTCGGGTGGGGGTCGGTCAACGGACACTCCTCGTGGTGATGGCAGGTCGCAACCGTACTCGGTCCCGGCGGCCCCAACCTGAAGCAAAGCAGCCGTTGTGGTGCCCCGATACCCGACATGTGGTCTCCACTCGACCGTGTGTCTACTCCACCTCGGTGCCGTCGTTGCGGCGGAAGACCCGGGTCTGGCCGGAGGCGAGGGTGGCGGTGGTTCCCCGACACTCGACCTCGATCGGGGGGTGGGTGGTGATCTCGGAGGTGAGGCGAATGTCTTCGCCCTCCACCGAGACATCGATCCAGCGCTGGTGGTAGTAGATGCAGAAGTCGAGCCGGCCGAGTTCGGGATCGAGGTTGGGCTTGAAGCGGAGGACCCCGTCTGCGGTCGCCTCCATTCCCGAATAGCCGCGCTGGAGCAGGTCGACGGTGCCCGCCACCGCCCCGAGGTGGATCCCTTCTTGGGTCGTACCGCCCTGGATGTCGCTGACGTCGGAGGCGAGCGCCTGCTTGAACAGCTCGATCGAACGGGGCCGGTCGCTACGTGCCAACACCCAGGAGTGGACCAGGCGCGACAGGGTGGAGCCGTGCGATGTCCGCCGCATGTAGTAGTCGATGTTGCGCGTCAGCATGTCCTCGTCGAAGGTGACGCCCAATCGGCCGAAGGTCTCGACCAGTTCCTCGAAGGAGAGCAGGTAGAAGAGCATCAGCACGTCGGCCTGCTTGGAGGCCTTGTAGTTGCTGACCGAGTCGTTCTCGGCCTCCAGGATGCGGTCGAGACGCTCGATGTTCCCGTAGCGTTCCGCATAGTCGAGCCAGTCGAACTCCGCCAGAGCTTCGTAGCCCTCGAACTGGCTGATGATCCCGTCGGCATGGAACGGGACCTTGAGCTTGCGGCTGATCTCATCCCAGTGGGCGAGCTCGGCCTGTGACATGTCCAGCCGCTCCCACAGGCCCTCCCGCTGGCGAGCGGGCAGCGGCTCCAGGGCCAGGGGAATCTCCTTGAACAGCCAGGCCACCATCACGTTGGTGTAGGCGTTGTTTCTCAGGCCCTCGCCCTCCCAGTTCGGGTCGCGGTCGTGGAACTCGTCGGGCCCCATCACCCCGACGATCTCGAAGCGATCGGTGATACGGTCGTAGGAGGCGATGCTGGCCCAGAAACGGGCGATCTCGATCAGCATCTCGGCGCCGTACTCGGCCAGGAAGTCGACGTCGCCCGTGAAGCGCAGGTAGCGGAGGACGTTGTAGGCGATGGCGATGTTGATGTGGCGCTGCCGCCGGGACAGGTCGGGAAACCACCGACCCGACTGGGGATTCAGGTGAACCTCCTGGGTCTCCTCGCGGCCGTCGCTGCCCGACTGCCAGGGGAACATCGCCCCCGCATAGCCTGCCTCTCGGGCCAGTTGCCTGGCCAGGGGGAGACGTCGATGGCGGTAGCGGAGGAAAGAACGGGCGATCTCCGGGGCGCGCACGTCGAGCAACGGGAAGATGAACAACTCGTCCCAGAAGATGTGGCCCCGGTACGCCTCCCCGTGGAGGCCGCGGGCCGGTATCCCGGCGTCGATGTCGAGGACGTTGGGGGAGGCGACCTGGAGCAGGTGGAAGATGTGCAGATTGGTGATCTGGCGGATCCTGGGCTCGGCCTCGGTATCGGCCCGGAACCGGTTCCACAGCGTGAGCCACACCCGGGCGTGCTCGTCGGTCAGAGCGGCGAGGTCGGGCGCGTTCTCCAGGTCGGCGATGACAGAGAGGGCGGGTTCGGAGATGGCGTGATCGCGCGACGACCACATCGAGGCCAGCTTCTCGACCCGCGCCTCCGATCCCGCTTCGAGCGAGAAGCTGATGTCTTCGCCCACCAGGCCGTCATCCATGTAGGCGGATGCCTCCAGTTCTCGCCGCTCGCCATCGATCCAGAGACGGTGGCGTATGCCGGTGACGACTTCCACCCGGGACTGAGTGGTTCGGACCCGGAGGAGAGCCGTCCCCGGTCGGGGGTGCCGGCGGTCGAGGATCTCGAGGTGCTCTCCCGACAGGTCGCGGTATCGCCCCACGTTGCGGTTCTCGACGTCGCCGTCGATGGCCGAGCGCACCGTGACCTGCCCGCTCCAGTTCTCGGGGTGCAGATTGGTCTCGAGCACGGCCAGCGAGGCGCGGCCCATGTGGACGAGGCGTCGCTGCAAGAGTGAGGTCTCACGTCCGTCGGCGTCCGTGAAGTGCACCTCCCGCACCAGGATTCCACGATCTATCTCCAGTGCCTGGCGGTAGGAATGGATCTCGACATCGGCCAGCGAGAACCATGGCCCGCCGTCGATGCGGAAGGTGAGGAAGAGCCAGTTGGGGAGGTTCACCATGCTCTCGTTCTCGATCTGACGCCCGGCGGTCTCGTCGGTGAGCCGGTTGTAAAGGCCGGCGAGATACGTGCCCGGATAGTGGCGTCCGGTCTCCGGCCGGTGCTCGGGGGCGGCTCCCCGCGAGGCGAATCGGCCGTTGCCCACGGTGCACAGCGCTTCCCGCAGCAACTCCTGGGTGGGTTCGTATTCGTGGTACTCCAGCACCCAGGGATCGATGGCGAGGTCCTGGACGTCCAGCACAGTCTCTCCGGTCCGTAACGGCATGTCCCCGATTGTGGCGGATATCGCCATCCTGACCAGGGGAAGAAGCCCCGACTCCCGCGGCCATCCGTATTCAATCAATGGGTTGACAACCAAGCCGGGGCAAACTATATTCAACTGCATGGTTGAGTACGCAAGTCGGCGACGATGAGTGCCGAGCCCCTCTCGCAGGTGTTCTCGGCGCTGGCTGATCCGACCCGGCGTGACATCGTCGCCCGCCTGGCCGGCGGCGACGCCACCGTCAATGAACTCGCTGAGCCCTACGGCATCTCGCTGCAGGCTGTCTCCAAGCACATCAAGGTGCTGGAGGAGGCCGGAGTGGTGAGCCGCACCCGCCGGGCGCAAACCCGCCCGGTCCATCTGGAAGCGGAGGTGTTCGATCTGATGACGAAGTGGATCGAGCGGTACCGGCAGCAGGCCGAAGAGCGCTACCGGCGGCTCGACCAGGTGTTGGAAGCGATGGAGGACAAGGAGGAACAATCATGACCATCGATCAACGACCCCAGACAGAGATCACCCTCGATACGAAGGTGCCGGCGGTGCACATCATTCGGGAGTTCGACGCCCCGGTGGAGAAGGTCTTCCGGGCGCACGCCGACCCGGACCTCTTCACCCAGTGGGTGGGACCACGCGACCTCGAGATGCGGATCGACCGCTTCGACTGCCGCACCGGCGGCAACTATCGCTACGTCCATGCCCGGGAAGATGAGGAGTACTGGTTCTACGGCTCCTTCCACGAGGTACGGCTGAACGAGGTCATCGTCCAGACCTTCACCTACGAGGGCATGCCCGACTCCGTTTCCCTGGAACGGTGCGTCTTCGAGGATCTCGGCAACGGTCGCTCGCGGCTCGTCGCTACTTCGATGCTCGACAGCTTCGAGGCTCGCGACGGCATGGTCGCCTCGGGCATGGAGGTCGGCATCAACGAGGGCTACGAGAAGCTCGACGAACTGCTCGCCCGGACCTGAGCCTCAGCCAGGAGGGTCGTCAGGGGACCGACCCGACGACCTTTTCGCGACAGAATTGCGCGCCCGGGCGCGCCATT
>DATHVR010000112.1:0-12038 GCA_035461175.1 Acidimicrobiia bacterium | reverse complement strand
GAGGAACTCGATGCCCTCACCCGCGGGCTGGAGGGGGCACTCGACATCCTCGCGGTGGGCGGGCGCTGCGCCGTGATCTCCTATCACTCGCTGGAGGACCGCATCGTCAAGCGACGCTTCGCCCGCGGAGCTAGGGGTTGCACCTGTCCTCCCGATCTGCCGGTATGTGGCTGCGGCGGTGTGACGGAGTTGCGGCTTCTCACCCGCCACCCCGTGGAGCCTTCGGCCGAAGAGGTCGAAGCGAATCCCCGGGCCCGATCTGCCCGGATGCGGGCGGTCAAGAAGATCGGCACAACCGAGAGGAGAGCCTCGTGACCGCCCGCCCACTTCGAGCTCCGTCCCGGGCCGGAGGCCTGCGGGTGATCCCCGGCCGCAATGCCCATCGTCCCGCCATGGCGCCCTGGGTCGTGATCTCGCTGATCACCGTGCTCGCCTTCCTGGCACTGATCGGCGCCCGCACCGCTCTCGACCGCAGCGCCTTCGAGATCGACGCCATCAACGCCGCCATTGCCGACGAGGTCTCGCTCAATCAGAAGCTGCGCATCGAGATCGCCGAACTCGAGAACCCGGCCCGCATCGCCCCGCTGGCCGAGGAGATCGGCCTCGTCATTCCCACCGACCGGGAGCAGCTTCTGGTTCGGGGCGTCACCCGTGACGACGGGATCGCCGACCCCGACTATGTAGCCGCTATCGACCTCGATACGCCGGGACCGTCTTCGTGACGTCCTGTCCGAGGTGACTCGGTGGGACCCCGTCGTGCTGGCAGGCGGTTCGCCCCGGACAGGCTGAGGCTCTCCCTTTTCGGCCTGATCATGGTCCTGGCCTGGTTGGGCATGGGCTATCGGCTCGTCCAGGTCCAGGTCGTGCAAGCCCAGGACCTGAGAGAGCGGGGCCTCGATCAGCGGCTGGTCGAGCGGGATCTCGCCCCCGAGCGAGGCCGCATCTACGACCGCAACGGGGACCTCCTGGCGATGGCCGTCGAGTCGGAGACGATTTTCGCCGTACCCGACCAGGTGACCGAGCCGGCCTACATCGCCCAGCAGGTCGGGGGCCTGGTGGGGGCCGACCCCGAGACGCTCCTGCCCCAGCTCGAGTCCGACAAAGACTTCGTCTTCCTGCGCCGCCAGGTCGACCACGAGGTGGCCGAGCAGATTCGCCAGCTCGAACTCCCCGGCGTGTTCTTCCAGCCCGAGACCACGAGAAGTTACCCGGCCGGTCCGGTGGCGGCCCACGTGGTGGGCTTCGTGGACATCGACGGCAACGGCCTCGAAGGCCTGGAGTTGTATTACGACGACCTGCTGCGGGGCACGCCCGGCCGTCTCATCTTCGAGCGCTCTCTGTCGGGGACCCCGATCCCCCAGGGTCGGCGGGAGGAGGTGCCGGCAGTTCCCGGGGCGGACCTCGTCACGACCATCGACCTGCCGCTGCAGTACTCCACCCAAGACGCCTGCACGGCGGCCCTGGATCGGACGGGGGCCAAGGGTTGTTGGGCCGTCGTGCTGGAAGTCGAGACAGGCAACGTTCTCGCCATGGCGGGATCACCCGCCTTCGATCCGGTCTCCCGCCAGACCACGACCGGGGGCTCGTTCTCCAACGCCGTGGTCCGCGAGCCCTATGAGCCGGGATCGATCCAGAAACTGGTTACCGTCGCGGCCGCCCTCGAAGAGGGCCTGGTCGACGTCGACACCGTCTTCGGGGCGGTGGCCGACGAGATCGAGTTGCGTCCCGGCGCCTGCAAGTCCGACACCGACGAGGTCTACGGGTGTTACACGGACTTCGAGGAGCACGAGACCAGGGACATGTCGGTAGGCCAGATCTTCACCGCCTCGTCCAACGTCGGCATCATTCGTATCGCCCAGCGCTTTCCGGAGGGGGTGCTGGCCGACTACATCGGCAGGTTCGGCCTGACCGGGTCGACCGGCATCGACTACACCGGCGAGAGCGGGGGGCTCCTCAACATGCCGGCCGGGTGCACGACCTGTCCGCTGTCGGCCGCAATCGGATACTCCCTCGCCACCACCCCGATCCAGATGGCGTCGGCCTTCGCCACCGTGGGCAACGACGGAACCTGGACCCAGCCCCGGCTCGTTGCATCCATCATCGACGTCGACGGCAACGAGACACAGGGTGAGCAGCGCACGGAGGAGGTCGTCTCACCGGAGACCGCCCGGATCATGCGCGAGCTCCTGGCCGGAGTGGTGGAATCGGGCACCGGCGGCAACGCCGCCGTCCCCGGCTATCGGGTCGGCGGCAAGACCGGGACCGCCAACAAGCTGGGTGAAGATGCCACCTACACCGAGGCGACCCGGGCCAGCTTCGTCGGCCTGGCACCGATCGACGACCCCAAGCTGGTGGTGGCGGTCATGCTGGATGAGCCGGCCTGGGAGTATCGCACCGGCGGCCAGGCGGCGGCACCCGTGTTCTCGGAGATCATGACCCAGGCCCTCCATCGACTGGGGGTGACGCCCGATGGCATCGACGAATAGCTCCCTTGCCCACCTGGCCGGGCTGGTAGGAGGCCGGGTGCGGGGTGATGCCGGCGTGACCGTGCGCGACGTCACCCACGACAGTCGCCAGGCCGGGCCCGGCACCCTGTTCGTGGCCATCCCCGGAGCGACCCACGACGGACACGACTACGTTCCCGCCGCGGTCGCCGCCGGCAGCCCGGCGGTGATGGTGGAGCGGGAGGTCGACACTGCCGCCGTCCAACTCGTGGTGGAGGCGACGAGGCCGGCCATGGCGCCGGTGGCCGCCGAGGTGTACGACCACCCAAGTCGGCGCCTCTCGCTGGTGGGGGTCACCGGCACCAACGGCAAGACCACGGTCACCCACATGGTGGAGGCGATCGCCGCCGCCGCCGGAAGGTGTGCCGGGCTGATCGGCACCGTGCACACCCGCGTCGGCCACACCAACATCCCCAACACGCGCACCACCCCCGAGTCGTCCGACTTCCAGCGGCTGCTGGCGTCGATGGTCGATCTGGGAGCCGACATCGTCGCCGCCGAGGTCTCGTCGCATGCCCTCCAGATGCACCGGGTCGACGCCACTCGCTTTTCCGTGGCCGCCTTCACGAATCTGAGCCAGGATCATCTCGACTTCCACGGCGACATGGACCGCTACTTCGCCGCCAAGGCCCTGCTGTTCGAGCCGGAACGCAGCGAGAACGCGGTGGTGTGGGTCGACGATCCGGCCGGCCGCCGGTTGCTCGATCTGCTCGAGATCCCCGTCGTGACCGTCGGCGAGGGGGGAGAGGTGTATGCCAGCGGGATCGAGGTGGGCATCGCCGGGTCGCGCTATCGCCTCCACTGCCCCGAGGGCGAGGCAGACGTGCTGCTTCCGCTCGGGGGCGGCTTCAACGTCGACAACTCGCTCATCGCCGCCGCCTGTGCTCATGCCCTCCGAGTCCCCCTCAACGCCGTCGTGGCCGGTCTCGGGGCTTTCTCGGGTGTGCCGGGCCGCTTCGAAGTGGTGTCGGGCGACGACCCGATCCGGGTGGTGGTGGACTATGCCCACACCCCGGCCGGCATCGCCTCGGCCATCGCCACCATCCGGGGGCTCCCGCCCAAGCACCTCGAGTCAGGTCGCATCATCGTCGTCTTCGGGGCCGGGGGCGACCGGGACCGGGCCAAGCGGGGGCAGATGGGAGCTGCCGCCGCCGGCGCCGACGTCGTCGTCATAACTTCCGACAATCCCCGGTCCGAGGACCCGGAGGCGATCATCGATGAGGTGCTCGCGGGCGTCGAGCGGCCGGAGCGTTTTCTCCGCCAGGCCGATCGCCGGCAGGCGATCCAGACTGCGGTCGATCTGGCGGCCGACGGAGACGTGGTCCTGATCCTGGGCCGAGGCCACGAACGGGGCCAGGAGGTGGCGGGCCGCTCATTCCCCTTCGACGACCGCCAGGTCTCGCGCGAGGCGCTGGCAGAGAGCCGGGGGCGCCGGTGATCTCACTCCTCATCGCCGCCGCAGTCGCCCTCGGGGTGTCGATCTTCGGAACCCCCTATGCGATCCGGCTTCTCCGGCGACGCCAGATCGGCCAGTTCATCCAGGACGACATCCAGACCCAGCATGCCCACAAGCAGGGCACACCGACGATGGGTGGGGTGGTGTTCGTGGTGGCGGCGGTGATCGGCTACCTGGTGTCGCATGTGCGGGTGTGGACTCCGGCACGGGGCTTCGACTTCCACTTCGTGCCTTTCGGCGCCGGGGGCCTCCTGGCGGTGCTGGCGCTGCTGGGCATGGCGGCGGTGGGATTCCTGGACGACCTGGTCAAGTTCACCAACCAGCGGTCGCTCGGCCTGAGCAAGCGGGCCAAGTTCGGTGCCCAGATCCTGATCGCCATCGTCTTCGCCTGGGGTGCCACCGCCGCCGACATCGTCACCGAGGTCTCGTTCGTTCGCCCCCTGGGGATCGACCTGGGAGTGTTCTTCGTGGTCTGGGTGCTGTTGATGCTCACCGGCGCCGCCAACGGGGTGAACCTGGCCGATGGGATGGACGGCCTGGCCGGGGGCACCTCGGTGCTGGTGGTGGGGGCGTACACGATCATCGCCTTCTGGCAGTTCCGCAACGCTGCTCCGGTAGGAATCTACGAGGCTCTCGATCCGCTCGAACTCGCCACGATTTCGGCGGCCATGTTCGCCGCCATCCTCGGCTTCCTGTGGTGGAATGCCCCGCCTGCCAAGATCTTCATGGGCGACGTCGGCTCCCAGGGGATCGGGGGGTTGCTGGCGGCCCTGGCCATCCTCACCAACACCCATCTCCTGTTGGTGATCGTCGGCGGGATCTTCGTCGCCGAGACGCTCTCGGTGGCACTGCAGGTGGCGAGCTTCCGGCTGACCCGGAAGCGGATCTTCCGGATGGCGCCGATCCACTTCCATTTCGATCTCAAGGGGTGGCCGGAGACGACCGTGGTCATTCGCTTCTGGATCCTCACCGCCATCGGCGTGGCGCTGGGACTGGGTCTGTTCTACACCGACTTCATCGCCATGGAGGGAATCCTGCGAGGCGGCCGATGAGGGCTCGCTCCGCTCGCCGTTCTGGGTGGTATGTGGTAGGTGGTAAGTCGACCTACCACCTACCACCTACCACCTACCACGGCGCCGGAGGCGCCTCATGAGGATTCTGGTGCTGGGGGCGGGAGTTTCGGGAAGGGCGGCGGCCGGTCTGGCCCGGCGGCGCGGCCACGCCGTGACCGTCTACGACGAGGCCGACCTCGATCCCACCGCCCTGCTCGATCTGGGGGTGGGACTGGTGTCGGGAGGATGGGACGGCATCCTCCTCGATGGAGTCGACGTGGTCGTCGCCAGCCCCGGCTTCTCGGAGCGTTCGCTTCCCCTCGTCGAGACGATGGAGGCGGGGGTACCGATTTGGAGTGAGATCGAGTTCGCCTGGCGGGCGCTCGACGGACGGCCGGTCGTGGCCGTCACCGGCACCAATGGCAAAACCACGGTCACCGGTCTCACCGCCGAGATGCTGGAGGCGTCGGGGATCGCGGCGGTAGCGGCCGGGAACATCGGCACCGCCTTCTCCGACGTCGTCGAGGCGGACTGGGAGGTGGCGGTGGTCGAGGTCTCGAGCTTCCAGCTGCGCTTCATCGACCGCTTCCACCCCCGGGCGGCGGCGATCCTCAACATCGCCGCCGACCATCTCGACTGGCACGGCTCGGTCCAGTCCTACGCCGCCGCCAAGGCCCGCATCTTCGAACGCCAGGAGCCTGCCGACCTGTTGGTCTACGACGCCGACGACGAGGGCGCATCCGCTGCCGCCTCTCGCGCCGCCTCCGTTCTCCATCCCGTCTCGGCGCGGCGGCGGCCACCCGGGGGATCGGGGGTGTCAGAGGGTCGCCTCCATCTCCCCGGTGTCAGCGTCCCGCTAGAGGAACTCGGCTCGATCGACCCGGCCCATGTCGTCGACCTGGCCGTGGCTGCCGTCCTGGCCCTCGATCAAGGAGCCGAGCCCGGGGCGGTGTCCCAGGTGATCCGCGAGTTCCGACCCGGGTCGCATCGCCGTACCCCGGTGCGGACGGTGGGCGGGGTGGTCTACGTGGACGATTCCAAGGCCACCAATCCCCACGCCGCTCTGGCCGCCATCGACGCCTACGAGTCGGTGGTCCTGATCGCCGGTGGCCTGGCCAAGGGACTGGACCTGGCCCCTCTCGCCCGCATGCCCAACGTGAAGGCGGTTGTGGGGCTGGGGACCGCCGGCCCCGAGCTGGTGGCGGCGGCACCCGCCGAGGGCCACCTCGCCGCCTCGATGGGCGAGGCGGTGCAGCTGGCGGCGTCGCTGGCGGCCCCGGGGGACACGGTGCTGCTGGCACCCGGAGCGGCCAGCTTCGACCAGTTCCGTTCCTACGCCGAGCGGGGGGAGGCCTTCGCCGCCGCCGTCGGTGCCCTGGAGGAGAAATGATGAATCAGTCGACGAGGGGGACTTCGCCATGACCACCAATGTCACTTCCATCGCCCGGATCCGCACCGCCGCCCGGGTGCGGGCCGAGCGGGTCCGCTCCAACAACCGCACCTCGACCGTGTTGCTGCTGGTGGCGGTGGTGCTGGTCGTGATCGGTCTGGGCGAGACGATGTCGGCCTCGTCGACGGTGGGCATCGACCAGGCGGCGGACCGTTTCCACTTCTTCAAGCGTCAGCTGATCGGGGTCGGAATCGGCCTGGTGGCAATGCTGGTGGCCAGCCGGATTCCCTACCGCTTCTACCGCCGGGCCGCTTTGCCGCTCTACCTCGTCACCCTGGTTGCCCTGGTGGCGGTACTGATCATGGGGACCACCCGGGGCGGGGCCCAGCGCTGGATCGTGGCCGGAGGCTTCAACTTCCAGCCCTCGGAACTGGCCAAGTTCTCCGTGATCGCCCTGCTCGCCCTCCTGATGGAGCGCAAGGCCTCCAATCTCCGCACCTGGGCCCACTTCCTCACCCCGGTCCTGTTCGTGGTCGGCTCGGTGGCCGGGCTTCTCATGTTCCAGCCCGACCTCGGCACCACGATCCTGATCGGCTCGGCGGCGATGGTGGTGCTGTGGGTGAGCCCGGCCCCGGCCACCAAGGTGATCCTGCTGGGACTGGGCGGGGTGCTGGCGGCCACGGCACTCGCCCTCCTGGCCGAGTACCGGATGGAGCGGATCGTGGGGTTCCTCGATCCGTGGTCGAACGCCTCCAGCGAGGGCTACCAGCTGGTGCAGGGCTACTACGCCCTCGGCGATGGCGGGCTCTTCGGGGTGGGGCTGGGAGCCAGCCGGGCCCGCTGGTTCTATCTCCCCAATGCCCACACCGACTTCATCTTCGCCATCATCGGCGAGGAGACCGGTCTGGTCGGGGCCATGACCGTGATCGCCTTGTTCGGGGTTCTGGCCGTGGCCGGATGGATGGTGAGCAGCCGGGCACCCGACCTGTTCGGCCGGATGCTGGCGGCGGGGATCACCGCCTGGCTCGTCTTCCAGGCCCTGATCAACATTGGCGGTGTGCTCGGCGTCATGCCCATCACCGGCATCGCCCTGCCCTTCATCAGCTTCGGCAGCACCGCCCTGGTCGCCTCGATGGCGGCCTTGGGCGTCCTGGTCAACATCAGCCAGCAGGGCGGGAACCGGTGACCTTCGCCATCGCCGCCGCCGGTACCGGCGGCCACGTCTATCCCGGGCTGGCGGTGGGCGAGGCCCTGATCGAACGGGGCGTGGACCGTTCCGACATCCTCTATGTGGGCGGTCGGCGACTGGCCGCCCGGGTCTACCCCGAAGCGGGATTCCCCTACCTATCGGTGGAACTGCGCGGCCTCTCTCGCAGCCTGACCGCGGCCAACCTCGGCATTCCACGGGTGGTTCTCCGGGCCGAACGGGTGATGCGGGCCGAGTTCGACCAGCGGGGGGTGAGGGCGGTGCTCGGCATGGGTGGGTATGTGACGGTGCCGGCCGGGCTGGCCGCCCGCCGGCTCGGCCTGGGCCTCGCCGTGGCCGAACAGAATGCCGAGGCGGGGCTGGCCAACCGTTTCGTGGCCCGCTTCGCCCAGGAGGCTTTCATTGCCTTCCCCGCCACCGCCGGGCTTCCCAAAGGGAAGTGGGTGGGGAACCCCATTCGTCGTCACCTGGCCGACTTCGACCGGTCCCGGCTGCGCCCCCGGGCTCTGGAGCGTTGGCGCCTCGATCCCGGGGTTCCGGTGGTGGGGGTGTTCGGGGGTTCGCTCGGGGCGGGCGCCATCAACCGGGCTGTCGTGTTGATGCTGGCCGGATGGGAGGGCCCCGCCATCCAGGTCCTGCATCTGGCCGGACAGGGCTATGACGAGGTGGCCGACGCCGCCCGGGTTTCCGGTCATCACTGGGTGGTGCTGGACTTCTGTGACGTGATGGACGAGTTCTTCGCCGCCTGCGACCTGGTGGTGGCCCGTGCCGGAGGTTCTGTGGCGGAACTGACCGCCACCGCTACCCCCGCCATCCTCGTGCCGGGCGGCTTCGGCTCCACCGGCCACCAGGCCGCCAACGCCTCCGCCCTGGCCAAGGTGGGTGCGGCAATCGTCGTTCCCGAGGAGCAACTCGCCACGCTGGGGACGGTGGTCTCGGGTCTCGTGTCCCAGCCCGCCCAGCGCGAGAAGATGGCCGCCGCCACCTCCGCGCTCACCCGACCCCACGCCGCCGACACCATCGCCGCCGCCCTGATCGAAATGGGAGGCGCATGACCGGCCTCCCACCGTCGATCCACCTGGTCGGAGTGGCCGGTGCCGGGATGAGCGCGCTGGCCAAGATCCTGGTGGGCCAGGGACATCGTGTCACCGGCTCGGACCTGCGGGGCGGAGCCGTCCTCGACCTCCTCTCCGACACCGGGGCCGAGGTCTGGCCGGGTCATCGACCGGATCGGGTGGGAGGGGCCGACCTGGTGGTGGCCTCGTCGGCGGTCCCCGACGCCGACCCCGAACTGGTGGCGGCACGAGAGGCGGGGATCGAGATATGGCGGCGCCCCCGCCTGCTGGAGGCAATCACCGCGTCGATGGAGACGATCGGTCCCACCGGAACCCACGGCAAGACGACCACCACCGCGCTCCTCGTAACCGCGCTGCGGGCCGGGGGCGACGATCCTTCGTTCGTGGTGGGAGGTGACATGGTGGGGTTGGGCACCAATGCCCACCTCGGCACCGGCGCCCGACTGGTGTTGGAGGTGGACGAAGCATTCGGGACCTTCGAGCACGTCCATCTGCGTGGTCTGGTCGTGACCAACATGGAACAGGATCACATGGACCATTTCGGGTCGGGAGACCGCCTCGAGGAGAGTTTCGCGAAGGTGATACGCGCCGTCGACGGCCCGGTGGTCGCCTGCCTGGACGACCCGGGAGCGGCCCGCCTCGCCGAGCGCACCGCCGCCCTCACCTACGGGGTGGGGGAGGGAGCCAGGTGGCGAATCCACGACTTCGAGGTCGGTGGCGATCGGGGCAGCTTCCGGCTGGCCGGTCCCTCCGGCTCGGTGGCGGTGGAGCTTCCCCGGCCCGGCTTTCATCTCGCCCGCAACGCCGCCGGAGCTCTGGCTCTCCTGGGCGAGTTGGGCGAGGACCTCGAGCGCGCCGCCAAGGGTCTGGCTGCCTTCGCCGGCGTCAGGCGTCGGTTCGAGAGCCGGGGAGTGGTGGCCGGCGTCAGGATCATCGACGACTACGCCCACCATCCCACCGAGGTGGCCGCCACCCTGGACGAGGCGGCCCGTTACCCGGCCCGAACGGTGTGGGCCGTGTTCCAGCCCCATCTCTACACCCGTACCCGGGACATGCACCGGGAGTTCGGTGCCGCTCTGGCCGGGGCCGACGCCGTCGTGGTGACCGACGTCTACGGAGCCCGTGAATCGCCGATCCCCGGAGTTACGGGGCGATTGGTGGCATCGGCGGCCCAGCGCTCCGGTGCCGCCCGTGTCGAGTACGTGCCGCACCGGGGCGACGTCGCCGGGCGGCTGGCCGAACTGGTCGTCCCCGGGGACCTGGTGGTCACGATGGGGGCGGGCGACATCACCCTGGTCGCCGGCGAGCTGGCCCTCTTGCTCGAGACCTCCCCATGAGCTGGGAGGTACTGGTGGACCGGGGGCGGGCACAGCGTGACGTCGAACTGGCCCCGCTGTCCACCTACAAGCTCGGGGGCAGGGCGGATCTGGTGGTGGAGGCATCCTCCGTCGCAGACCTGCAGGCGATCGCCGCCGCCCTGGCCGAGGATCCCCTCCCGGTGCTGGTCCTCGGCCGGGGATCGAACCTCCTCATCGCCGATACCGGCTTCCGGGGCGTGGTGGTGAGGCTGGGAGCGGGACTGGCCGGCTTCGAGGCGGGAGAAGAGGGCGTGGTCCGGGGCGGCGGTGCCCTCCCCTTGCCCCGGCTGGCCCGACGGGCGGCCGAACTGGGTCGGGGTGGCCTGGAGTGGTGTGTGGGGGTTCCGGGCTCGGTTGGTGGTGCCGTCCGCCAGAATGCCGGGTGCTTCGGTTCGGAGGTGGTCGACGTCCTGATCGACGCCGAGGTGGTGGATCTGCGCAACGGCGAGTGTGACATCCGCCCCGCCTCTGCCCTCGACCTCGGGTACCGCCACTCCAACCTCGCCGCCGAGGAAGTGGTAGTGGAGGCCCGTTTCGCCACCGTGGCGGTGGCGCCGGAAGATGCCGCCGCCGAGATGAAACGAATCACGCGCTGGCGCCGGGATCATCAGCCGGGTGGCACCCTCAACGCCGGTTCGGTGTTCAAGAATCCCCCCGGGCAACCCGCCGGAGCGATCATCGATGACCTGGGTCTCAAGGGCTTCACACTGGGCAAGGTCCGGGTCTCCCCCCGGCATGCCAACTTCATCGAAGCCGAGCCCGGCGCCACCGCCGAGGACGTCCGCCGCCTGATCGACACCGTCCGGGAGAAGGTCGCCCTCGAGACCGGAATATCTCTCGAGCCCGAGATCCAGTTCGTCGGCTTCGACTATGGGGACCGGTGATGGACCGGCGTCTGGCCGAGCGTCGCCGCCGTGTGGCCGAGGACCGGGCCCGGACCAATCTGGGACGCCTGGTCCGCCTCCTCGTGGTGGTCGCCTTTCTGGGCGGCCTGGTGTGGTTTGCCCAGTCACCCTTCCTGTCGGTCGACGAGATCGTCGTGCACGGTGCCGACCGGGTCGATGTCGGCGCCGCCCTGGCCCGCTCCGAGGTGGTTCCCGGTCGCCCCATGCTGCTGGTGGATGTGGCCGGCGCGCAGGAACGACTCCGGGCCGATCCCTGGGTGGCGACTGCGGAGGTGGGCCGGGATTGGCCCACCCGGATCGTGGCCGAGATCGAGGAGCGGGTTCCCTTCGCTGCCCTCGAGCTCGCCGAGGGCTGGTGGGTGGTGGCCGACGATGCCACCCTCCTGGAGTCGGTCGACGGTCCGGGATCGCTGCCCGTGGCTGAGTTCCCCGATTCGGTCCGGTCGGGGGTGGACGAGGACTTGGGCGTGGAGGGGGCGGTCGCCTTTCTGTCCGGCCTTCCCCAGGAACTGCAGGCGGGGGCGCGGGTGTTCGCCACCGGCGAGGGACTGGAGGCCCGGGTGGGGGGCTTCGTGGTACGCCTGGGTCGTCCCTTCGACATGGGGGAGAAGGCGGCGGTGACCGCCGCCATCCTCGAAAAGGGGGTGGAGGAGGGGTCGATCATCACCGTGGTGGCTCCGGCCTCGCCCGCCGTGCTGCCTCCCGGCGCCGCCCCGACGGACGAGGGCGAATCCGAGCAGGGGAGCACCGACACCACCGCTCCCTGAATCCCCAACCGAAAACGATTTTCGCGCCAGAATTGCGCGCCATAGCGCGCAATTCTGGCGCGAAAAGCCTCGGGGAAGCCCCTATCGGAATGGAATGGGGGGGCATATTCGCTGCCGGCCGTCGGTGGCGGGGCTTCCTTCTACAACCCTGAACCTGTACTAGAACCTTAAACGGATGGGCTTTACGTAGACCTAAACCTTGTGTAAAGGTTCAGGTTACTTCGAATTCGATCTGGAGGTTGGCATGAATACTCGAGCCGGAAACACCGGGAGTTACCTGGCCGTGATCAAGGTGGTCGGCGTGGGCGGTGGGGGCGTCAACG
>DATHVR010000111.1:0-7161 GCA_035461175.1 Acidimicrobiia bacterium | reverse complement strand
TCTCGCTTCCCTTCGGTGAGGACCCGCTCGCCTCGCTGTCCCGTTTGGCCGGTGGATGGAATCGAGCTGGGCTCGGTACCGATGCCCCCGTTCTGCCCGCCACCGGCGTGGCGGCGGTCTGGCAGATGGTGATGCTGGGTGAAGACGGCCTGGCCCGCTCGCTCCTCACCCTGGCGGCTTTCATCGCCGGCATCTTCGGAATCGGACGCCTGGCCGGCCGGCTGGGTGTGGGAGGCCCGTGGGCCTATCTGGCTGCGGTTCCGCTCCTGTTCGGGCTGGCCGCCGCCTATCTGGCGGATGGGGGTCGGTGGCCGGCGCTGATCGCCATGGCGCTGCTGCCGGCAACGATGGCGACCGTGCTCGGTCCGACCCCTACCTCCCGTCGGGAATGGTGGGGGTTGGCGGGCCGCTCGCTGGTGGCGGTGGCACTGGTGTCGGCATTCGTCCCCTGGCTGGCTCCGGCCCCGCTCTTGTTCGCCCTGGCGGTGAAGGTGATGGGTCGATTCGATTCGAGACCCCTCATCGCCCTGGTGGGGATGGCGGGGGGAGTGATCGGAGTTCCCTACGTCCTGTCTCGTTCCGGCCATCTGGTCGACGGGGTCCCGATGGCGGTCGATCTGGACCTGCTTCCGTTCATAGTGCTCGCGGCGACCGTGCTGCTGGGGATGGTGGCAGGGTCGTGGCGCGCCTCGGCGCTGGCGGGTCTGCTGGCCTTCGGAGGTCTCAGCGCGGCGCGGGTGCTCGGCCCCGATCTGCAGGAGGCGGTTCTGGCCCTCGCCGGAGTCGGGATGGGACTGGCGGTGGCCGGGGCCACGAAGGTGCGGGAGGGGCGCAACCTGGCCGCCACCGTTGCCACCGTGGCCGCCCTGGTGCTGGTGGGCGTCTCGATGGCGGGACTGGCGGGAGGCCGGGCGGGTCTCGGGCCCGACACGTGGGGGAGTGGCGAGATCGGCTTCATGGAGATGGCGGCTTCGGGGGCGGAGCGCGCGCTGCTCATCGCCCCCGGGCCCGAGATGCTGCCCGGTGAAGCCCGCCCCGGCCCCGGTTTCTGGTACCGGGTCGTCGACGCCGGCGAGCCCACTCTGGACCAGGCCGTACTCGGCCCGCCGGGCGCCGGGGACGAGGCCCTGCACTCGGTGGTTTCCGACCTGGCGGCCGGCGCCACTCTGGCCCCGGGGGCGGCCCTCGCCGAGTTCGGGATTCGCTGGGTGGTGGCGGTGGGTGACTCCGCCGCCGCCCTCGCTCCGGCCCTCGACGCCCAGGTCGACCTGGCTCCCCTGCCACTCGCTGAAGGTATCTCCGTGTACGACAATCCGCAGGTCCGCACCGTGGCCGAGTCGGAGTCTGGTGTGATCTGGGAACGGGATAGTGACGGCTATGGCGGTCGTTCCATCGACGAACGGGTCCGGCTCGCCATCCAGGGCGACGATCGGTGGGGCCCGGACTGGCAGACCGACGGCTGGGCGGGAACCGTGGACGGTGCTTCCGGGGCAGCGCGGTTCGCGGGATCGGGCCTGGACCGGATTCTGGTCATCGCCGGCGGAGTGATTCTCCTGGCGGGAATCGGACTCGCTCTGTGGGGAGGAGCGAAACGATGAAGGCCTTCGCCCTCTTCGTGGTGGCCCTGCTGGCGGCCGCCTTCCTGGTGGTGCCATCGCCCAATGAGCCTGTTCCGGAGGCGCCGGTGCCCCTGGCTAGCCCCCCATTTGCGGTCTGTTCACTGGGCGAGGCGGCCCGCCGCACCAGTTCCGTCTCGGTTCTCGGCGGCGGTGCCGGCACGCTGGAGGCGACGGTGTTTTCGGCCGGCGAAGTCGTCGCCTCCGAGGAGGTGGCGATGTCCGAGGGTGGATTCGGGTCGCTCTCCCTCGACGACGTCACCGGGCTCGCTCGGGCACCGGTCACGCTTACGCTCGACGATCCAAGCCGGAAGGCGGGCATGACCCTGGCGGGAGCGGGGGTGGCGGCTGCCGCATGTGACGCCGGATCCCAGGACCCGGTCGTCCTGGCCGGCGCCAGCACATCTGAGGGTGAGACCTTCACCGTCATCCTCGCCAATCCCTTCGCCGGTACCGCCCGCGCCGACCTGGTGGCCGCCAGCGAGATCGGCACCGAATCGGACCCGGCCCTCGAGGGCCTGGTCGTGCCCCCGCACTCGCTGATCGGGGTGGAGATGGGGTCACTGCTTCCCGGACGACAGGTGATGTCGGTCGCCGTCGACACCACCGCCGGACGCGTGATCGCCGGGGGCGTCCACGAAGGGGCCGGGGAAGCGGCGGCCATGCAGGGCATCACCGCCGATGTCGACTGGTACCTGCCGGTGCCCGACTTCCCCGACCTGGCGAAGTCGATCGTGCTGTTCGCCCCCGGGACGGCCGAGGTCCCCTTCCAGCTCGACGTTTACGGGCCTGAGGGCCTGTTCGAGGCGGCGCTGGAGGGCACCGTCCCGGCCCGGGGTCAGACCGTGATTCCGGTCGCCGACCTCCTCGAAGGCCCGGGCACGGTACGGGTGGTGGCGGCGGGCCCGGTGGCTGCCGTTCTCACCCTGGGGGGCGAGGCAGTTCGAGCCATGATCCCGGGTGTGCCCGCCCCCGGCCCCACCTGGCTGCTGCCGGGAGCCGGTGACCTCGGCGCCACCCGGGTCCACGTCTTCAACCCCGGCGAGATCGACATCAACGCTTCCCTGGTCGACCCGACCGGCGACCCGCTGGCCGGCGAGGAGGTCCCGGCGGGCCGGATGGTGACTCTGGCCCTCCCGGAAGGCGGGGCCGCCCGGGTCGAGGCCGACGGCGACGTCGTGGTGACATGGGCGACGGCCACCGACGGGGGCGTGGCGGGCGACGCCGGTCGTTCGCTCGACCAGTGAACAGCCAGTTCCTGATCGTGCTGGGCCTGGCAGCTCTGGCCGCCCTGGTCATCATCTTGCTCCGGTGGCTGCCGACCAACCGGTCCCGGCCGGTATCGGCCGGCGGTTGGGAGCCGGGCGTCTATCTCCTCAGCTCGGAAGGGTGCGACAACTGCACCCGGGCCCGGGCCGAGCTGGACCGGAAGTCCGTGCCCTACCGCGAGATCGTGTGGCAGCACGAGCCGGCCTTTTTCGACCAGACCGGGGTGGACGCAGTCCCCTCGGTGGTCGTGGTCGAGGAGGGCGGGTCCGGGCGGTGGTGGCGAGGCGGGGTCCCCCGGCATTTGCCGGGAATCGGGGGTCGGGCCGGTTAGCCTCTCGTCCCATGGTTTCCAGATGTGCCCGCTGTAGCGCTCCCGCCGCCACCTTCATGTCCTTCGACTACGCCGCCCGTGCCGTGTGGCTGGAGGACCTCAACGCCGCCCATGACGGCCCCGGTCATCCGCTCTGTGTCGACCATGCCGACCGCCTCACCCCGCCGATGGGCTGGACGCTCACCGATCGCCGTTCGGTGACCCCGCTGTTCGCCTTCGACGTGGCCTGAACGCCCGGATATGGGGCTGGATCGCGACCTGCTCGACGCAGTTCGAGAGCTCGACGACCACGAACTGCGCCGTCTCCTGATCCTGGCCCGCGCCCACCTGGAGCGATCCGGCGCCCTCACCCCCGAAGACAATGTCTCGGTCAGCCTGCGCCGGCAGGCGGTCCGCTGTGGCAAGCAAGCCTGCACTCGCTGCCCGCACGGGCCTTACTGGTACGCCTACTGGACCGAAGACGGCCGCCGCCGCAGCCGCTACATCGGCCGCCTCCTGGAGGAGGCCTGACCGTTTTCGCGACAGAATTGCGCGCCATGGCGCGCTTTTCGGGCGCGAAAATGCCGGGGGACCTATCCGGTTGACTACCGAAAGCCGCTCAGACCGGTAAACTCAACCCTCCTTCCCCAGACCCGAGGCTGTTTGATGGACTGCCCCCAATGCCACGCCGAAGACGTCATCGAGATCAAGCACCGACTTCCCGATGACACCGAGGTCCACTTCTTTTCCTGTCATCGTTGCGAGGAGAAATGGTGGGACCGTGACGGCTCCCAGATCGACCTCGGGCAGATCCTCGACATAGTGCGCAACACCGACCGGTGACCCTCCCGACGGGAATCAGGGGGAGGTGGTGGGTGCCGACCCTGCTGCTCGCAGCCATGTCGCTGGTGGTGCTGGCCGTTCTCAACCCGGGCCTGCTCCTGAGTTCCACGACACCGACCGGCGGCGACATGGGCGCCCACGTCCTCGGTCCCGCCTACCTGCGTGACGTACTCCTGCCCCAGGGGCGGATCCTGGGCTGGTCGCAGACGTGGTTCGCCGGCTTCCCTGCCTTCTACTTCTATTTCCCGCTGCCGTCCCTGGCGATCGTCATCCTCGATTTCTTCCTCCCTTACGGGGTGGCCTTCAAGATCGTCACAGTCCTGGGACTGCTCGGGACCCCCCCGGCCGCCTACTACCTGGCTCGATCGCTCAAGCTGGGACGGATGGTGTCGGTGGTGGCGGCCGGCGCGGGCGTCGTCTTCGTCTTCATGGAGAGCTTCACCATCTACGGCGCCAACCTCGCCTCCACCCTCGCCGGGGAGTTCTCGTTCTCGTGGTCGTTCGCCTTCTCCCTGCTCTACCTGGGCCACCTGATCCGTGGTCTACGGGACGACCAGCGTCACCTGTTGTGGGCGGCGCTGTTCCTGGCTCTCACGGCCCTGTCCCACATCATCACGACCATCGTCATCGTCCTCGCCTCGATTCCGCTGCTGTTCTGGAAGCGGGGCGGGCGGACGGTCCTGGTCTGGCTGGGAGGGTTCGCAGTCGCCGGCTTCTGGGCGCTCCCTCTCCTCGCCCGGATCGGATACACCTCCGACATGGCCTGGACCCCGCTGTCGAAACTGGATGAGATCCTGCCCGCCGAGGTGTGGTTGCTGCTGCCCCTGGCGGTGGCGGGAGCGGTCGTGATGGCCCGGCGCACTCCCCGGGTGATCCCCGTCGTCACCTTCACCCTGCTACCGATCATCTATTACCCCCTGCCCCGGCTCCTCCACTCCACCTTCCCCGACCTGTTCTTCGAGGAGCGCTGGAAACTGTGGAATGGCCGCCTGCTGCCCTATTGGTTCTTCGGGGTAGCCTTCCTCGCCGCCATTGCGGTTGGTTTTGTCGCCCGCTGGATCGTGCGCCAGCTTCCCGAGACCGCCTCCTCGTGGTGGGGACGGGCGATGCTGGGTCTGACCGGAGTGATCGCTCTCTACCTCGTCTCCACGAACCCCGACGCCCCCGGCTGGCTCCCCTGGGCGATCGCCGCAGTGGTGCTCGCCCTGCTGGGCCTGTCGATGATGCTGGCGCCCCTGGTCCGCACCCGCTCGCTGGTGGTGACCGGGGCGGCGGCCGTGGTGGCACTCGGGGCGCTGGCCGGCGTTTCGTTCGTGGACGGATGGGCCAAGTGGAACTATGAGGGCTACGAGGCCAAGGGGCCCTGGCCCGAGTACGAGGGCCTGATGCAGACCCTCGCCACCCTCCCTTCCGGCCGGGTGCTGTGGGAGCCGGACAGCGGCGACGACGGGCTCAACAAGTACGGGACGCCGATGTCACCGATGCTGATTCCCTACTGGACCGACGGCCGGCATCCCTCGATGGAGGGCCTGTATTTCGAGTCGAGCCTGACCACGCCGTTCCATTTCATCCTCGCCGGTGAGATGGCGGTGAACCCGTCCAACCCGGTGCCGGGCCTTCGTTATCACAACATGTGTTCCGGCCCTGAAGACGACCTCACCTGCAACCCCGACCGGGGCATCGCTCACATGGAGCTGTACGGGGTGCGCTACTACGTGAGCTACAACCCGGAGGCGGCGGCGGCAGCCGCGGCCGATCCCCGGCTGGAGCGGGTGGCGGAGTCGCCGCCCTTCACGATCTTCGAGTTGGCCGACCCCCAGTTGGTGGTGCCGGCCACCCGCCAGACCTCGGTGTATGCCGCCCCCGATGGGGGAGTGGCGGGCAAGATCCTGGGCCTGGTCGGCGCCGGCTCCCACGAACCGACCTTCAACGACCTCGCCCTCGACTGGTACGACGACCTGAGCCTGATCGACCAGTGGGTGGTGGCCGAGGGGCCCGAGGACTGGCCCCGGATCACGGGGCTGGGCGCCATCGAGGCCGAACACCTGGAGGGGGTCGACCCCGACGCAGTGTCTGATGTCGAGATCGAAGATCATCGCATCAGCTTCACCACCACCGCCGTGGGCGTCCCCCACCTGGTCAAGGTGTCGTATTTCCCCAACTGGGTCGCCGAGGGCGCCCTGGGCCCCTACCACGCCGCTCCCTCGCTGATGGTGGTGGTCCCGGAACAGGAACAGGTGGTGATCGAGTTTCGCAACCAGGCCCCGGAGTGGCTGGGGATCTTCCTGACCGTGGTCGGGACCGCCGGGCTGGTGACGGCGCTGGTCAGCCTGCGTCGTCGAGAATCCGGCGGATCTCCCACAGTCCGCGCAGTGTCCGCGGAACCCGTTTGACCAGCGACCGCGCCGGGCGCAGTTCCTCCACCACTACCGGGACCTCCCGGATCCGGTAGCCGCGTCGCTCGGCTCGCAGCACCAACTCGGTGTCGAACAGATCCTGACGGCTCTGCACGGCGGGGACCACGTCGGCCACGAGTTGGCGACGGAATGCCTTCATGCCGTGCGTGTCGGAAACCCCCGAGCCGAACATCGATCGCAGCAGCAGGTTGAACACGGCCGTGGCGAGGCGGCGCAGGGGCGACCGCCGGTCATCCGATTCCTTGTCCCGCTTGGACGCGATGACGAGGTCCGCCTCGTCGGCCAGGTCCAGGACCTTTTCCAGGAAGTCGGCCGAGAAGTAGTCGATGTCGAAGTTGACCACCCACTCTCCGTCGGCCCGGATGAACCCTTCTCGCATCGCTGCTCCGTAGTCGGGATCGGGCAGGGAGTGGACCTCGACCCGATCCGGCTCGGGCAGATCGTCGGCCACCCGCCGGGCGATCTCGGGCGTACCGTCGTTCGAGCCGTTGTCCATCACCAGGATGCGGTAGTCGAGCCCGGCCGCCACCAGTTCCTCCACCATTCGGGAGAGCCCGACCGGTAAGAAGGCGGCCTCGTCGTAGACCGGGATAACGATGGAAAAGCGGGTCACGGCCGGCAGTGTATGGGAACACCCCTCCCACCGGTCGCCCGCGCCGGGGAACCCGGAGCATTTTCGCGACAGAATTGCGCGCCATGGCGCGCA
>DATHVR010000110.1:0-13260 GCA_035461175.1 Acidimicrobiia bacterium | reverse complement strand
CGCGCCATGGCGCGCAATTCTGTCGCGAAAGGGGTCAGGGGATGGCTGTCGGGTCACTCGGTGACGTTGATCACGTAGGGCTGGTTGCCGGAGAGAGGACAGATTCCCTCGTATTTCCCCGGGGCCCCGTAGGTGAGTTCGAACTCCTGGCCGGCGGCGACGAAATAGGGCCCGACTTCCTGGAACACCAGGTCCTCGTTGCGGATCCGGATGGTGTCGCCCACCTTGAGGTTCAACTCGGCGGGCATCAGGTCGACGATCTCGCCCCGCTCCAGCCTTTCGCCCGTCCCGAGAGGGACGACGACCTCGACCACCTCCCCTCCCGGCCCGCAAGCGGAGAGGGAGAGGAGGAGTATCGAGGCGGCGATGGCCAGGACCCGGCTCATGTCAGGGGTTCGTGTCCCGGACCTCGGCCGTGACGACCTGCTCGCCCGCATTCTCGAAGGTCAGGGTGATCTCGATACTGTCGCCCGCTTCGAAGGGAGCCGCCAGGTCGAGGAACATCACGTGGTATCCGCCGGGTTCGAGGGAGACGAAGCCGCCGGCGGGGATGTCGATCCGCTCGACAGGCTGCATTGTCATCATCCCTCCACCGCCCATCGTGGTGTCGGTTCCCATA
Organism: Acidimicrobiia bacterium; assembly: GCA_035461175.1. Lineage (GTDB taxonomy): Bacteria > Actinomycetota > Acidimicrobiia > Spongiisociales > ZC4RG35 > DATHVR01. The sequence goes on along the minus strand of DATHVR010000110.1, from coordinate 12,641 downwards.
TCCCCCATGGTGGTGTCTGATCCGTTTCCGCCATCGTCGGAGTCCATCGTCACGGTCTCGTGGATCTCGATGGTGGCAGCGATGCCCGGATCGACCGCCGCCCCGATCAGGGCGTCGTCGCTGTCGCCGGTGTTGCTGATCTCCATGTAGGCGGCGCCGGCGGAAGCCATCGAAGGGGAGGTGCGAGCCCAGGCGTCGCTGACTTCGATCGCCTCACCATCGCCTCCACAGCCGGCAACGAGGGCGGTAGCAGCGAGGGCGACCAGCGCCCGGCGAAGGTGGCTGCGGTTCATGTTCGACTCCTTTCCAGGAGCAGGTTTAGGTCGGATGTCATGGCTTCCGTCTCGAAGCCGAATGGCCACTCCACCACCACCCGACCGTGGTCGTCGACCACGTAGGTGACGGCGGTGTGAGCAACGTCGTAAGGGTCTCCGGGCTCGTGTTCTTCGATCTGCCACTGGACGCCAAAAGCGGTGGCGGCCGCCTCGAGTGCGGTGGGATCGTCGCTACGGAGCGCGATCCCCCGACTGAAGAAGTGGGCCAGGTAACCGGCCAGGATCTCGTCCGTGTCCCGCTCGGGGTCGACCGTCACCATCGCCACCCTGACCCGGTCGGCCTTGTCGGGGGGCAGGTCCACGAGGGCCGCACTCACGTCCGCCATGGTGGTGGGACAGACGTCGGGACAGCTGGTGTATCCGAAGTACACCAACAGCAGCTCTCCCTCGGGCGCCACCATTTCCATCGGTCCACCGTCGGCGCTCGGCAACTCGACCCCGCCCACCTCGAGGGCGGGGGTGCGGACGACCCCCATCAGTCCTGCCCCGGCGTCGTTGCAGGCACCAAGGAACAGGGCGAGGCACAACGAGGCGAGGGCTATGAGAGCCCGTCGCGATAACACCATCCCAGTCTGGCCCACGATGGCCGCCAGAGAAAGTGGCGAACGTCCTTCAGATTCGGGATCTGGGGCGGCGCCGGCAGCCGATTACCCCTTGTAACCCGAGGCCCGGGCGGCGCGGCCCTGCTTCTCGGCCTTTTCCTTCGCCTTCTCCCGGCTGGCCCTGTCGCCGGCCGTGTAGTGGTACTTCTTGCCGCTGTCGCCCCACTGGTAATAGGGGCCCTGGGAATCCTTGCTGCGATGAACGGGCATGGGCTCCTCCTGTTGCTTGGGGGAGTGGTACCCGACCTCCCTCCCTCCAAAACCCCGTCGGGCGGTGGCTTGCGCAAATCGGAAGATGTAGCCACCCTCCTGGCGACGAGAGGAGTCATCTTTGAATTGGGCGCGGGCGTTCTTCGGAATCCTGATCGTGGCGGTGGGAACCCTGTTGCTACTGGATCAGGCCGGGATGGTCGATGCAGGAAACGCCATTGGGACCTGGTGGCCGGTGGTGCTGATCGGAGCAGGACTGATCGGGCTGGCGACGAACCGCCGGCATTGGTTGATGCCGGCGATCCTGACCGGGGCGGGGGCGCTGATCCTCCTGCGCACCACGGGTGTGGTGGACAACCTCTCCGTCCTGTTTCCGATCATCCTCATAGCCATCGGCGTAATGGTGGTCTTCGGATGGGGAGTGGGCGGTTCCGGCCGGGCTACCTCCGAAGATGTCATTTCGAGTTTCAACATCTTCTCGGGGAGCGAGGTGGCTTCTCACTCCCGGGCGTTTCAGGGCGGCCGGGTGGGGGCGGTGTTCGGAGGCGCCGAGATCGACCTCGCCGACGCCCAGCTGGCGCCGGGGGCGGTGCTCGACGCATTTGTCGCTTTCGGCGGAGTCGAGATCCGGGTGCCGCAGGGTTGGCGAGTCGACATCGGAGGCTTCCCGGTCTTCGGAGGCTTCGAAAACGTGACTGCCAAGGAGTCCCTGCCTGCCGATGCCCCTCGACTCCAGATTGACGCCAGCGTGCTCTTCGGCGGCCTCGAGGTTAAGCACTGATCTCAGCCGTCCCGGAGATGGCGGTAGCTGTCCGGGTGTGACTGGAGATAGTCCTCGATGCTCCGGGGCGGATGGCCGGTGAGGGTTTCCACCGCGTCGCTGACGGTCGCCAACTCGCCGTTGGCGATGGCCAGGTACGAGGTGACCCAGCCTTCCACTTCCCAGTCCGGAGCCCCGTACACGGACCGGGATACATAGGCATCCTCTTCGGTTTCGGGCTCGTAGGTGATCTCGTGGCCGACGAAGCGGCTGAGACGGGCCGCGGCTTCGGCCAGCGTGACGGCCTCGGGCCCGGTGATGTCGAAGGTGGTTCCGTCGTGACCCGGGTCCGAGAGGACGGTCGCGGCCGCTTCGATGATGTCGCCGCGCACGACCAACGACACCCGTCCCCCTCCGGCCGGAGCGCGCAAGACCCCGTCCCGACCGACGAAGAAGGGCAGGAAGTCGCAGTAGAGGCTGTCGCGCAAGAAAACGTGGGCGGCACCCGTCTCCCGGATGAACTGCTCGGTGTGGAAGTGCTGGCGGGCGAGAGTGAAAGTGGCGTCGGGGGCGGCGTTGAGGAACGACAGGTAGACGATGCGTCCGATCCCGGCTGCGGCCGCCGCCGCCACCGCCTGGCGGTGATGCTCGAGTCGCTCGGGATGCTCCCGACCCGAGACCAGGAAGAGGGTCGAAGCCCCTGCCAGGGCGGCGGTCATTGCCTCGTGGTCGCCGTAGGCGGCGGCGACCGGCTCGCCGTGGAGGTCGTCGGGGATCCGGGCGGGGTCGCGGGCGACGAGTCGAAGCCGGTGGCCCTCACGCTCCAGGACCCGCGCGACCCCGGATCCGATGTAGCCGGTGACACCGGTCATGGCAATGAGGGGGTCGCTCACCTTCCTGAGCTTAAGCACGTCATCGGTGGTGGCGGGAGGCGAAGTCTTCAGTCGGACTGACGCGGTCTTTCCAGATACCAGGTCTCCAGGCTTCCCTTGCCCTTGACCTCGATCGCTCCCCGGGGCGTGCACTCGAATTCGTGGCGGATCAGTCGATAGGTGGCCTCGGAGATCTGGACGCGTCCCGGCGTCCCGTGTGATTCCATCCGGCTGGCGATGTTGACCGTGTCACCCCAGACGTCGTACTGGAATTTGGAGGTGCCGATCACGCCGGCCACTGCCGGGCCGGAGTTGATCCCGATGCGGAGCGTCACTGCGCGGTCCGCCTGGTATTCGATCATGTCGAGGGCCATCCGCGCCAGGGCTTGGGCGTGGTCGGGACGGGCCGAAGGCACTCCGCAGGCGACCATGTAGCCGTCACCGATGGTGCGTATCTTCTCGCATCCGTGCTCGACGGCGAGGCCGTCGAAGTAGGTGAAGATGGAGTTGAGCTCGGCGACCAGTTGGGCCGGGTCCAACCGTGCCGATCGCTCCGTGAATCCGACGATGTCGGCGAAGAGCACGCTGATGGCGTCGAATCGAATCGCCCGGGTCTCGCCGTGCTCCTTCAGTTCGGCCGCCACCTCGGCGGGGAGGACGTTGAGGAGGAGGCGTTCGGCCCGGTCTCGTTCAAAGGCGAGGCGTTTGAGGAAGAACATCAGGACTGCGGTGACCATGGCCAGATTCCCCGTCAGGACGACGGCGAACAAGGTGGCGGAGAGCGCCGCCGGGGGCGGGGTGCGGGCGGCGGCGAGACCGGGTTCGAGGATGGCGAAGATCACCGCGGCGATCCCGTAGGCGAAGCCCATCACAGCCGCGGAGCGGCGCCCCAGCATCATGGCGAGGGCGAAGGTCATCGTGATGCCCCACATCAGGTAGCCGCCGGAGTTGGCGTACCCGCCGAGGGCGAGGTGGATGCCGATCTGATTGGCGACGCTGGCTGCCAGGGCGAAGCCCGCCGGCGCCGCCACCTCCCCGGTGACGGCATGCCAGATCCAGGTGGTCGCGTACGCCGCCGCCAGTCCAACCATGATCCATCCGGCCGCCATCTCGTCCGAGGCGAACAGAACGGCGGAGAACACGATCGCCCACAGGGTGGCCCCGCCCAGGGTCCCGGCCACGAGGAGGGCGACGGTGCGGGGGCTCTCGATCGTTGCCAGCGCCGCCACCGGCTTGGTGCGGGAGGCGAGTCGATCCCAGAAGTCCGGGTGTGGGTCCGGTGTGTTCACCCGTTCCAGTGAAGCAGACGGCCCCACGGTCCCGATCCCCGATCCGCCGATGCCCTAGATTCAATCCCGTAATCGAAAGGAAATACGTGAATCGCCTGCTGTGGGTCCTGCAGATCTTCCTGGGAGTGTTCTTCCTCGTCTACGGCGTTCTCCATTTCGTCCTCCCCGACGGCCTCCCGGCGCCCATGGAGTGGATGTACGACCTCCCGGACGAACTCCATCTCATCTCGGGAGTGGCCGAGATCCTCGGTGGACTCGGCTTGATCCTGCCGGCGGTAACAGGAATCCGCCCCGGGCTGACCGTGTGGGCGGCGGTCGGCCTGGCGGTGGTGATGGTGGGGGCGGCCGTCTGGCACGCCGGTCGCGGCGAGGTGCTCCAGATCGTGCTCAACCTCGTCAATGCCGCCGTCCTCCTCTTCGTCGCCTACGGTCGGGCCCGGTTGGCTCCCCTCGGGGCCCGGTCGGGAATGACCTGAGGCGACGCCGGGTTACCTTGAGTGACATGGCTGTCACCGACGTTTCCACCCCGGAGTTCGCTGAGAAGGTCCTGGCCCGTTCCGGCGAGGTGCCCGTCGTGGTCGATTTCTGGGCCGCATGGTGTGGACCCTGTCGTGTGCTCGGGCCGATCCTCGAGCGGGCCGCCGCCGGGTCCGAAGGGGAGTGGGAGCTGGTCAAGGTCGACGTCGATCAGAACCAGCAGCTGGCCGGAGAGTTCGGAGTCCAGGGCATCCCCACTGTGATCGGGTTCCGAGATGGCCGGCCGGTGGCCCGATTCACCGGCGCCCTGCCCGAGGCTCAGGTCCGTCAGTGGTTGCGGGAACTGGTCCCCACCCCCGCCGATCGTCTCGCCGCCACGGGCACACTGGCTCTCGAAGGAGGCGATCCCGATACCGCCGAGCAGGCTCTTCGTCAGGCCCTCGAGGCAGATAGCACTCACGTCGAGGCCGCCACGGCGCTGGCCCGCCTCCTGCTGGGACGGGGCGAGGCCGCCGAAGCGGTCGATACGCTTTCCGTCCTCCCGGAAACCGAGACGGTGCGGGGTCTTCGGGCCCAGGCCGAGCTGATGGCGAGCGGCCTCGACGTCTTCGACCTCGAGGCCAAGCTGGCCGACGATCCCGGCAATCTCCAGGCCCGGCTCGACCTGGGTCGGGCGCTGGCCGCCGACGGCAACTACCGCCCCGCCTTCGAGCACCTCGTGGAGGTGGTCGAATCCCGATCCGAGCTCACCGAGCCCGCCCGGGTGGCGATGTTGGATCTGTTCGTCGTCGTCCGCGACCCCGACCTGGTGGCCAAGTACCGGCGACGTCTGGCCAGCGCCCTGTTCTGACCCGCTCTGCCCGGGTCTGTCAGCGCTCCAGGAAGATCGGATACTCGCGTATGTCGATCCGGCTTCCGTCCTGGGCCGAGTCGGTCCACACGATCAAGGCGCCCCGCTGGGAGCGGTCGACCGAGTAGTCGATCGTGAAGTCGAAGCCGGCCCAGCCCACGCCCGAGCCGGACATGGCCACGCCTTCCTCGATGATCAGGCCGTCGGCGTCGGTCAGGGCGTACTGGAATGTTGCCTCGAACACGGCCGCCTGACCGGTGACGCGCAGCGGGTCGGTGGCAAAGCCCCCGTAGGTGGGCGACTCGACCGAGATGGCGGCCTGGTAGTCGAGATAGTCGCCACGGTCGACGGGTTCGTCGGCCACGTTTCCGTTGTCGGTTCGCACCGAGACCGGGACGCCGTCCTCGAGGAAGCTGACGCTGTCCACGGTGGAAAAACGGGTCAGCGTGAACACGACCTGCGCCGTCCGGGCCGAAGCCGCCGCGGAGGCCTCTTCGGCCTCGAACTCCGCCGAGAGGTCGACGGTCGCCACCCCGTCCTCGATCGAGACCGAGTTGAGGGTGGTGCCATCGGGAATCGCCGTCGAGAGGGCAGGGATCGAGGTTTGCTCGTCGCTGGTCGGCCCTTCGAGCAGTGCCTGCATCGAGGCGGTGGCGACGGCGACGGACTCAGCCACGGTGCGGTGGATCGGGGCCAGGAAAGGTCCCGATCGGCCGGTGTGGCCGTCCTCGTCGATGAAGAAGTAGGGGGCCACCGCCATGGTGGGCGGCGGGGTCCTCGCCTCGAGGTTCATGGCCCGGCCGAGGAAGGATGCCATCTGGTCCCGGAGAACGAGGTCGGTGGGACAGAAGCGGTCGTTGGCGGGCGGGTTACACCCGCGGGTGACGCCGGCGGTTCCCAGCCGGTCGATGTCGTTCTCGAACACCGAGTCGTCGTCGTCGGTGAACAGGTCACCGTCGCCGGCGTCGGTATAGCCCATCGCCCGGACCAAGAAGGCGGCCATCTGGCCCCGGGTGACGTTGCCGTCGGGGCAGAAGCGGTCGTTGGCGGGCGGGTTGCACCCGCGGGTGATCCCGGCGGCGGCGAGGGCGTTGATGTCGTTTTCGAATACCGAATCATCGTCATCGGTGAACTGGTCGGTGCTGCTGGCGGTCAGGCCCAGCGCCCGGGTGAGGAAGGCTGCCATCTCTCCTCTCGAGACCGGATCCGACGGGCAGTAGCGGTCGTTGGTGGGCGGGTTGCAGCCCCGGGTTATCCCCTCGGCGGCGATGGCCTCGATGTAACCCTCGTGGACGTTGCCGTCATCGTCGATGAAGGTACCCCCTGGGGCGAGCTCCTGGGCTGCCGCCGGTAGTAGAGCGGCGATCATGAGGCCCACCAGGGCGACCATCGATGCGGTACGTGCCATGGAACGGTGCTGCTGCATGTGTTCTCCTCTTTGCCTGTTCCCGACTGTAAGGAAGCCGGCGTGGCTGTGCCCAATGTCGGGCCCTAGCGGCGGGAGATGGTGTAGTGGAGTGACATGAACTCGGTGTAGCCGAGAAAGAAGCGGTGGTCGGTGAGAAGACGGCCTTCCCGGAGGTATATGTGGATCTCCTCGTGGAAAGTGGTGAGTTCGGCGACGCTGACGTGGCCGGTGTCGGGATCGACGAGGGACAGGTAATGCCCGACCCGAGGATCGGGGTGGCGGCTGGTGAGGAGGAGATCGCCGTCGACGAGGTGGGAGGGATGGAGGGTGGCCGTGAAGGAACCGGTGGGAAGGGGGAAACCGACACTGACATAGCCTGTGTCGCCGGCGCGGAAGGTGGTGTATATGCCCACGTAGAGGGGTTCGAGGGTGCCGGCGTAGGCTCTGACCCAGGCCCGGAACTCGGGGCGGCCGTCGCCGTCGACGTCGATCGTGTCAATCCAACTCACCACGCCACCCCCGACCTCCTCCACCTGGAAGGGAGCGTTGGCCTGGCCCAGCGGACGGGCGAACATCTCCCGGTATGCCAGGAAGGGCAGTCGCATCCACGGGCGCCACCTCGGGACGATCTCGAGGTCGAAACGGCTGGTGTGCTCGTAGAACTCGCGGATACGGGGATCGACCCGGGTGGGATCGAAGCTCGGCCCCTCGAGACGGTCGATCGAATCCACGATCCCGATGTCGGCCGGATTGCGGGTGAAGGGGGCGCCGATCTCGTCGGCGTGGCGGCGCAGGTAGTCGACGCCCACATACCCCTGCTTTTCGGCCAGCGGCACGACGTAGGGGACGGCGCCGGGATCGGCATCCTCGGCCCGGAATCGGATCTGCTCGCGGCGGCGATAGACCAGAGCGGCCGCCAGTCGGTAGACGGTCACGGTCGCCGCCGCCACCACGCCTCCGCCGGGCTCGGGATCGACCACGGAAGTGGCGAGGCCGATCAGCAGGCCGGTGGCGAGGCCGAGGCCGGCTTTGCCGATTCGGGCTCCCAACGAACCCGCCCCCACCCCCACGATCGCTCCCACCACCGGAGCCGACCAGCCGGGGAGGAGCCAACCCACCGCGGCGGCGAGGAGTGCCGAGGCCAACACCCGGACCCAGAGAGGCTGGGGTCGGCCCGGGCGGCGAGTGGCATCGGCCCACGCCGACACCAGTCCCATCCCCAGACCGCCGGCGATGGCCCCCAAAGAAGTGGCTATACCCGGGAGGTCGGCGGCGAAGGCGGCCCCACCCACCAGGCCGATCACCGCACCCGCGATGCCCCCGCCGACGATCTGTCCGGGAGTGCGTCGCGTCCGGCCGGCCACTTCAGCCCCGGGTGCGGCGCAGATCGAGCTCATTGCCGGAGGTACGGCCCTCCGCAAAGGCGGTGATGTTGGCCACGGTGGTGGCGGCGATCTCGGCCAGGGCCTCGGCGGTGAAGAACGCCTGGTGGCCGGTGATCAGGACGTTGGGGAACGTAAGCAGTCTGGTGAAGACGTCATCGTGGATCACGCGGTCGGAGAGGTCCTCGAAGAACAGATCTCCTTCTTCCTCGTAGACGTCGAGCCCGAGATGTTCGAGCCGCCCGTCCTTGAGGGCCTCGATCACGGCCTCGGTGTCGATCAGGGCCCCCCGGCTGGTGTTGATCAGCATGGCGCCGCGCCGGACCCGCTCCAGTGCCCGGCGGCCGATCAGATGGTGAGTCTCGGGGGTGAGCGGCGTGTGAAGGGTGATGATCTCGGAGCGGGCGAGCAGATCGTCCAGGTTGAGATAGGTGACACCGAGGGCTTCCACCGCCGGATCCGGATGGGGATCGTATCCATAGAGGACGCACCCGAAACCCGCCAGGATCCGGGCGACGTGGTAACCGATCTTCCCGGTCCCCACGATTCCGGCTTGCTTTCCATGCAGGTCGAAGCCCAACAGTCCCTCCAGCGCGAAGTTGCCCTCCCTCACCCGGTTGTGGGCGCGGTGGTATTTGCGGGCCAGCGTGAGGATCATTCCCACCGTGAACTCGGCCACGGCGTGGGGTGAGTAGGCGGGAACCCGGGTCACGGTTATCCCCAGGCGTTCCGCCGCCTCTAAGTCGACGTGGTTGAACCCGGCCGAGCGAAGAGCGAGCAGGCGGGTGCCATTCCGGGCCAGACACCCGAGGGTGGCAGCGTCGGCGCTGTCGTTGACGAAAATGCACACCGCCGGCGAACCCTCGGCCAGCGGGGCGGTGTCGACCGTGAGTCGGGGCTCGAGGAACCTCATCTCGTGGTCGTGGGCCTGGTTGGCTTCCGCCAGGTAGCGGCGGTCGTAGGGCTTGGTGCTGAAGACGGCGACCTGCATCGAAGGCAACCTACTCCGTTCGGGCGGCTGATTTGTGAGCGGGGACCCGAGCGCCACAATGGGTCGGGATGGGTTCAGATGCCTACGAGGTGAAGCCGTTTCCTCCGATCCGGCGCGCCTACATCGACGTCCTCCGCGAAGGCCACCGTCGCCACATTATCCACGGCCTTATCGAGGTGGATGTGACGATGGCTCGCCGGCGGGTCAGGCAAGCCGGTCTCTCCTTCACCGGCTTCGTGGTGGCGTGTGTGGCGAAAGCCGTCGACGAGGACCGGATGCTCCACGCCCACCGCTTCGGCCGGCGGCGATTGGTCCTGTTCGAGGAGGTGGACGTCAACCTGCAACTCGAGCAATCGCAGGACGACGGGACTCGCCTCGTGCAGAGCCGGATAGTGCGTGCCGCCAACCGCAAGACGGTGGGGGAGATCTCCGCGGAGATCCGGAGCGCCCAGGCGGTAACCGAGCGCGACCGACGGCGCTACCGGGGGACCTTGTGGCTGGTCCGGGTTCCCGGTCCGATTCGTACCCTGATCTGGCAGGCGATGATGGCCAGACCCCGTCTCACCAAGCGTTTCGGGGGCACGATCGCCGTTAGTTCCGTGGGCATGTTCGGTTCGAGCCTCGGTTGGGGAATCCCCATCACGCCGGCCCCGCTTATGGTCACCGTGGGGGGAATCGGGCCCCGGCCCGTGCTGGTGGATGGTGGAGTCGAGAACCGGGATCACCTCAGCCTCACTCTCAGCCTCGACCACGACATCATCGACGGGGCGCCCGCCGCTCGCTTCGCCGCCCGTCTGCGCGAGCTGATCGAGTCGGCCGACGGCCTCGACGAAGCACCGGATACCGGCTGACCCGGGCTTCGAGTCGACCCATCGAGGACTTCCTGCCCCTATCACGACACGCCCCCGCGCCCGGTAGAGGAGTTGGGGAGATCCGCGATGGAAGGAGATCTCGATGAATAACCGAGGACGACCCGGGCTGGAAGTCCACGTCGATCCGGGACTGGCTCCCGAGTGCCCGCATTGCAGCTCATCACTGTCCAGGGTCAATGCACAGGAGATGGACGCGGTCGGACCGGGCCCTTTCCGATTCGGCAAACGGTTTGCCTACGCCTGCCCCCGCTGTAACAAACTGCTGGCGATCACCCATCGAAAAGGCTTCTGGATGGGCTGATCACAGCTCCCAGCTCGTGTCCGGGTCGGACGGGGTCGAATCGTGACCGATCAGGGAGCGGAGCCGGGACCGGACCTGGGGGGACTCGGAGTAGATGGCCGACTCCAGATCCTTGATGGCACTGCCCGGCTCGAGGCCGACCTCGGTGAGGATCGAGCGCAGGCGGGCACAAGCCCGCAGCGCTTCCACCCTCCGCCCCGAAAGCGCCAGAGCGGCGATGTAGAGGTTCCACAGACGCTCCCGGTAGGGGTACTCCTCGACCATCGCCTCCAGGGCGCCGGCGACCAGCTCGTCCTTGCCGAGGGTGAGCTCGGACTCGAAACGGGTCTCCATGGCGACCAGTCGTAACTCCGACAGCCGGATGGCCTCCAGACGGAATGGGTCCCTCTCGGCGAATTCTCCGAAGGCAGTTCCTCGCCACAGGTGCAAGGCCTGCTTGCTTCGTTGCAGGCTCAGAGCCGGCTGATCCCGGACCGCCAGGGCCTGTTCCACCAGCGCCTCGAAGCGGAGGGCGTCGAGCTCGTCGATGGCGAGGTTGAGCTGGTAGGAGTGATCCCCGCCGGTGATCCGCCTCGCCCCCAGGAGATGGCGGAGGCGGGACAGGTGGCTGTGCAGGGTGGCGTCACGCGACGGGGGCGGATCGTCTCCCCACATGACCTGGGAGAGCTGGTCGGACGAGACCATGTGATTCGCCGCCAGGGTCAAGGTGGCGAGGACCAGCCTCCCCATCCGGCTCCCCACCGGCACCGGGGAGCCGGCCACTTCCAGCTCGAGGGGTCCCAGGACACGCACCAGCACGGGCACGGCCTCGACGGTGCCGTTTCGGGTGGCATCAGGTTCTAACGGGAGAGTGTCCTCGGGCATGGCCTTCGGCTCCATGCTGTGACCGTAGAGGCGGTTCGACTAGGGGATTTGGTCGGTGCGCAAAGATCCTGCATCGGAACCACAAGTCGGCTGCATCCGGTGGGGGCAGGATGAGAAGCGAAAGGAGGTTGCCGTGGCGACAGTCCTCGACAAGCCCACCCAGGCGGACACCCCCCGGTCCGCCGTCGATCTGAAGGAACTTCCGCCGCCGACGACGGTGGAGAAGAAGGTGCCGGAGCCGCCGCGGCCGACCCGGTTCATCCGCTGGATGGGATGGCTGGTCGGACTGGTGGCGGTGGCCGGTCTCGGTGGCCTGCTGTGGTGGGGCATCGGGCGTGATGCTGCGCCGAGCATCGAGGCGATTGATCCCCACGTGAGTCCCGAGATAGTGAGGACATGGGTTCCCGAATACGGGCCGCGCCTCAGTTCCATCGACCCCCATGAAAGTCCCGAGGTCCTGCCGACCCGGGTGTATGGCCCGGCAGTAGAGGCGGTAGATCCCCATGAGAGCCCCGAGGTGCTCAGGAGCCGGACGCCGCTCTACGGTCCGTACCTGTGGGCGATCGACCCCCACGAGAGCCCGGAGGTGTTGCGGATTCCGTAGCCGAACCCGAGTTGTGTACACATCGACCCACACCCCGTGTGGGTCGATGCACGTTCAACGTCGAACCTACTGGTTGGGTACTACCACGGCACGGCCCGCGATCTTGCCGTCCTTGAGGTCCTGATGGGCCTGGGAGGCGTCGTCGAGGCTGTAGGTGGAGAAACTAGTCCACCGGGCCTGTGTCGGCGGAGGGCCAGCAGTCAGGACAGGCGTCGAGGCCGTCTCGTTCGGCGAACACCCGCATCATCGGAACGCCTCTGATACGACTGGTCCGGCATGCGGGCCGCTGGTCGTCTTCGGGCCAGCAGCGGTGGAAGACCTTCTCGCCCAGATAGACGAGGACCAGTCGTGGAGTGGGTTGGACGGACATGGCAGGACCGAATCGTTGGCTCCCATGCAGCCTATCGGCCGGGCTGGTTCTCCCCGGAGGGACTTCTGGCACTGGCCGACCCGGGGCCCAGGGGGGATGGTCGGAGGGAGGAGGTAAGCCCATGCTCGACACTCGACCCAGCACCACAGCCGTCGTCCGCGATCGCCGTCCGGTCATCCGGCGGGCCGCGGCCGGCGTCGCCGTGCTCATCGCCTTGATCTACTTCATGATCGGCTTCCAACTGGTGTCCGTGCTCGAGGACGCGACCGACCAGACAACCTTCGGGCTGATCGCCGGCGGCGCCTTCGTCATCGGGACGGCTTTGATCCTGGCCTTCGACCGGCGCCTGCTGTGGGCCCTGGGAGCAGCGGCCCAGGTCATGATCATCTACACCTACTTCAACCTGGCCGATCAGCGAGTTCCGGACTACGAGTTCTGGGGTGTCCTGATCCGG
>DATHVR010000109.1:0-7307 GCA_035461175.1 Acidimicrobiia bacterium | reverse complement strand
TGCGCGCCATGGCGCGCAATTCTGTCGCGAAAGCCTCTGGGGCCTCACCGTCCGACGCCTCCGACGACAGACGACCTCGACTGAGAGAAGGGCCGGCGGATGGCCCCGCCTTCCCTGGCTTCCGCACGAGCAGCCGCGGGGTTACAGGGGGGTCGCCCCCCTTGAATATCACCGCGGGGGGTTACAGGGGGGTCGCCCCCCTTGAATATCACCGCGGGGGGTTACAGGGGGGTCGTCCCCCCTTGAATCAACGCGTCCCCCCTTGGAAAGGTCAGACCGCGATGGGGGCGGCGATGACCTCGTCGGGGATGCCGAAGGCGTCGACCAGGGTCAGCGAGTCGGCGGCCAGGCGCTCGGAAATGGCCACCACCGCCGCCCGCACATCCTTGGCGGTCCCCGGGCTCAGCAGCCCCGAGATGATGTGGCTGCCCAGCTCCTTCTGGATACGCCACAGGGCGAAGAGCACCGCTAGATTTCGCAGGCGGGCGCCCGCCTCCTCTCCGACCCGGTCGGCAGCCGCCAGCAGCGCCTCGAATGCCTCCAACTCGGTGGCCGCGCGAGCGGTGTCGAGGGCGTGCGGCTGAAGGTCGAGGAAGGCTTCGGCCGCCTCGACGCCTTCGTCGAGGCGGCGCTTGACCCTTTCGGCCAGTTTGACGAGCAGGAATCGGGCTCGCCGTCGCATCAGTTCATGGCAGGTCTTGGGCTCGGTCACATCGCCTCCAACGGCACCGAGCACCGGGACCGACTCGGTGAAGAACCCGGTCACTCTTTCGGCCAGATGCCGCACCAACCTTCCGGGCGTGAGGTCGTCGAAGCTCGACCGGTAGTCGGTGAGCAAAGCCTTGGCGAGAAGTTGGGCAAGAACGGTGTTGTCGCCTTCGAAGGTGGTGAAGACGTCGACGTCGGAAGCGATGAGACCGAGACGGTTGGCGGCCATGTAGCCCTGGCCACCACAAGCCTGGCGGCACTCGGACACGGTGTCGAGGGCGTGCCACGTGGCGAACGCCTTGATCCCTGCCGCCCGGCCCTCGAAGGCCCGCCGGTCGTGGCCGGTGTCTCCCGGAGCACCCTCCAGCTCGACCCAGCCCTCGCTGAGCGCGGAGGCGGCGAAGTGATAGGCATAGGTGCCGGCCAGACGAGGCATCAGCCTCACCTGGTGCGAGCGATAGTCGATCAGCCGAGTCTCCAGCCCGGCGTCGGTCGAGAACTGGCGGCGGCGGTGGGCGTAGCGAACCGCGATCACCAGGGCCGTCTCGGCAGCAGACACGGCGGCGGCGGCGATCGACACCCTTCCTCCGACCAGTGTGCCGAGGGTTGTGAAGAAGCGCCGCGCCGGGCTGGTGATGGGCGAGGTATAGGTCCCGGAGGCATCGACCGTGGCGAAGCGATCGAGCAGGTAGTCGCGAGGGATTCGCACGCGCTCGAACGTAATCCAGCCGTTGTCGACCCCGTTCAAGCCCGCCTTCGCCCCGTCGTCGCCGATCGTGACACCCCTGGCTGCCGACCCGTTGCCATCTCGGATCGGAACCAGAAAGGCGTGGATTCCATGATCGGAGTCGTCGATCAGCAACCGGGCGAAAACGACCGCCATCGTCCCATCAACGGCGGCATTTCCGATGTAGTCCTTTCGAGCGCGGGAGACCGGGGTATGGATCTCGAACTCGTCCGACTCGGGGACGTAGGTGGCCGTGGTCTGGAGTTCGGCGACGTTGGATCCGTGGCCGGTCTCGGTCATGGCGAAGCACCCCAACAGCTCACCCGAGATTGCCGCTTCTACCACCGGGTGATGCCTCTCGGACCCCAGCCGCATCACCGACCCGGCGAAGAGCCCGAACTGCACCCCGAATTTGGTCAGCAGGCTGAGATCGTGATGGGCGATGACAGCAAAGGCGGTGAGGAACCCACCCGGATCAGCCCCGCCCCCCAGCTCCGACGGGAACCCCAACGCCCCCACGTCTTCATCGGCGAGAACGTCGAGCCAGGTTCGCACCTGACGACGGTGCTCCTCGATGCTTGCGCCCGGCTCCAGGGCGAAGTCGGGACGACGCAAAATCTCCAGAACCCTCTGTCTCACCTCGGCGTGGGGTCCGGCCAGGAGGCGTCCGAGCTCACCCGGATCGAAGGAGGGCTCACGCGCCGGCATAGGCCCGATCAACCCGGGTGGAGAAGGATGAGTAGTCAGGGGCCGCCCCGCCGGCGGCCCGAACGGTCCGACCGCCGCGTCGGCCGAGCGGAGTGCTTCTACCACCGAATCGGGGACCGCCCCGGCCAGACGGAGTCCGAGCGACGCCGGCCCGCAGTGGCTGATAGGTCCCGGCAATCCCAGCCGGATCTGATGAGCGAGACGAGCGAGCTCGGCGGCAGGGGGTGGCTGGTCGGGACGCAGCCACGCTTCGACGGCGGGGACGCAATCCCCGTCGATGAGGCCGGACAATCGCGACCGGAGACTGCCGATCTCCTCGCCCGTGAGGTCGCCATCTGCCCAAACGGCATAGAGGAGCGGAAGGAACGGCCTCAGGCGCGGCTCTTCGAGCAGGAGATCCACAGAACCCATGCTGCAACTGTATTGACTCGTGGGGGTACTGGTTTTATCTGTGGGGGTACTGCCCCCACACCCCCACGGCCACCCCGTCACAGCTGGCCGGGGCGGGGCCATCCGCCCGACCGTCTCACCCCCGGAAGCCGTCTGTCCCTAGCCACTTTGTGGGGGTACTGCCCCCACACCCCCACGGCTACCCGCTTCACCTTCGTCCGGGCGGGGCCATCGCCCAACCGTCTCAGTCCCACGAGGTCGTCTGTTGGTTGCATCTGTGGGGGTACTCAATTGATTCTGTGGGGGTACTGCCCCCACAACCCCACGGCCACCCGCATCACAGTTGTCTAGGGCGGGGTCATCCGCCCGAGGGTCTCAACCCACGAACTCGTCTGTCGGGATCCAGCTGTGGGGGTAATGGCCCATCCCCGCGGCCAGTTGTGGGGCCGTGTCCCTGCCGGGCGGCTTCACACGACCTGCGCCGATTTATGAAGGTACTGGGTCCGCACCTGGCACCATTGGGGCGTGAACGGGGACCTGTCCACCTACGATCTCGAACGGCTGCAGGGGCTGGCCGCCGCCCGGCGGCGCGCCACCGGCCTTCTGATCGCCGTTACCGCATTGTTCGCGTCCACCTTCGCCATGGGCGACGCCACCTGGGTGGGGTTCCTACGCAGAACCTCGGAGGCGGCCATGATCGGTGGTATGGCGGACTGGTTCGCGGTCACGGCCTTGTTCCGACACCCCCTGGGTATCCCGATCCCCCATACCGCCGTCATCCCCCGCTCGAAGGAGGGACTGGGCCGGAGCCTGGGCGAATTCGTGCGCAACAACTTCCTCGCCCCGGATCAGATCGTGGAGCGTCTGCAGGATGCCCACCTGCCCGAGCGTGCCGGGGTCTGGCTCTCACATCGTGACAACTCCGACCTGCTGGCCGGTCGCCTCGCCACCACGCTGGGAGCCATCGCCGAGGGAATGGACGCCGACTCGATCGAGTCCGACCTGGAGCGGATGGTGGTGGACCGGCTTCGCAGCCTCCCCGTCGCCGAGCTGGTCGGCCGGAGCATGCAGGCCGCCATCGCCGACGGCCAGCACCAGGGCGTCCTCACCTCGGCGATCCTCGGAATCGCCTCGACGATGGACGAGAATCGCACCGCCCTGCGCCGACGCCTCGGCCAGGAGTCTCCCTGGTGGGTGCCTGACGCAATCGACGACGCCGTTTTCGCCCGTGCCTACGACACCCTGCACCGTTTCCTGGAGGAGATGGCGGCCAACCCGGACCACGAGATTCGGCACACCATCGACGTGCGCCTGGCCGAACTCGCCCAACGACTCCAGTCCGACCCCGAGCTGGCCCACCTCGTGGCCGTCCGGGTCGAGGAGTTGGCCGAACATCCGGAGCTGCGCAAATGGGCAAGAGGGACCTGGTCCCAAATGGCCGGCGCCCTGGTCGAGGCATCCACCCGCCCCGATTCCCGCCTCCGCAAGCGGATCGCCGCCGCCCTGGTCCAGCTCGGGGAGCGGCTGGTGGAAGATCCCTCGCTGCGGGCTCGCATCGACGCCTGGCTCGCCTCCCTTGCCCCACCCCTGGCCCGGGTGGGACAACGGGAACTGGGCGACCTGATCGCAGCCACGGTCGACCGCTGGGACCCCGAGGACACCAGCCGCCGCCTGGAACTGTGGATGGGTCGCGACCTCCAGTTCGTGCGCATCAACGGGACCGTGGTCGGCGGCCTGGTCGGCCTCACCATCCACACCGTGGTGCACCTGCTGGGGGCTTAGACCTGCCCATACGCGTGGTCGACGGTGAAGGAGAGGACCAGACGTCGGTCGTCGACCATGGCCCGGTCGAACTCGTCCCAATCCGGGTGCGGCCCGGCTATCGCCTCGTAGACCCGGCGCAGGGCGGCGGCGGTGGGGTGGTCGGGCCCAGTTGTGAACGGGGAAAGCTGCGCCGTCCCTTCGATCACGGCCCAGTTCCGAAAGTCGTGCGAGCTGACGTGCATCGCCACCCGCGGGTCACGCCGCAGGTTGGCGGTCTTGGCGCGTCCGTCGGTGACCGACACCTGGATGGCGTCGTCCAGAACCGCGTAGACCACATTTGACGCCTGGGGTCGCCCGTTGCGCCGGATGGTCAGGACGGTTCCCCGGGACTGTGCCCGGGCAAAGTCGAGTGCTTCCTCTGGGGTCATCGATGGCTCCTTCCTCTCTCACCGTTGCCAACTACGGAGGATGCATCGCCATTCCCGATCCAGAGCCGCTCTCCCTACCCTCGACCGGGCATGGAGAACACCGGACTGCCCGTCGAGGCTGTGATGGACCAGGTGCGATCCGCCCTCGCCTCGGCCGGCACGGCGGTTCTGGTCGCCCCGCCCGGATCGGGCAAGACGACGGTGGTCCCGCTCCGGCTGCTCGACACCGTGGCCGGCAAGATCCTCGTCCTGGAGCCGCGTCGACTGGCCACCCGGGCGGCGGCGAGACGGATGGCCTCGCTTCTGGGGGAACCGGTCGGGAGCACCGTGGGGTATGTCACCCGCCACGACCGGGCGACGGGTCGCAACACCCGGATCGAGGTCGTGACGGAGGGGATTCTCACCCGCCGCCTCCAGTCGGACCCCGAGCTTTCCGGGACCTCGATCGTGATCTTCGATGAACTCCACGAGCGCAACCTGCAGACCGATCTAGGACTGGCCCTCGCCCTGGACACGCGGCGCAATCTGCGCCCCGATATGCGGCTGCTGGCGATGTCGGCGACGATCCAGCCGGGACCGGTGGCGGAGCTTCTCGGGGGCGCTCCGGTGATCGAGGCCGCCACCACCACCTATCCCGTCGACCTCCGCTGGACGCCGGCACCACCCCGCAGCCGCCACATGGAGGATCATATCGCCACCATCGTTCGCCGCGCCCTCAAGGAGACCGAGGGCGATGTGCTGGTCTTCCTGCCCGGTATGGCCGAGATTCGGCGGGTTGAAGAGAAGCTGATCGACGCCCTCGCCGACGTCCGGGTCCTGCACGGCTCCCTCCCGACCGAGGAGCAGGACCTGGCCCTCGCCGCAGCCGAGGCCCCGTTTCGAAAGGTCGTACTCTCGACCGACATCGCCGAGTCGAGCCTGACGGTGGAGGGGGTGAAAGTGGTCGTCGACTCCGGCGCCGCTCGGGCCCCCCGATTCGATCCCCGCACCGGGATGACCCGGCTCCGAACCATTTCTATCTCGCGGGCCTCAGCCGACCAGCGCGCCGGCCGGGCCGGACGGTTGGCACCCGGGGTGGCCTACCGGTTGTGGTCGAAGATGGAACATGCCGCCCGGTCACCCGCCATCGACCCCGAAATCACCCAGGTCGACCTGTCGGGACTGGCGCTGGAACTCGCCGCCTGGGGTGTGGCCGATCCGGGGGAGCTCTCTTGGCTCGACCCTCCCCCGGAGGCCGCATGGTCCGAGGCGGTGATCCTGCTCGAGAGGCTGGGGGCGAGTACGGGAGGACGACTAACCGACACCGGCCGCCGGATGGTGGCCCTTCCGCTCCATCCCCGTCTGGCCCGGATGGTCGCCGACGCCGGACCCGACCGTGCCCTCGCCATCTGGCTGGCAACGGTGATCGACCAGCGGGATCCGATGCGCGGCCCGCCGGGCGAGCGACCAGTCGATGCCGCCATCCGGGTCCGGCTGCTGGTGGATCGCAGCTTCAATCATCCGATGGCAGCCACGGGATCGCTCCACCATCTGCGGGCCGTGGCCCAGGATCTGGCCAGCAGGATCGGGTCCTCCGAGGGAGTGGGGATCGATCTCGCCGATGTCGACCTGGATCGGGTCGGCGCCGTACTTGCTCTCGCCTTCCCCGACCGCCTGGCCGCCCGGCGGGGCAGCCCGGGACGCTTCCAGCTGCGAACCGGTACGACTGCGTTCTTCGATGCCTCCGATCCCCTCGCCATCGAGGACTTCGTGGTGGCGGCCGACCTCGACGGCCGGCGGCGTGACTCCCGCATCCGTCTCGCCGGCGCCATCGATCGGGTCGACGTGGCCCGCGCCTTCTCTCACGAGGTGGATGAATCCCGCCAGCTCACCTGGGACGGCGACAGGCTCGTCGACCGCACCGAGCGGCGGCTGGGGGGTGTCGTGCTCGAGGTGACCGACCGGCGGCCCGCTGCGGGGGAACCGACCACCGCCGCGCTTGTCGCCCGTATCGGCGCCGACGGCCTCGACTCGTTGCCGTGGACGGATTCGGCCCGCCAGTTGAGGGAGAGGGTCAACTTCCTGCACTCTCGACTTGGGCCGCCCTGGCCCGACTGGTCGGATGCGGCGCTCGAGTCCAGCCTCGCCGAGTGGCTGGGGCCTTATCTGTTTGCGGCCACCGGGTGGGACGACGTTGCCTCTATCGATCTCACCTCGGTCCTGCGGGGGCGGCTCGGCCACGAACTCATCTCCCAGCTGGACCGTCAGGCTCCCACCCACTTCGTCACCGGATCGGGCCGCCGGGTCCGGATCGACTACTCCCGCTCCACCCCGACGGTATCGGTCAGGGTCCAGGAGATGTTCGGCGTCGACCAGACCCCCCGGGTGGGAGGAGAGCCCCTGGTGATGGAGCTCCTCTCCCCCGCCAACCGCCCGATCCAGGTCACCTCGGACCTGGCCGGCTTCTGGTCGGGCTCATGGCACGAGGTGCGTAAGGAGATGGCGGGACGCTATCCCAAACACGACTGGCCGGAGAATCCCTAGGCCGGAGCCCGGAACAGGCAGAGGCCGCAAATCCGTTTTCGCGACAGGATTGCGCGCCA
>DATHVR010000108.1:0-1765 GCA_035461175.1 Acidimicrobiia bacterium | reverse complement strand
TGCCGGCTCAGCGAACGCCACGACGCTAGCCACCGGCGGTCCCGTTGTGGAGTTGCCCCGTTCGCGTGGACACCTGATTCTGGGGGAGACCCTGGAGGAAGGAGGCCCGTGTGGGTCGTCCCGCGAAGTACCCGCCCGAGTTCCGTCGTGAAGCCATCGCTCTGGTGAAGTCGTCAGGCCGGGCGGTGGCCGAGGTGGCCCGGTCGCTCGAGATCGCCGAGGGCACCTTGTGGAACTGGGTGAAGGCCGACCGCGAGGCCGCCGAGCGGCGCTCGGACCCCGAAGCGCTCAGCGAGTCCGAGCGCGACGAGCTCAAGCGCCTGCGCAAGAAGGTGGCCCAGCAGGAGATCGACATGGAGATCCTGCGCAAGGCAGCCGCCTATTTCGCCAGGGAGACGATGCGGTGACCGGCTTCCGCTTCGTCGAAGATCATCATCAAGCTGGCTACCGCATCACCGACCTGTGCCGGGTGGCCAGCGTGTCCCGGTCGAGCTTCTACGCGTGGCGGGGCCGGGGCCCCTCGGCCCGGGAGGTGGCCAACACCGAGCTGGCGGGCGAGATCCGCGAGATCCACGAGAACTCCCGGCGGACCTATGGGGCGCCGCGCGTGTGGGGCCAGCTTCGCCGCAACGGGCGCCGGGTCGGCCGCCACCGGGTGGCCCGCCTCATGCGGACCGAAGGCCTGGTCGGCGCGCATGCCCGGCGTCGCTGGCGTAAGGGCCGCCACCCGGCCATGGTCCCGGCACCGGACCTGCTGGAGCGAGACTTCACCGCCGAGGCCCCGGACCGCCGCTGGGTCGCCGACATCACCGAGTTCGCCTGCCTGGACGGCAAGCTCTACCTTGCCGGCATCCGCGACCTACACGACCGCAGCCTGGTCGGCTGGTCGATGGGCGAACGTCAGACCACCGACCTGGTCGTCGCCGCCCTCGTGATGGCCCTCGGCCGCCGCCGGCCAGATGGCGAGCTGGTCCATCACGCCGATCACGGCAGCCAATACACCTCCGTGGAGTTCACCAACCGGCTCGTCGATTGGGGACTCGTCGGCTCCTACGGCACCGTCGGCGACTGCTTCGACAACGCCGCAATGGAAGCGTTCTGGGCCACCCTGAAGACCGAGATCCGCCACATCTGGGGCCCGATCGAGCGCTTCACCCGCTCGGAGATGCGCACGATCCTGTTCGACTACATCGAGACCTTCTACAACCGGACCCGCCACCAGCGTGGCCTCAGGGACCGCACGCCTGCCGAGGTCTACGCTGCCGCCCGCGCAGCCTGAACCACCGAAACCCCGTGTCCACAGGAACGGGGGCAACTCCAGTTCTCCTGAAGGAGGACAGCATGGGGAAGCGTGGCTACCCGCCGGAGTTCCGTCGGCGGGTGCTGGATCTGGTCGAGGCCGGCCGCAAGGTTGCGGAGGTCGCCGAGGATCTCGGGATCAGTGACCAGACGATCTACAACTGGCGACGCCAGGACCGCATCGACAAGGGACTCGAGGTGGGTCTCACCACGGCGGAGCAGGCCGAGCTGGTGACGGCCCGCAAACGCATCCGTGAGCTCGAAGCCGAGGTGGCGGTGCACCGCCGCGCCACCGAGCTGCTCAAGGAGGAGGCCGACCCAAAAGGCGGTTCGCGGCCATCGCGGGATGGTCGCCGAGGGTCTCCCCGCGCAGCTCGCGTGCCGAGTCCTCGACGAATCTGAGTCCGGGTTCTATGCCTGGCGTTCGCGAGCCCCGTCAGAACGAGCGATCCGCCACGCCATCCTC
>DATHVR010000107.1:0-3937 GCA_035461175.1 Acidimicrobiia bacterium | reverse complement strand
GCCGAGGTGGGTGGGGTCCCCGAGGGAAAGCACCCGCTTCCCGGTCTGCTCGCCCGCATCCGCGACGCGGGGCATCGCATCGGTCTCATCCCGATCCCCACCGCCGACGCCCCCACGGTGCGCTCCGATCCGATCACGCGGACCCCTGTGGTTGTCCTGGCCGCGGTCCCCCTCCACGACATCGGCGGCGGTTCCCGAAGCACCCAACTGGCCTTGGAGCTGGTGCGACAGGGATATCACGTCACCCTCGTGTCTCTTTACGAGGCCCAGGAGTCGGTCGACCTCGGTCTCCGCTACATCCATCCCAATCTGGAGCAGACCCGGATCGGGCGCTTCGACCCGGAGGTGTGGTTGAGCCGGGCCGGCTCCACCGGCCTGGTCCTGGTCGAGGCCCCTGCCCCGCCCCTGCTGGCGCCGGCCCGGGTCCTGCAGAAGGCGGGATGGACGATGGTCTACGACGTGATCGACGACTGGTCCGACCCCGCCCTGGGCGGGGAGTGGCATCGCCCGGAGACGGAGCGGGAACTGGTCAGGTCGGCCGATCGGGTAGCCGCCTCCGCCCCCGACCTGGTCAACCGGGTGGGCGCGATGGATCGAGAGGCGATCCTCGTCCCCAATGCGGTCAACGTAGCGGTGTTCGGTATCGAGCTCCCGCCCCGGCCGGCCGATCTTCCCAGCGCCGAGTCGATCGTCGGCTATCACGGCTCGCTCTACGGCGACTGGTTCGACTGGGAGTCACTGCGCCGGGTGGCCGAGGCCCACCCCCGAGCCGCCGTGGTGCTGATCGGAGACGACAAGACCAACCGGCCCGCCCTCCCTTCCAACGTCCATCTCCTCGGGCTCAAGCCACAGACCGAGCTCCCCGCCTACGTGCAGCGGTTCGACGTTGGCCTGATCCCGTTCGTCGTCAACGACACGACGCATGCGGTGAGCCCGCTCAAGGCGTACGAGTATCTCGCCTCGGGTGTCCCCATCGCCGCTCCGCCGCTTCGCGCGCTGGATGAATTGGACGGGGTGCACACCGATCCCGACCTGGTCTGCGCGGTGGAGAGAGCCCTGGCCGGGCAGCGGCCCGACCGGGCCCGGGCACTGAAGGAGCACTCCTGGGAGGATCGGGTGGTGAAGCTGACCGAGGCCGATGCCGTCTTGGTCGAGTACATGCCGGTCAACGTGGTGGCCCGGCCCGCGGTCCATTGGGAGAAGTCGGGGCGTCTGGTGGCGAGCACCGGCGAAGCGGCGTCGTAGTCTGCCGCCGGTCATGAGCATCGACCAAGAGGTCCGGATCTACGAACCGACGGTCCACGCCGACGAGCGGGGCGACTTCTACGAGTCATACAATGAGGAGGCTTTCGACGCCTGGCTGGGTCGTGAGATCAGATTCGTCCAGGACAACCATTCGACGTCGGTCAAAGGTGTCCTGCGAGGGCTGCACTATCAGCTACCCCCCGCCGCGCAGGCCAAGCTGGTCAGGGTCACCCGGGGAGCAGTGTTCGACGTTGCGGTGGACATACGGCGTTCCAGCCCGACCTTCGGGGAATGGCGCGGGTTCGAGTTGAGCGAGTCGAATCGGCACCAGCTTTGGATACCGGAGGGGTTCGCCCATGGCTTCCTGGCATTGACCGAAACCGCGGAGGTGCAGTACAAGACCACGCGGCCCTACTCCCCCGAGCTGGACAGGGCAATCCGGTGGGATGAACCCGAGATCGGCGTTGAATGGCCGCTTGCCGGGGCGATACCGGTGGTCGGGGCACGGGATGCCGTCGCGCCCACCCTGGGCGAAGCCGAGACCTTCGAGTAGGGGGTATGGACATGGGACGCAGCTATCTCATCACCGGTGGTGCGGGCTTCATAGGCTCCAACTTCATCCGCTACCTGTTCGAGCACGAGCCCGAAGCAAGAGTGACCAACCTCGACGCCCTCACATACGCCGGAGTCCCGGCGACGGTGGCTGAGCTCGACGAGAATCCCAACCATCGTTTCGTCAAAGGGGACATCCGCGATCCCGTGCTGGTCAACCGGGTGATCCCCGGTCACGACGTGGTGGTCCATTTCGCCGCGGAAAGCCACGTCGACCGATCCATCGTCGGGCCGAGCACCTTCCTAGAGACAAACTTCGTCGGCACCGGTGTCCTCCTCGACGCCGCCCTCAACAACGAGGTGCCACGGTTTATCCACGTCTCCACCGACGAGGTCTACGGATCTGTTCCCACCGGCTTCGCCGCCGAGGATGCCCGCCTCGATCCCTCTTCCCCCTATTCCTCCTCGAAGGCGGCCTCGGACCTCCTAGCCCGCTCCTACTTCGTCACCTACGGCTACGACGTGGTCGTCACCCGCTGCACCAACAACTACGGCCCATACCAATTCCCGGAGAAGGTGATCCCCCTGTTCGTCACCAACCTCCTCGAGTCGAAGCGGGTTCCCCTCTACGGTGAGGGAGCCAACGAACGCGACTGGCTATATGTGGAAGATCACTGCGCCGCCCTGCACCTACTGGTGGAGAGAGCCGAGCCAGGCGAGATCTACAACATTGGTGCGGGTGCGCAACTCCCCAATATTGAGCTCACCCGGAGGATCCTCGAAGCACTCGGATACGACGAGTCGTGGATCGAGCGTGTCCCCGATCGCCCCGGCCACGATTTCCGCTACGCGGTCGATACTTCGAAGCTCCGGGAGCTGGGATGGTCACCAGCTCGAGATTTCTCGGATCGACTTGAGCACACGATCGATTGGTACCGCCGAAGTCGCGATTGGTGGGAGCCATTGAAGGGGGTCTTCTCGTGAAGGGGATCGTCCTGGCCGGCGGGGCCGGAAGCAGACTCGACCCTATCACCCGGGTCGCCTCCAAGCAGCTGCAGCCGGTGTACGACAAGCCGATGGTGTACTACCCGCTGGCTACCCTGCTCGAGTCCGGGATCAAGGACATCCTTCTTATTTCCACCCCCGAGGACACACCCCGGTTTGAGTCGCTCCTCGGCGACGGTGGGCAGTGGGGTGTCTCCATCTCCTATGCGGTCCAGGAGACGCCGGGCGGGATCGCCCAGGCCTTCCTCGTCGGCGGTGGTTTCATCGACGACGACCCGTTGGCACTCATCCTGGGTGACAACATCTTCTACGGCGATCTCGGGTTGCGTGACGTGGTCGAAGGATTCGACGGTGGCGCTCTCATCTTCGGGTACCCGGTGGTCGACTCCGGTCGGTACGGGGTAGTCGAGATCGGAGATGCAGGGGAGGCGTTGAGCCTGGAGGAGAAACCGGAACGGCCCCGGTCGAATCTCGCCGTTCCCGGTCTCTATTTATACGACGCCGGCGTGGTGGAGCTGGCCCGCCAGGCGAGGCCTTCGGAGCGCGGAGAGCTCGAGATCACCGACATCAACAACGCCTATCTAGGACAGGGCCGGCTCCGGGTGATCAGATTGGGCCAGGGTGTGGCCTGGCTGGACAGCGGCACCCACGACAGCCTGCTCGAGGCGGCCAACTTCATCGCAACCATCGAGCGCAGACAGGGACTGAAGATCGCCTGTCTCGAGGAAATCGCCTATCGGCTCGGTTACGTCGACAGGCCCCACATGGAGGGCCTGATCGAGAGGATGCCCGAGTCCGGGTACCGGGATTACTTGGAACGGATGATGACCGATCGGGCCTGGTTCATGTGATTGCCGTACTCGGCGCCAACGGGCAGCTCGGGTCGGCCTTCGTCCGGGCATTGGGTGGTGACTCCTGTCTCCCGGTGACCCGGGCTGATCTCGACCTGATCGACGTCGAGGCGATCGAACCGTGGGTGAGCTCGGTGCGGCCCGATCTAGTTATCAATTGTGCCGCCTACACCGCCGTGGACGCCGCCGAGTCCGACGTCGAAACGGCTCGGACCGTCAACGCCACCGCCGTCGGCGCCTTGGCCGAGGCCACCGCCCGGCACAGCGTGAAGTTGGTGACGTTT
>DATHVR010000106.1:0-32688 GCA_035461175.1 Acidimicrobiia bacterium | reverse complement strand
CCGTCACCTTCCCGGCCATCACACCTCCAACAGACGAGATGACCAACAGTGTCAGCGATGTCCCGCCACATACCTGTCAGCGATCACCAGAAAGTCAACAGCGCGCCATGGCGCGCAATCTGTCGCGAAAACGGGGTTGGGTCAGCCGGCCAGAGTCTGACTGCGTTCCACCACCCGGGCGAGAACCTGGGCGGCGGCGCCCGAGTCGATCGATTCGCGGGCGGCCTCGACCCCCTGTACGAACCCCTCCGCCACCCCGGCGGCGACGATGCCTACCGAGGCATTGACCAGGGTGGCGTCCCGACGGGGACCCGGTTCGCCGGCGAGGATGCCCCGCAGAATGGCCACGTTCTCCTCCACCGAGCCGCCGAGCAGATCGGTGGCCCGGGCTCGTTCCACTCCGAAATCCTCGGGGGTGAACTCGGCGTGGGTGATCTCTCCGTCGCGAAGGCGAAGGATGTAGGTCGGCCCGGTGGTGGTGACCTCGTCGAGACCGTCCTCGCCGTGGACGACGAAGGCCGACTCGGCGCCCAGCGACGACAGGACCCGGATCATCTTCTCACCCATGACCTGGTCGGCCACGCCGAGGGCGTAGCGCCTGACACCGGCCGGGTTGGCCAGTGGTCCGAGGACGTTGAAGATGGTGGGGATCCCGAGAGCCGTTCGCACCGGTGCGGCATGGCGCATGGCCGGGTGGTAGCGGGGAGCGAAGAAGAAGCCGAACCGTTCCTCCGCCACCAGGGTGGCCATCGCCTCGGGAGCGAGATCGATCACGACCCCCAGGCCCTCGAGAACGTCGGCCGAACCGCACTTGCTGGAGGCGGCCCGCCCCCCGTGCTTGGCCACGGTGGCTCCCGCTCCCGCCGCCACGATGGCCGCCGTCGTGGAGATGTTGAACGTGTGGGATCGGTCTCCACCCGTTCCCACGATGTCGACCAGGTGCGGATGATCCTCCACGGTGACCGGAACCGCCGCCGCTCGCATCGCCTCGACCAGTCCGGCCATCTCCTCGACCGTTTCGCCCTTCATACGTAGGGCGATCACGAAGGCGGCCACCTGGGCGGCGTCGGCGTGGCCCGACATGATCTCGTCCATGGCGTCGCGCGCCTGGCGTCGGGTCAGGTCCCGTCCGGCTGTCAGGTGGTCGAGGAGGCCGCTCCAATCCATGGACGGCGAGTCTAGGGGTGCGGGTGCGTCTCCCCCTCAGGACCGGTACCGGCCGGGCTGGAACCGGGTTCGGGCAGAGAAGACGGCTCGCTCGGCCCTTCGGCTTCCTCCACCTCGATATCGAGAGTGACTTCCTCGGCACCCGGTTGGAACAGCTGCCACAGACCCCACGCCACCGCCGCCCCCACCAGCGGAACGACCAGGAACAACCACAGATCGCCCATGGTCCCTCCCACCACCGCCGGAGCGAAGGAACGGGCCGGATTGACCGAAGTGCCCGTGAAGGGGATCCCGGCAAAATGGACTCCGGCCAGCGTCAGCGAAATCGCCATCCCGGCTGTCGCCGGCGAGGTGCGGGTCGAGGCGAGCATCACCAGCACGAACGCGACCGTGAGGACCAGCTCCACCATGATCGAGATCCCGGTGTCCCGGTCCACGTTGGCCGTGGCCGCCACCACCTCCTGGTTCGTGACGAGAAGGAAAGCCAGCGACGAGAGGAGGGCGCCCACGAATTGCGCCAACCAGTAGCCGACCAGGTCGGCCGCCGACGTCCTCCGGTCGAGGAACATCGCCAGCGTCACCGCCGGATTGAAGTGACCGCCGGAAACGTGGCCCACCGCGTAGATGGCGGCGAGGAGTCCGAGTCCGAACCCGAACGGCGCGATCAGGATCGGTGGGGCGCCGATGGCGTTGGCTCCGATCACCGACATGAAGGCGATCGACAGGAACAGGAACGTCCCCACCAGCTCCGCCAGGTACTTGTTGACAGCCACGATGCTCCTCGGGTAGGTCTCAGGCCCACCTGAATCTACAGTCGGGGTCTCGCTCCGGGGCGGCAAAGGAGAAGTGGGTGCTCGCGGCGGTCAGATGGAGAGCGGTCCTGGTCGGGTTCGGACTCGGTGTCTTGGGCATTGCCCTCCTCGCCATCCTGATCTGGCTCATCCTCTCCGCCGGCGGCGTCGACGACGCCGCCGGAGTCGCCACTTCGTTCGGCACCGTCGGTGGATTCCTGCTCGCCGGCTGGCTGGCCGGTCGCCGCGCCCCGATCCGTGCATGGTTCCACGGCGCCCTCGCCGCCATGGGCATCGCCCTCGTCGTGGTGGTGACGGCTCGCCTGGGAGGCAGTCCCGCCCCGACCGGGGAGGTACTCCTGCTGGCCCTCATGGCCATAGCCATGGGCGGCGTCGCCGGCCACCTCGCCGGCCGCAACTCGGTGCGGTTTTGATCTTCCGACCAGCCGCCGAGCCCGGACCGGTTGCGATAGCCTGCCCGCAACTTCAAGGAGGTATTCATGACCGTGACCGAGTGGATCGATGCCTACCGGCAGGCCTGGGAGGATCGAGATCCCGAAGCTGCCGCCTCCCTGTTCACCGAGGACGCCTGGTATCGCTCGAACATCTATGAGGACCCCCATGAGGGTCGAGAAGGCGTGACCGCCTACTGGGCGGGCGTGACCTCCGCCCAGATCGACGTGTCGGTGCAGATGGGCCAACCCTTAGTCGAGGGCGACCGGGTGGCAGTGGAGTTCTGGACCAACATGGCCGTCGAGGGCGACCCGGTGACTCTGGCCGGGTGCCTCCTCCTCGAATTCGCCTCCGACGGGCGGTGCCGGCGTCTGCGCGAGTACTGGAACTTCGAGCAGGGCACCCACTCTCCTCCCCCGGGCTGGGGTACCTGACCGCCGGGAGGTAGAATTGGGTGAGTTCGCCGGGCGACCGCGGCCCATCTCACAGGGCTGAGGAAAGTCCGGACTCCACAGGGCAGGATGCCGGCTAACGGCCGGGCGGGGAAACCCGACGGAAAGTGCAACAGAGAGCAGACCGCCGATGGCGCCTCCGGGCGCACAGGCAAGGGTGAAACGGTGGGGTAAGAGCCCACCAGCGTGCCGGGCAACCGGGACGGCTCTGCAAACCCCATCCGGAGCAAGGCCGAGCAGGGGTGCCGGTGGCCCGCCGATCAAACCCCGGGTTGGCTGCATGAGCCCGCGAGCGATCGCGTGGCCAGATGGATGGTCGCCCAGGAGTCGCAAGACTCCGGACAGAATCCGGCTTACAGGCGGACTCAGAGCGTCTAAACCCCCTCTAACCAGGGGGTTTAGACATTTCAGGGAATGTTTCCGGCCGCCTCATTCAACGAGGAATCAACAAGGGCCGGCCCGAGAAGGCTGTCGACCGCCTTCGTGATCGGCTCATCATCGTCCGGCCACAAGTGCGATTAGGCGTCGAGTGTTTCCTGCGCTGAAGCATGGCCGAGACGCCGCTGCACCACCGTTACCGAGCGCACCCCGACGAGATCAGCAAGGATGCGTAGCGTCCTCAACTCCACCCACCGGCCCAGGGCCCGGGCCAACCTGATCGTCGACGACCAGGACGACGGGTTGCGATCTCAATCCTCTTCACTGAGAAGGTCACTGACCGCGTCGGGATGCTGCACGTTGACCAAACCGCGCAGTGTTGACCCAATCATCAGACCCATCGACACGACAATCCCCCCGAGAACGGCCATTCCGGCTGCCAGCACGTAGTAGAGGACGGCGTAATACGGCCTCACCTCCTCCACCTCCTGGATCGGCACACCTACCGCCAGAAGCAGAGCAACGCTCACGATGATGGACACGACGCTCAAGTTGGTTATGAAACCCACCCGGGTGTAGAGACGAGAATGAAACGTGAAGTCGCTGGTGATTGCGAGTCCGAGAAGAGTCAAGAGCAACGCCAAGACCGTGAGCGAGCCACCCATCACGGCCGATGCGAGGAACCGGGCGCCCGGTAGCACGGATTCAATCAGCCGCAGCGCTTCGAACGATCCCACCCGACCCACCAGCACCACCATGGCAAACAAGGCCGCTGTCGCGACGAAGCCTCCGATCACCGCGCCTCTCAACTCGCTTGACCTCAGGGATCCGTTACTGGACATCCGCTCACCGCTCCCATCGATTGCAGGGTGACTCCTCACGCATTACATCGGTCCGCACCCTCTTCCCAGGGGCCAACGTCACATTCGACCAGGACCCCGCCCGAGGTCCGAGCGCCTCGCTTAGGCTGGGACGATGACCAGCAACCCGACCGTGCGCGGGTATGCCCTTTCCGTCGACGAGGGAGTGCCCGGCCGTGACGCCGAAGTCAAGGCTTCGAGCCTGTCCACCGGCGGCAGCCTGGCGGTCTATCGAAGTACCGTCGACGGCCCCGGCCCGCCCTTCCACATCCATCAGCACGAGGACGAAGCGATCTTCGTCTTGAGCGGGGTCCTCGAGGCGACGTGCGGCGACGAGACGCTCACCGCCACCACCGGCGGCTTCATCTTCCTCCCCCGCGGCTACGGGCATACGTTCCGATCCGTAGACGGGCCGGCGGAGATCCTGTTCATGGTGGCACCGGGCCGCCTCGACGAGTTCTTCCTCCGGCGTGACCGGCTCGTGGCGGAAGGAGCAGACCCCGCCGAGATAGCCCGCCTGGTTGGCGAGTACATGTGAGCACCGCCAACTAGTTTCTCCCCATGCCGGAACCGGACCAGACGCGCTTCAGGTCGGAGCGACTCACGATGCGGCCCTGGCAGCCCTATGAGGCCGAGCGACTGCTCGATATTCGCCGGCGCCCGGAAGTGGCGCGGTGGCTCAGCGACCCGGAACCGTGGGACGACGTCGAGCACGCCCGCGCCATGATCCACCAGTGGGCCGGCGACGAGGACCCACCCCTCGGGATATGGGCCATCGTCCCTGACGGGACCGACGCACCGGTGGGCACCGTGAGGTTGAAACATCTCCCGGGCAGCGACGAGGTCGAGGTCGGCTGGTACCTCCACCCTGATTCTCGGGGACACGGCTTCGCCGTCGAGGCGGCCGGCGCCGTCCTCCGGCATGCAACCGAGGCGGGAATCACCCGGGTTTGGGCGATCATGTGGCCCCACAACCAGGCCTCGGCCCGGGTCGCGGAAGGGGTGGGCATGGTCGATCTCGGGGTCCGTCCCGATCCCTGGTACGGGACCGTGTCCGATCCTGACTCGCGCATGTTCCGGTTCGAGGCGCCGCCCGCCGGCAGCCAGACCTGACCGGGTTCCCGTTCCCACCGCCGTCGCGGTCTCCCGACACCGGGCCGCTAACTTCCACGCCATGAAGCTCGGGATGGCAATCGAATACGCCCGCGACCCTCTCGGCCAGCTCGCCTCCGTTCCCGAGCTGGAGAAGGCCGGCCTGGACATGGTGTTGGTGGCCGAGGCATACGGCCTCGACGCGGTCAGCGTGATGGGTTACCTGGCCGCCATCACCGAACGCGTCGAGATCGCGGCCGGGATCCTCCCCATCTACACCCGCACACCGGCGCTCATCGCCCAGACCGCGGTGGGCCTCGACACCCTGACCGGGGGCCGCTTCGTGCTCGGCCTGGGAGCCTCGGGTCCTCAGGTCATCGAAGGCTGGCACGGTGTGCCCTATCACCGGCCGCTTCAGACCACCCGCGAATTGATCGAGATCTGCCGGAAGGTGTGGCGGCGCGAGGAGCCCCTGAGCTACGAGGGCGACGTCTTCACTCTGCCACTGCCCGCCGGGGAGGGCACCGGCCTCGGCAAACCCCTCAAGATCATCAACCATCCGCCCCGGCCCGACATCCCGATCATGCTGGCGTCGCTGGGACCGAAGAACGTGCAGCTCACGGCCGAACTCGCCGATCGCTGGTTGCCGATCCTTTTCGTCCCCGAGCGTGCCGAACGGGTCTGGGGCGATGACCTGGCCACGGGAAGAGCACGCCGCGACCCGTCGCTGGGAAACCTGGAGATAGTGGCCGGCGGCATCGTCGCCATCGGCAAGCAGGCCGAAGTCGCCCCCTTCCGGGAACTGGCCCGACCCACCATCGCCCTCTACGTGGGCGGGATGGGCTCACGGGGACGGAACTTCTACAACGACCTGATGGTGCGCTACGGCTGGGAGGAAGAGGCCAGGACCATCCAGGACCTCTATCTGAACGGGCGCAAGGAGGAGGCGATGGCTGCCATCCCCGATGAGTTTCTGGAGCTCACCAGCCTGTGCGGGGACGAGTCCTACATCAGGGACCGGATCGAGGCATACGAGGAAGCCGGTGTCACCACCCTCAGCCTCATTCCGGTCGGCGACCACCCCACCACCATCATCGAGAAGCTGCGCTCGATCATCGACTGACGCCGCCTGGGCCATATCTAGAGCCGAATCGGAGTCGTGATCGAGGACGTCCTATCGGATGTGACCTTCCCACCGGGATGTGACTTTCGGCCGGAGTCGCCGAACGGGGCGTCGCCGACAATCACACTGTGGACACTTCAGCGACTATTGAATCGAGATCGGCTGAACTGACGGCCGGGTTTGCGGCGGTGTCCGACGAAACCCGCCTGCGGATCCTGGAGCTACTCAGCGACGGGGATCGTTGCGTCTGCGAACTCCGAGAGGCGATCGACGTCGCCGCCAATCTCCTCTCCTATCACCTCAAGGTGCTGCGGGACGCCGGATTGGTATCGGCGCATCGTCGGGGACGGTGGGTCGACTATCGCCTCGAGGACGACGCCCTCGAGCGGCTTCGTTCCGCCCTTCCGGCTGCCACCACGGTGACGGCATGACGCTCGACACCCTCCCCCCAACCGGCCGCCGTCCAAAAGAAGAGAACTCCCGGCTGTGGATGCTCCTGGCTGCAGCTGCCGCGGTGTGGGCGATCGCCTACTTCGGCAACCGTCCCCTGTGGGACGCCGCCATCTTTGGTCTCGCCGGATTGGACGAATCGACCCGCCTGGGCAGCGCCGTCCACTTCTTCTTCTACGACACTGTCAAGATCCTGCTGTTGGTGTCGGGGATGATCTTCGTGATCGGGATGTTCCGGGCTTCGGTTTCCCCCGAGCGGATCCGCTCGATACTCACCGGCAAGCGTGCCCTGACCGGATACGTGCTGGCTGCCGCCTTCGGGGCCATCACCCCGTTCTGCTCATGCAGTTCGGTACCGCTGTTCATCGGCATGGTCGCCGCAGGCGTCCCCCTGGGAGTGACGTTCACGTTCCTGATCGCCAGTCCCCTCGTCAACGAGGTGGGGGTGGTGATGCTGGCGGGGATGTTCGACTGGCAGATTCCCGCCCTCTACGTGACAGCGGCTATGGCCATGGCCGTGGCTGCCGGGCTCGTCCTGTCCCGGATGCGGCTCGAACGCTGGGTGGAGCCGTTCGTGTTCAACACCCCGGTCGGCCAACTCAACGCCGGCGAGAGCAAGCCCACCCTGCGGGAGCGCATCGACGCCGCCTGGGCCGAGACGATCGACATCACCCGCAAGGTCCTCCCCTACGTGCTCGTCGGCATCGCCCTGGGAGCCGGCACCCACGGGTGGGTCCCCGAGGGCTTCTTCGCCCAATACGCCGGCGCCGACAACTTCTGGGCGGTGCCGGTGGCCGCCGTCGCCGGGATCCCCCTCTACGCCAACGTGGCCAGCGTCATCCCCCTGGTGGAGGCACTCGCCGCCAAGGGAATGAGCCTGGGAGCCCTGATGGCGTTCATGATGAGCATCGTCGCACTGTCCGCCCCATCCCTCGTCCTGCTGCGCAGGGTCCTCAAACTCCGGCTCCTGGCCATCTTCACCGGCATCGTCACCGTGGGGATCCTCGCTATCGGCTACCTGTTCAACCTCATCGCTTAGAGGCAAGGAAAGGAACCAACATGGATATCAAGATCCTCGGCTCGGGATGCTCCAACTGCATCACCCTCGAGGAACGAACCCGCCAGGCGCTCGCCGACCTCGGCCGCACCGACACCGAGGACACCGTCACGAAGGTGACCGACTTCGTGGACATCGCTTCCTACGGCGTCATGTCGACGCCGGCACTGGTGGTCGACGAACAGGTCGTGCTGGCCGGAAAGCTGCCATCCGTCTCACAGCTGAAGACCTTGCTAGGGACTGGATTCCCGATCCCGGGTTGAAGCGCCATCCGGGTGATCCTCCGCCCGGGCTTCCGTTCGCCGACGGGCCGTCAGTTCCCCGTCGAGTTCACAGGCGGCCGCCAACGTGTTGGTGATGGTTCCGAACTTGCGGATGTTGCGATGGAGCAGCTCCACTCTCTGGTCGGGTTCGTCGGTGACCACCTCGATCCGATAATGCATGCGCACCATCCGGGGTGGAGCGTCCTGGCGCTCGGCGGTGACCCCGACCGAGGCGACCTCGTAGTCGAAGGGCAGCATCTCAGAGAAGCGTTCGATGTTCTTCAACAGGCACGCCGCCAGCGAGGCACACAGCAACTCGGCCGGTCCCGGCCGGTAACCGTCTGAAATCGATCCGGTGTCGGCCTTGATATCGGTTGTGTTGGCGCGGATCCGGGAGTGCCCACCGGGATGAGACACCCCGTGGACCTCGTATGTCGTGATCTGGGGCGCGTCGCTCATGATGTCCTCTCGTCGAGGGCCGCATTCGCTTCCCCACGGAACGGCCTCACTGCTTTCCGAGGCTATCGGGTCGTCGTGTCGTCTCCGCCCGGAGCATTGGGCAGCTCGTCGGGCAGGAGCGGATTGGGGCGGTTGTCCTGCCAACGGCGGATCGTTTGGGCGTCGCAGGTCCAGCACATCTCGACGGTCCGAATCCCTACCACCGACAGCTGGGTGCCGCGGCTCTTCTCGACGATGGCGACCGGGACGGTCTGGAGGTCGTCGCCGCCGCAGGTGGGACAGCTCGGGGTCAGCGTTCGCGTCCATTTCTGGGCGCAGCTTCCACAGGTGAGGGCGACCTGGTCGGCTGCGACCCTCTCGCCGGTTAGGTCGTCTTCCTCGCCACAGGCGGGGCATGCGATGGTGGGCCGAGTCATCCCGCGTCCTGTTTAGTGCGAATCGCACACTTGCGCTGAGATCCTCTGGCCGCTGCGCCGAGTGAAATAGTTGAGTCGGGGCCTGCCGCCCGCTCCCTTCCTGCTTCCCGGTTCCTCCGGGGAACCGATCCCCGAGTAGAATTCCAGGCTTCGCCGCCTCTCGTGCCTCCCGGCACTCCTCCCCTGCCCCTGCCGATCTCCATGCAAGACGCTCCAACTAGACCTGACCATGACGCGCCCCTCCACAGCCGGGTGATCGACCGCGTGCCGGTGCACTACAGCTGGGTGGTGCTGGTAGCGGCCAGCTTCGGCATGGCCATGACCATTCCCGGCCAGACCGTGGGAGTGTCGGTCTTTCTCGACTCGATCATCTCCGATCTCGGGCTGGGCCGCTCGGCCGTCTCCGCCACCTACACCGTGGGAACGCTGGCCGGATCCCTCTCCCTGCCCTTCATCGGCCGGGCCATCGACCGACATGGTCCTCGTAGGTCGGTGATCCTGATCGCCGTCGCCTTCGGCCTGGCCTGTGCCTACATGGGCCTGGTGGGTGGGCTGGTCACCCTGTTCATCGGATTCGCCCTGATCCGGGGGCTCGGTCAGGGCGCGTTGAGCCTGGTGAGCGTGCACTCGATCAACATCTGGTTCGTCCGTCGGCGGGGAATGGCGGTCGGGCTGGCCGGAATCGGCTTCGCTGCCGCCACCGCCATCGTCCCGCTGGGCATCCAGCGTCTCGTCGACGCCGTCGACTGGCGCTGGGCCTACCTGATCTCGGCATCGTGGTGATGACGGTGATGGTGCCGATCGGGGGTGGCTTGTTCCGGCATCGTCCCGAGAGGTACGGGCTCACCCCTGACTCGTCCCGTGAGGACACCTCGTCGGTCCGTCAAGAAGTCCACTACGAGCTGAGTGAAGCCCGGCGAACGCTCACCTTCTGGCTATACGTACCGGTGGTTTCCTGATCGCCGCCTTCAGTACCGGCCTCGTCTTCCATCACTTCTCGATCATGTCGGCCAACGGGCTCGATCGGACTTCCGCCGCCCTGGTCTTCGTGGGCTACGGCTTCGTGTCTGCCGGCGCCAACCTGCTCACAGGCTTTCTCATCGACCGGATTCCGCCCCGGCTCCTGCTCAGCACCTCCCTGGCCGCCATGGTGACCGCGATGCTGACTGCCACTTCGATCACCAGCCCCACCGGGGTGGTGGTCTACGGATCGATTCTGGGCGTCATGCAGGGCATGAGCCAGGCGATCCAGTCCAGCGTCTACGCCTACTACTTCGGCCGCCTCCACATCGGCGCCGTCAAAGGTCTGGCCACGACCATCACCGTGGCAGGAACCGCTGCCGGCCCGCTGATCGTGGCCCTGGGCTACGACCTGAACGGTGGCTACGGACCGGTGCTGGCCATCAGTGCCATCGCCCCCGCGGTGCTGGCGCTGGCCTCTCCCTTCCTACCGCTGGCACGCGAAGGCCACATCCTCTGAGGCTCCGTCTCCGGCTCACCGACGATAACGTTGAGTGCGTGGAGATCCATTGCGCCGACTGCGGATGCCTGGTCGACCGAGGAGAGATCCTCGAACGATGTTCGTCCGACGACTGTTGCTGTCGGCACCTGCCCAAGAAGTAGCCCCATAGTCGGGACCAGATCCCGGTGGCCTAGATAGCCGTCCCTAGGGGCACGACCTGATGCTCGTACCCTGGAACTCCGGGGCCGCCCGTGCCTCGGCTTCGGCCGGAGTGGCAGCGACACCGTTATCGCCGATGTCGCTGATGAGCCACTCCATCTCGGCTATCTCCCTTTCTTGCGCCTCGATGATCTCCACCGCCAGGTCGCACACCCGGACGTCTTCGATCTGGGACCGCTCGGAGGTGAGGATGGCGATGGAGTGGTGCGGAATCATGGCGCTCATGTAGGCCGTGTCATCGACGGTGGACTGGCTGCGCACCAACCACAACGCCGCCCCGAAGAGGACGATCGCACCGGCAACGATGGCCAGGTTCCACTTCGTGCTCTTGTACATCCCCAGCATGAACCCGAGCATCACCAGGGCCATGGTGGCGCCCATCAGCAGGGTCATGAAGAGGCGGGTCTCGCTCCACTGGACGTGGGCCAGCTCGTAGGTGTGCAGGTACATCACGCCGAACATGAACACCATCGAGGTGACGATCATCAGCACGAAGTGAAGGTATTTGCGCCCTTCCTGGTCGGGCTGGTCGTCCCCGGAGTGTGGAGCCTTATGAGTCACGTGAACCTCTCGATCGCTGGTCTTACGCTCCCAGTCGCCTGCCCGGCGCGACCGAGTCCGAAACAGGCACCACGCAGCCGAAGCTACGAGGCGCGGGTCTGGTCGACCGAGGCCTCGACCAGTTGCCGGAGCACGTCGCGGTCGACATCGGACAGCCGGCGAAGATAGAGGCAGGCTTTGCCGGTGGTGTGCTTCCCGAGCCGGGGTAGCAACCCGTCGCGATCCCGGAAGCCCGACACGAGGTAAACGGTCAGGTTCCGCTTCCGGGGCGAGAAGCCGACTTCGAACCAGTCGCCTTCCCGCCCGCTCGCATAACGGTAGTGGTAGGAGCCGAATCCGACGATCGAATCGCCCCACATGGCACCGTCGTCCCCGGTCACCTCGGCCATCATCTGACGCAGCTCCCGCGCATCTTCCCGCTTGGCTTCGTCTTCGATCCCGGCGAGGAACGCATCGACATCGCCGTCGTGCTTCTTGGTCTTCAGCTCGGCCATCCCCCGAACATACCCGCCGTCGGGCCCAAACCGATTCTGTGGGCCGGAAATGACCATTTTGGTGTCACTTCCGGCCCACAGACGATCGGGAGGCCCGCCGTCTCTAGGCGGACCTTCCTGGCACAATCGGTCCATGGGCTATCGGATCCTCAGCCATACCGCCGACACCGGGATCGAGGCCACGGCCGACTCTCTCGCCACCTTGATCGAAGAGGTGATGCGGGCAATGTTCGGTCTCGTCGCCAGCCTTGACTCCGGGGCAGCCGAGCGGTGGACCGACTTCTCGGTCGAGGCGGCCACCGCTGAAGACCTGCTGGTCGACACCCTCTCGGAACTCCTGTACCGATCCGAAGTCGACGATCTGGTCTTTTGCGACTACCGGGTCCGGGTCGACGAAGGCCGGTTCAACGCCGACGTCGAGGCCGGAGGTGTCCCCACCCCCGCCGTGGAATCGGAGGGCCCCCCGATCAAGGCCGTCACCTACCACGGCCTGGTGGCGGAGCAACGCGACGGGGGCTGGTTCGCCCGGGTGTACTTCGATGTCTGACCTTCGCCCCTGGCGCGAGCCGGCCGGATAGGCCAGGGTTGTAACCGTGGACTTGACGCGAGTCTCTGACTTCCGCTGGGAGATCCCGGCCACGGGAGGAATGCACGTACCCGGGGTCGTCTTCGCCTCCGATGCCCTGATGGAGGTGGTCCGCGAGGACCAGGCGGCGGCCCAGGTGGCGAACGTCGCCCACCTGGCGGGCATCGTCGAGGCCTCCTTCGCCATGCCCGACATCCACTGGGGCTATGGGTTCCCGATCGGCGGGGTGGCGGCCACCGCCGTCGAACGTGGCGGCGTGGTCTCGCCGGGTGGGGTCGGCTTCGACATCTGTTGCGGGGTGCGCCTGATCGCCTCCGACCTGACCGAACCAGACTTCGACCGCCACCGGGACGCGATCATGGCCAACCTCGACCGCCGCATCCCCCGCGGGATCGGGAAGGGAGCCATCGCTCCCGGCCATCTGGTCGACCAGGTGTTGACGCGGGGGGCGGCCGCGGCCCTGGACGCCGGCTACGGGTGGGCCGGTGACCTGGATCGCTGCGAAGAACGGGGCACGTCGGCCGGGGCGGACCCGGGCCAGGTCAGCGAACACGCCGTAAACCGTGGTCGCGATCAACTCGGATCCCTGGGGGCAGGTAATCACTTCCTCGAGGTGCAGGTCGTCGAACGGGTCGCCGATCCCGCTGCCGCCGACGCCTTCGGACTGGCCGAGGGGATGGTGGTGGTGATGATCCATTGCGGCTCCCGGGGACTGGGCCACCAGACCTGCACCGACCAGTTGAAGCTGATGGGCCCGGCGATGGCCCGCCATGGCATCACGGTGCCCGACCGCCAGCTCGCCTGCGTCCCGGTCAAATCGAAAGAGGGCGAGTCCTACCTGGGGGCGATGGCGGCGGCCGCCAACTTCGCCTGGGCCAACCGCCATATCCTCGCACACAGCGCTCGCCGGGCCTTTGCCGAGGCGCTTGACGTCCCGCTGGAGCGGACCGGGATGCGCCTCATCTACGACGTGGCCCACAACCTGGCCAAGATCGAGACCCACCGTCTGGGCGATGATGACATGCCCGTCTGCGTCCACCGCAAGGGGGCGACCCGGGCGTTCGGGCCGGGGCATCCCGACCTCCCGCCGGATCTACGGGTGGTGGGACAGCCGGTGCTGGTGCCCGGCTCGATGGGGACCGCCTCGTGGGTCCTGCGGGGCGTTGCCGACAACCCGGCCTTCGCCTCGGCGGCCCACGGGGCGGGACGCGTGATGAGCCGCAAGGCAGCCAAACGGAGAGAGTCCGGGCGGGACGTCCGAAATGACCTGGAGGAGGCCGGCATCTCGGTCCGGCCCGGTTCCGTGTCACTTCTATCCGAAGAAGCCCCCTACGCCTACAAGGACGTCGACGAGGTTGCCGCGGTGTGCGAACGGGCCGGACTGGCCTCCCGGGTCGCCCGGCTGCGACCGCTCGGCGTGGTCAAAGGCTGAAGTCGTCGGCTCAGAGTTCCCGGCCTTCAGCCAGGCGAACCGCCAGCCACAGGAAGAAGACGATGGCGAGGGTGGTCACCACCGTTGCACCGGCGTAGTCCGATACCTCGGCTGCACCGGCGGGAAGGGCCCCGAGTGCTCCGGCCAGGTGAGTGGGAAGCCAGCGTCCCACCGCCTCGACCACCCCGATGATCGGCATAACCAGCAGCACCACGACCGCGATCATGACGGTGCCGAGCACCGAATTGGCCCGGCCTGCAATCATCGCCACCAGCGCAACGACGAACACGAGGAAGAGGAGACCGAATCCGATTCCGGCCAGCACCGCGCCGGCGTCGGGAGCCCCGATGAGGGCCCAGGTCTCGTACCAGGCCGTGAGCGCGCCGAGGAGGAAGGCCACCAGCACGGCGGCAGTGGTGACCACGACCCGCGGGACCAGGATCTCGCGCACCGATTCCACCCGGGTCCGCAGGAACACCCCCATCTCGGGGATGGCATCGAAGGCCAGAGCGCCCGCCGCGACGATCACCGCCACCAGGGTGCCGATCTGCATGGCGTTGGACACGAACTGGGTCATGCCGTCGGCCGGGACCGGAGGCGGAAACTCGATCGTGGCCCCTTCCAGTTCCCCGCCGGCGAAGTCGATGATCTCGCCCAGGTACCGGGCAGTGAGTGGCCCGAGCAGGCCGAAGAACACGAACACCCCGACGAGAGCGATCCAGCGCTTGGTACGGATCAGGCGAAGCCACTCCAGTCGCCACAGATTCATCGGGTCAGCTCCAGGAAAGCCTGCTCCAACGAAACCGCCTCAGGGCCGAGCGAGACGACCCGGGCACCGGCCGCGGCCAGGGCCGGCACCAGCCGGGACTCGACGTCTTCGAGACGGTCGACCCGGACCACGACCTCCTCCGAACCTCGCTGCTCCACGCCCACCACCCACTCGTGGGCCCTCAGGGCCTCCACCACAGGCTCGACCGGAGGTCGGCAGCGGACGAGGTAGCTGGGGACCGCCGACCCGACCAGGAGGTCGGTGATCGGGCCCTGGAAAAGGAGCTTGCCCCGGTCCATGATTCCCACCGTGTCGCACACCTCCTGGACGTCGGCAAGGATGTGGCTGGAGAAGAGCACGGTGGCGGTTCCCCGGAGACGGGACACGAGGTCCAGAACCTCGCGCCGTCCCAGCGGGTCGAGGGCAGAGGCGGGCTCGTCGAGAAGCACCAGACGGGGCGAGCCGACCACGGTGGCCGCCACCCCCAACCGCTGCAGCATGCCGCGGGAATAACCGGCGACCGCCCGGTCGGCGGCATCCTCTATTCCGGCTTCTTCCAGCACCTCCTGCACGCGGCGATCGTCGACCTCGCCGACCATGAGTCGGGCGGCCAGCGCCACCACCTCCCGACCGGTCAGCCATGCATCGAACCGCGGCGTATCCGACAGCACGGCTATTTCGCCCCGGCTGGCTTGGATCCGCTGGGTCCCGGAGTCGGGCCGGCGCAGGCCGGCCAGCAGGCCGAGGAGCGTCGTCTTGCCGGCGCCGTTCGGTCCCACCAGTCCGTAGACAGAGCCCTCCTCCACCCTCAGGTCGACGTTGTCAACGGCCACCGTCGAGCCGTACGCCTTGACCAGTTCCCGGGTCTCGATCACGACTCGCTGCCCGGAACCCGGCCGACGAACAGGTAGATGATCCCGCCCATCGGCACCGAGAAGATGCAGATGAGAGCCCAGGCCCACTTGGGGAGGTGCTTCACTTCGGAACGGGAGATGTCGTACAGGCAATAGCCCACGAAGGCGACGGCCACCACGATCAGGGGGATGATGGCTGCCCAGGGGATGTCGGTCATGCGGTCAAGGTACCCGATCGGTTACCCGTCCTCGCGAGACACTGGCGACGGGGCAGCGGGCTGGTAGCTTGCCCTTCGGATGCGTCGCCTCCTCCCCCTCACACTCTCGTTTTACTGGTGCTGGCAGCCGTCCCCGCCTCCGGGCTGGAGCCGGGCGGGACCTTCACCGACGACAACGGCTCCCTCCACGAGCCCGACATCGAGGCGGTGGCGGCCGCCGGCATCACCAAAGGCTGCAACCCGCCCGCCAACACGAACTTTTGCCCCGACGACCCGGTCACGCGGGGTCAGAAGGCCGCCTTCCTCGTCCGCGCCCTCCACCTCAGCGAAACCGGACCCGGATTCGCCGACACCACCCGCTCCGTCTTCGCCACCGACATCTCCCGCCTCGCCCGGGCAGGCATCACCAAAGGCTGCGACCCACCGGCAAATGCGAACTACTGCCCCGACGACTCCGTCACCCGGGGCCAGATGGCCGCCTTCCTCGTCCGCGCCCTCCACCTCAGCGAAACCGGGCCCGGATTCACCGACACCACCGACTCCGTCTTCGCCACCGACATCTCCCGCCTCGCCCGGGCCGGCATCACCAAAAGCTGCAACCCACCCGCCAACACGAAGTACTGCCCCGACGACCCGGTGACCCGCGAGCAGATGGCCACCTTCCTACGCCGGGGTCTCGGCCTGGAGCCGATCGTGCCCCCACCGCCGGTCCTGCCGCCGCCCGGCAATCCCGACGGGAACTCCCCCGTTCCCGCCGAGGCCCGGGCCGAGGACCTCTCCGCCCCCGACCATGTGATCGGGACTGGCTCCTCGGACAGCTGCACCTGGCAGCACGTGGTCGACGCCGTGGCGCTGGGCGGCACCATCGTGTTCGACTGCGGTTCCGACCCGATCACGATCACGATGGGCGCAACCGCCCGGATCTTCAACGACGCCGACCCCGACGTCATCATCGACGGGGGCGGACTGGTCACGCTCAACGGCGGCGAGGAGCGCCGGATCCTCTACATGAACACGTGCGACCCGGATCTGGTGTGGACCACTCCCCACTGCAACGACCAGGACCATCCCCGGCTGACACTCCAGAACCTGACCTTCGTCGACGGCGACTCCAGTTCCGAGACCGAATACGACGGGCCAACCAGGCGATCGGAGTCGGAGCCAACCCCGCCCGCGCCGGCACTCCGGGAGGGGGCAACGGCGGCGCCATCTACGACGACGGCAACCGGATAACGCTGCGGCTGGAGGGAACGGTCATCGAGGGCACCGCGCCCGCGAGGGCGGCGGGGCGATCTTCTTCGTCAGCAACGACCGCTCGGGAAGTGCCTACGTCGTCGACTCGATTTTGACCGGCAACCCGAGCGAGGGTTTCGAGACCGCCGGTTACCCGGGGATCTTCTTCCTCGGCGCCACACTCAACGTCATCGGGTCCACTCTCGACTGAATCACCCGCCGGTTTCGGCCAGGACCCGTTCCATCATCTGGGCGAACTCGCCCGGCCGGTCGAAGTGAGCCCGGTGTCCCGAGCCCTCGAAGATGAGCTTCTCCTTGTGGGGCGCCTCCAGGGCCGAGAACCAATCCTCGGCCGGCACCGCCCGGCCCCGCGCCTCGTGCTCGCCCATCACCATGTAGTAGGGCACGCCCAGAGCGGGGATGTCGGCGCGGAAGTCGAGGCCCTGCAGCTGGGGATAGAGGACGGCGGCGGTGTCGAAGAAGCCCCGAAAGGCATTGACCCGGTCCATGAAGCTGTACTCGGGTACGAACAGGATCGAGGGCATCTCGTTGGACAGGTCGAGTTCCGGGTAGGAGTTCCAGCTGTGCTCGTAGGCCACCACCGGCTCGTAGTGGTTGATGTTCTCATAGGGTGGCGGGCCGTTGTCACCCAGGGTCGCCGTCAGACCCGTCTCGCCGGAGGCCTCCGCCCAGGCCAGTGTGTCCTCCCAGAACATGATGTCGGTGGCGCGCTGGCTGACCATCTGCCCCACCCCCACGAAGGCATGAAACAGTTCGGGCCGCTGCTCGACGGCCAGGGCTCCCAACGTCGTGCCCCACGACT
Organism: Acidimicrobiia bacterium; assembly: GCA_035461175.1. Taxonomy (GTDB): domain Bacteria; phylum Actinomycetota; class Acidimicrobiia; order Spongiisociales; family ZC4RG35; genus DATHVR01. The sequence continues at coordinate 15,076 of DATHVR010000106.1, read as the reverse complement.
GGCCGACGAGATAGATCCGGTCTTCGGAGAAACGCTCCCTCAGGTAGTCGGTCACCTCGATCGTGTCCGCTACCAACCGGTCGAGGGTGAAGGTGTCGACCGGATCGAGGGATGCATAGGACTTGCCGGCGCCGCGCTGGTCCCACGCCACCACCACGAAATCCTCTTCGAGCGACACGTCCCGGCGGATAGCTCCCAGGTCGGTCCCTCCCGGGCCGCCCGCCAGGTAGAGAAGCACCGGATAGTCGACGTTCCTTCCCCGGATCAGCATCGTCTGGTCGTGGCCGCCGATGGAGACGGTGACGATCTCGGCGATCCCCTCGCCGTCACCTCCCAAGATCTCGGCGGTGGAGGCGGGCCGTGCAATCGATACGGCCAGCACCACCAGGCCGACGGTGGCCAGTGCCGCCAGGATCCTGGCCGTCCATCCAAACGAGAGGGAAGGTCCGTGGTCCGACCTCCGAACGAGCCAGAGCCCGGCGAAGGCCCCCAGCAGGATCGGCGCGACGGCGAGCAGGCCATGCACGCCCCGTCCGAGGATCAGGGCCATCCACCCGTACAGGGAGCCGACGCTGATCGCATCGACTGTCGGACCCACCAGGCTCAGCCGGGAAAGCTCGAAGGCGAGAACGAAGGCGACCGGTGCGATCAGGAAGACCCAGCGGGTACGACCCAGGTATCCGGCCACACCACCCACGGCCAGGGCCACGCCCATGGTGGCGAGCGCCTCGCCGCTGGTGATGGGGCCCCGAGGCGTTAGCCAGGCGCCGGCCGCTCCGAAGGCGGCCGCCAGTAACGCCACTGCCAAAAGCCTGCCGCCTGGGCCCATCCAGGTCGTCCGTCGGCGCCGCCTCTGCTCGGATCCCGACCGGGACGACTCGGGTAGATGGATATCGGTGATGGTCACAGCGAGACCTTCCTTTTCGACCACCGTGATGCTGGGGGCGAATCGCTCTTCGACCCAGGGTCGAATGTCACAAGCCCGCTACGTGACTTTCTGCCCTTCGCCCGATCACCGCAGGTCGTAAGTTGGAGCACATGACAACGCTCAACTCCTCCCGGATCAGGATGCTCGTCACCGTCCTTCTCCTCGCCCTGGTGCTGGCGGCGTGCGCCGCCGGCTCCAATCCCGAAGTGGGCAACGCCGCCCCTGACGCCGACACTGCCGCCGGCTTCTGGCTGGGTCTCTGGCACGGGATCATCGCTCCGGTCACCTTCGTGATCTCGCTGTTCACCGACAACGTCAACCTCTACGAGGTACACAACAGCGGCAACTGGTACGACTTCGGTTTCGTGCTCGGCGCCGGGATTCTCTTCGGTGGCGGTAGCGCCGGCAGCCGCCGGTCGCGGTGAGACAGCCGCGATGAGGTCGCAGGAGGATTAGTTGGGCGGCGCAAGCATCGACTAGCCTGGCGCCGGTGAGCCCGACCCCACCCGACATCGCCCAGCTCGTCGCCCGGCTCGAGCGCTCGATGAGCGAGATGACCCGTAGCGCCGCCATCCGGCGCTTCTACCAGCGCCTCGCTCGCGCCGCCGGAATCGAACTGGAGCGACCCGTCTACCTGGCCCTCAAGTATCTAGCCCACAACGGCCCGGAGCGGATCTCGGCTCTCGCCCACCAGCACGGCGTCGAGGTGTCGACCATGAGCCGTCACGTCACCACCCTCGAAGCCGCCGAGCTGGTCACCAAGCGTCCGCTTCCCGACGATCGCCGGGTGGCGGTTGCCGAGGCAACCGAGGCGGGACGTCGGGTCGTGGAGCGGGTCGAAGACGAACGTCAGCGCCTGTTCACCGAGGTCCTGAGCGACTGGGAACTGCCCGACGTCGAGCAACTGGTCGGCCTGATCGAGCGATTCAACGCCGGCCTGGCCGAGCGTCTGGAGGAGTCGTGACAGAAACTCCCCGACTCCCCCATCAGGCCCAGGCCCCGATGGAGCGGCGCCAGATCATGCTGGTCTTCGTCAGCCTGATGCTGGGCATGTTCCTGGCTTCGCTCGACCAAACCATCGTCGCCACGGCCCTCCCCACCATCGTGGGGGAACTCGGCGGCCTCGAGAACCTGGCCTGGGTGGTGACCGCCTATCTCCTCACCTCAACCGCCACCTCCCCGCTGTACGGCAAGCTGTCGGATCTCTACGGGCGCAAGCTCATGTTCCAGATCGCCATCGCCATCTTCCTGATCGGCTCGACCCTGTCGGGCATGGCTCAATCGATGTCCCAGCTGATTGGCTTTCGGGCCATCCAGGGCATCGGCGCCGGCGGACTCATCGTCATGGCGTTGACCATCATCGGCGACGTCCTGTCCCCCCGCGAGCGGGGCCGATACCAGGGATACATGGGATCGGTCTTCGCCGTCTCGTCGGTGGGCGGGCCCCTGATCGGCGGCTTCTTCGTCGACAACCTGAGCTGGCGCTGGGTCTTCTACATCAACCTTCCGATCGGGATCCTGGCCCTGGTGGCTACGGCCAGGTTCCTCAAGCTTCCCGCCCGGCGCCGGGAGCGCAAGATCGACTACCTCGGGGCGGCGCTGCTGGTGGCGGGGGTCGTATCTGCCCTGCTCGTCACCGTGTGGGGCGGGTCCGAATATGCCTGGGACTCCCCCACCATCCTCGGCTTGGCCGCGGCAGCCGTGGTCCTGCTGGGCCTGTTGGTGTGGCAGGAGACCCGGGCCGAAGAGCCGATCCTGCCCCTGCGCCTGTTCCGCAACCGCGTCTTTTCTCTCACCTCGGCGGCCGGCTTCATCGTCGGTCTGGCCATGTTCGGCGGAATCATCTTCCTCCCCCTCTTCCTGCAGGTGGTGACCGGAGTCAGCGCCACCGATTCCGGCTTGCTCCTGGTGCCCCTGATGGCGGGGATCCTCACCACCTCGATCGTCTCCGGGCGCCGCATCAGCTTCCACGGCCGTTACAAGCGTTACCCGATCGCCGGCACCGCCATCGCCACGGTGGGCCTCTTTCTCCTCTCCACCATGGGTCCCGACACGGGCCTGCTGGCAGCCTCCCTGTACATGTTGGTGCTGGGCAGTGGTCTCGGCCTGGTGATGCAGGTGCTGGTCATCGCCGTCCAGAACGCCGTCGACATGGACGACCTCGGTGTGGCCACCTCGTCGTCGGCCTTCTTCCGGTCACTGGGCGGCTCATTCGGCACGGCCCTGTTCGGGGCGGTACTGAACTCCCGGCTGGCGGCGGGAATCAGCGAGAAGCTGGGCGAGCTGGCCGACTCGATCCCGATTGCCGAACTGACGGGCAGCCCGGCCGTGATGGCCCAACTCCCCGACCAGGTGCGGATCCCGCTGGTGGAGGCGTTCTCCGAAGCCATCACCGGTGTCTTCACCATCGCCATCCCCTTCACCCTCGTCGCCCTGGTTCTGGTCACTCTCCTGCCCGAACTACCCCTCCGGGACACCGCCCACGTCGGGGCCCCCACCGAGGTCTGACGGGGTGGCGGGGTCGCGCTAGGGAACCGTCAGTTGGTTGAATGACTCCGATGCGGAGCCACACTTGATCCACTTCTTCGAGGAGTACGACCTCGTCCTGCTGGTGTTGGGCCTGGCCGCCTTCGGCGTCGTCGGCCTGCCCCGCGTGCTCGGCAAACAGCCACTTTCGTATCCGATCATCTATGTCGCCGCCGGGGCGGCCCTGTTCTGGTTGCCGCTCGGGCTCACCAACCCCGACCCGATCGAGTTCCGGGGAACGACCGAGATCATCACCGAGATCGGCGTGATAACGGCACTGATGGGGGCGGGCCTGGCCATCAACCGGATGCCCGACTTCCGGATGTGGTCGATCACCTGGCGCCTGCTCGGAATCACGATGCCGCTGACCATCGCCGCCGTCGCCGGCCTGGGATGGTGGGCACTGGGTCTGACGCCGGCCGCCGCAGTGCTCCTCGGGGCGGTCCTCGCCCCCACCGATCCGGTCCTCGCTTCCGATGTGCAGGTCCCGGGACCGGAGGGTCACGGAGACGACGACGAGGTCCGATTCGCCCTCACCTCCGAAGCCGGCCTCAACGACGGCCTCGCCTTCCCCTTCACCAACCTGGCCATCCTCATCGCCCTGAACGGAGCCGCCCCCTCGGAGTGGCTGGGGGAGTTTCTGGGCATCGAGGTACTGTTCAAGTTGGCGGTTGGATTGCTGGGCGGATACCTGGTGGGCCGGGCGATGGCCTGGGCGATCTTCAGCCGGCGTTCGCCCCTTCCCCACACCCGGGACGGAATGATCGCGCTCGCCGCCACCCTGGTCGCCTACGCCGCCACCGAACTGGTGGGGGGTTACGGATTCCTGGCCGTCTTCGTAGCCGCGCTGGTGATCCGCAACCAGGAGCGCAAGCACTCCTACATGGAGGTGATGCACCAGTTCTCCGACCAGATCGAGCGCCTCATCAGTGCCGTGGTCCTGATCCTGTTCGGCGGTGCCCTGGCCAGCGGAATCCTCTCCTATCTCGACTGGAAGGGGGTGGTGGTGGCGGTGGCGATCGTGCTCGTGGCCCGCCCCATGGCCGGAATGGTCGGCCTGGCCGGCTCCGGGCTACCCCTCGCCGAGCGGGGAGCGATCTCCTTTTTCGGGATACGGGGAGTGGGCTCCTTCTACTATCTGGCCCATGCTTCGAACCAGGTCGAGTTCATCCAGGTTGAGCAGGTGTGGGCGGTCACGGCGCTGGTCGTGGTGATCTCGGTGGTGGTGCACGGTATGACGGCCACCCCGGCTATGGCCTACCTCGCCCGGCGGACGGGAGAGTGATGGACGAGCGACTCTGGGCCGACGCCGTCGAGGAGAAGATCCGCCAGGCGATGGAGCAGGGCGAGTTCGACGATCTCCCCCATTCGGGCCGCCGTCTCGACCTCGACGACACCGACGACGGATGGTGGGCACGACGCAAGATGGAGGAGATGCGTCGTCACGACCAACTCATCGCCCAAGCCAGACAGATCGGCGCGGAGATCGATCGGCTCTGGACCCTTCCCGACGAGGGCCGGGTCCGCGCCCGGGTCGGGGACCTGAACGAGCGCGTCGACGAGATCAACCAGATCCTTCCCGCCGGCGAGCGAGTGGACCACATCGACCCGGTCGAGGCGGTCCGAACCTGGCACCGAATGTACCGGCTTCGGAGCTGATTCGGCCCGAGGTGCCGATGTAGTTGCTCGGCCGTGCCATCCTCCCTTCCGATATGGACACCTTTGACGTCATCGTGATCGGGGCCGGCGCCGTCGGCGAGAACGCTGCCGCCGCCGCTGCCGCCCATGGCATGTCGGTGGTGATCGTCGAACGGGAACTGGTGGGCGGCGAGTGTTCCTATTGGGCCTGCATGCCATCCAAAGCTCTGCTGCGTCCCGGCAAGGTCGTGGACGCCGCCGGCCGGGTTCCCGGCGTCGGGGTAAATGAGGGGATCGATGCCGGAGCCGCCCTGGACTGGCGCGACCAGATCGCCTCGCACTGGGACGACTCCTCCCAGGTCGAATGGCTCGACGGAGTGGGCGTGACTCTCATCCGGGGGACGGCCCGGCTCGCCGGCCCCCGCCGGGTCGAGGTTCAGCCCGAGACCGGATCGAGCCAGAGCCTCAACGCCACCCGGGCAGTCGTCATCGCCACCGGAAGCCGTCCCCGCCGGCCCTCGATCGAGGGAATCGACGACGTCGGGATCTGGACCAGCCGCGACGCGACCACGGCCTCGAAGGTTCCCGGACGGCTCCTGATCATCGGGGGCGGCACGGTCGGAGTCGAAATGGCCCAGGCCTGGGCGTGGCTGGGTGCGGAGGTGACCCTGATCCACAACCGGGATCGCCTCCTCGACTCCGAGGAGCCCTTCGTCGGAGATGAAATCCGGACGGCCCTAGAAGAGTCCGGGGTCGAGGTCGTGACCGAGGGCGAAACCCGCCGCCTCCGTCGATCCGATCCGGAGGGGACCGTCACCGCCTCGGTCGACACCCCGGCGGGCACCCTCGTGCTGGAGGCAGACGAGGTCCTCGTCGCCACCGGCCGGGCCGGCCGCGTCGAGGGACTCGGACTCGAGTCTGTCGGCGTCGAGGCGCCCAACGGATATATCAGCGTCAACTGGCATCTGCAGGTGGAGGGTCCTGCCGGCGAATGGCTGTATGCAGTCGGTGACGTCAACGGTCGGGCCTTGCTCACTCACTCCGGCAAATACCAGGCCCGGATTGCGGGCGATCACATCGGCGGAGTCGCCTCGGCGGCGGTTGCACCTGTGCACGCCACCCCGCGGGTCATCTTCACCAGTCCCGAGGTCGCCGCGGTTGGCCTCACCGAGGCGGGCGCGCGTGAACTCGGAATCACGGTGGACACGATCAGCCACGACATCGCCAAGACGGCCGGAGCCACCACGTTGGGACAGGGATACACGGGAACGGCGAAACTGGTGATCGACACCGAGCGCCAGATCCTGGTGGGTGCCACCTTCCTCGGGCCCGGAACAGGCGAGCTGTTGCATTCCGCCACCATCGCCATCGTGGCCGAAGTGCCGCTCTCGCAGCTGTGGCATGCCGTGCCCTCGTTTCCCACCTTGAGCGAGGTATGGCTCCGTCTCCTCGAGAACTACCGGGAGGCCGGCTGGGATCCCTACGGAAGCTCGACGTGAAGTCTCCTTTCCCGGACTCGGTCGCCGACACTCGTCCAGCGCGGGGCCACTACCTCGATCCGGCACTCGCCCGCCTGAGCGGTATCGAGAGAGCCCGTGAGTACGTGCGCGGCAATACGGGGCTGCCCGCCATCCACCACCTCACCGGTCTGCGGCCCACGCATCGCAGGGTCGGTCGACGTTCGCCGTTCCCGCCACCGGCTGGCTGGCCAGCTCGGCCGGCATCATTCCCGGAGGCGCCCTGGCCTTTCTCACCGACGCCCCGCTATCCAGCGCCATCGAAACCGTCCTGGGACCCAACCGGGTAGCCGCCACTTCCGAGCTCAGCTTGAACTTCATCGCTCCGGCCTTCCCCGGCGAGGGGAACCTGGTCGCGCGCGCGGGATTGATCGACGTCGGGACCGTTCTCGGCTTCTCGGCAGCCGAGGTGACGGACCAGCACGGCCGACTGGTCGCCCACGCCACCACCCGTTGCGTGGTCATGGAGCTACCCGATCAGGAAGCGGGCGATCAGCCCAGGGTGGATCCGGACTGGGTCCCCGACGACACCCCCGACCCCTGGCGCCTTCCTCCCGGCGGCGAGATCGTCGACGATCTCCACGAGATGGGAGGCCTGGAAGCACTCCAGGCGTGGGTCGCCGGTCGGCTCCCCCGTCCGCCGATAGCGGCGCTGTTCGGCTTCTTCCCCGTGAGCGCCGAGGAAGGACGGGTTGTCTGGGCCGCACCTTCCAGTCCCTGGTACAGCTCGCCGGGACCCTTCCTGTATGGCGGCGCCATCGCCCTCCTGGCCGAGACGGCTCACGCCGCCGCCTTCCACTCCGTTCTAGGACCCGGGGAGATATACGCCAATCTCGACCTCAAGATCCAGTTCCTGCGCCCGGCCCGAGCCGGGGCGGGGGCACTGAACGCGACTGCCGAGGTCGTGCACCGCGGACGATCGATCCTGGTTGCCAACGCCCGGATAGAGGACTCCGGCGGCAAGACCATCCTCCTCGCCACCGGATCCGCTGCCGTAATCGCGGGCGGCATCCCGTGGCTGCTGGCACAACGTCCCCGCGCCACCGGCTGAGCAGTCGAAGAGCAGCAGCAACGGATATAGAGTTCGCCGGTACGTCCGAGAGGGAACCCCCAAATGGCCGACAACTCACCGCTGCTCGTCCTGGGTGACGACGGTCAGGAACCGTCCCGGCGGGCCTGGGAATGGATACTCGCCCACCGCTGGCCGGAATGGCGGATCGAGGTGCTGACGGCCGACATCGGCGACGAGGATCTCGAGTGGGGCCAGCCCCCGAAGCGGGAGGAATGGACGCCGACCTGGCCCCGCGACGAGTCGGTGCCGGGCGCCTCATCCCTTCGTTTTTTGCGCGTGTGCACCGATCCCCGGGCCATGCTGGCCGAACGCGAGGGCGTCGACCTGATGGTTCTCGGCCTGCGCACCCACAGCTATCTGCAGGCGATGGTCACGGGCAGCACCACCGAATGGGTCCTGCATCACCCTCCCGCCCCGCTGGTCGTAGCCACATGCTCGGATCGGGTCGAGTCCGTCACCGTCTGCGTCGACGGTTCCGACCACTCCCGGTACGCCTACGAGACCTTCGCCAACCTTCCCTTCGCTCCCGACACCCACGTCACCGTCCTGGCGGTGGACGACGGCCGCGCCGATGCTCAAGCCGGAGCCGAGGAGGCTGCCGGTTTCCTCGAGGGCCGGGTGGCCGGCCTCCATGTGATGCTGTCCCGGGGGAAGCCGACCCCCACCATCCTGGCCCAACTCGACGACGCCCGCCCCCAACTGGTCGTCCTCGGCACCCGCGGTCTCACCGGCTGGAAGCGTCTCCGCCTCGGCTCTACCGCCTCGGCAGTGGTCCGCGCCGCCCACTGCTCCAGCCTGGTGGCGTGTAAGGAAGAGGGATCATGAGCACCGGCTGGATCGTGGCCGCCACCGAATCGGGGGGTGGCAACTTCGTCAGCTTCGACGTTCCCGGATGGGTCTGGGTGGCGTTCGTGGCGGGAATCGCGGTTCTGTTGATGGCCGATCTTCTCATCGTCCACCGCAAGCCCCACGCCATCAGTCTGCGCGAGGCAGGGATCGAGTCGGCGGTCTGGATCAGCATTGGCCTCGCCTTCACGGTGGTGATGCTGATGTGGCAGGGCGGCGGGGCCGCCGGCGAATACCTGGCCGGTTACCTGATCGAAAAGAGCCTCTCCGTCGACAACGTCTTCGTTTGGGCCGTGATCCTCAGCTACTTCTCGGTACCTGCCGAATACCAGTTCCGGGTTCTGTTCTGGGGTGTGTTCGGCGCCCTGGTCCTGCGGGCGGTTTTCATATTCGCCGGCGTCGCCCTGATCGAGACCTTCGACTGGATCCTCTACGTGTTCGGTGCCTTCTTGATCTTCACCGCCTTCCGGATTGCCCGGCATCAGGAAGCGGAGATCCACCCCGAGGACAATCCGGTGCTGAAGCTGTTCCGCAAGGTGGTTCCCTCCACCACCGAATACGACGGACAGAAGCTCTTCACCCGCCGGGCCGGGCGTCTTCTCGCCACTCCCCTGTTCGCGGTTCTGGTCCTGATCGAATCGACCGACGTCGTCTTCGCGGTCGACTCGATCCCGGCCATCCTGGCCGTCAGCCGCGAGCCCTTCATCGTCTTCTCCTCCAACGCCTTCGCCATCCTCGGCCTGCGTGCTCTCTACTTCCTCCTGGCGGGTATGGCGGGGAGGTTCCGCTACCTCAACCTCGGCCTGGGCCTGATCCTCGGCTTCGTCGGCGTAAAGATGATCATCGCCGAGTGGTACCACCTCCCGATCTGGCTCAGCCTCGGCGTCATCGCCGTCATCCTCACCATCACCATCGTCGCCTCTCTCCGGGCCGAAAAACGCGACACCGAGCTCGAGATTCCCACCGCCAACGAGTGACCCCAGAGGGCCCGGTCGCGATTTGCTATAGTTAGCACTCTGTTACACTGCAGATAGCAGCGGGGGAACCGGTGCCCACCACACCGGCCAGGTCCGGGAGCGACCAAGGCGTCCCTCCTCCCCGATCGCAAGATCGGATCCTCTCCGCCTCCCTCTCGCTCCCGGACCCCCTGCTGTATCTATGATCGGGCGACTTCGAGGCCCGCGCGTGGGAGCACCTCTGTCGCTTGCGCGCCTCCGTAATTGTTCGAGGCGGAGCCTCGAACAGACGCCGGTCGCCCGACTGCCCCCGCCCCGTGCGGCCGTGGACCAAGCGGCTTTTTCGCGACAGAATTGCGCGCTATGGCGCGCAATTCTGTCGCGAGAATCCGATCCGCCCTGTGGCCTTCCCGCTGGTCGTCATTGCGCCGGACCTCGGTGCGGGTACGCGCGGCGAGGAGAGATCTGGCTGATCGGAGTCCACCCGGACTTCATCCAGGCGTGCCGGAGCTCTCACACCCGCGCAGCCGAAGTGATTGGCTGAGCGTCCCCTGGTCGACCCACCACTCAGCACCCACCACCCATGACGGCGCCGTCAGGCGCCCTTGTTAGCTCGTCACGGGGGCGGGGTAGGGTCAGTGTGATGCCCTCCGAATCCCGACTCATCGTCGCCGCCAACCGGCTTCCGGTTCGCTGGGACAGCGACACCGACCGCTGGGTGGCCAGTCCCGGCGGCCTGGTTTCGGCCCTGGTGCCGGTCCTTCAGGAGCGGGGAGGAGTCTGGATCGGATGGAATGGGAGTGCCGGTGGCGAATCCGAGCGGTTCGAAGCCGAGGGCTTCCAGAACATCACCGTCCCCCTCACCGAAGAGGACATCGCCTACCACTACGACGGCTTCTCCAACGGCACGATCTGGCCGCTGTATCACGATGCCATCCGCCCGGTCGAGTTCCATCGCCATTGGTGGCGGCCCCATCAGGAGATCAATCGCCGCTTCGCCGACACCATCGTCTCGGTTTCCGAGCCCAACCACATCGTCTGGGTCCACGACTACCAGCTCCAACTCGTCCCCGGCATGGTGCGCCGGGAAATGCCGGACGCCCGTATCGGGTTCTTCCTCCACATCCCCTTTCCCCCTCCTGAGATCTGCGAACGGCTGCACTGGCGCCGCCAGGTGCTCGAGGGCCTGCTCGGGGCCGACTATCTAGGCTTCCAGACCCGACGGGCCGCCCTCAACTTCGCCGCCTCGGCGCGGGAGTTCGCCGGTGCCCGCGGCCCGGCCACCGACCTCCGCTACGGCGACCGCCAACTCCGGGCCGAACCGGTGCCGATCTCGATCGAGACCTCCCGGTATGCCGGAATGTCGTCCGAGCCCGAGACGCAGCGCCTGGCCGACGAGCTGCGTTCCGACCTGGGGGATCCCGAAACCATCATCCTCGGAGTCGATCGGCTCGACTACACCAAGGGCATCGACCTGCGCCTGCGAGCACTGGAGACGCTGCTCGAGCGCCAGCCCGAACTCGAAGGAAAGGTTTCGCTGGTCCAGATCTCGGTGCCCAGCCGTCAGGACGTCGACGAGTACCAGGAGATCCGCCGCCGGGTCGAGGAGCTGGTGGGACGGATCAACGGCCGCTTCGGCCGGGCCGGCTGGCAACCCGTGCACTACGTCTACCGCTCGGTTCCGTTCGACGAGCTGATCGGCGCCTACCGGGCGGCCGACGTGATGCTTGTGACTCCGCTCCGGGACGGCATGAACCTGGTGGCCAAGGAGTACTGCGCCACCCGCCTGGACGACAGCGGGGTCCTGATCTTGAGCGAGTTCGCCGGAGCGGCCGAGCGGCTCAACGAGGCGCTGATCGTCAATCCTTACGATCTCGACGGCCTCGCCGAGGCCATCGGTCAGGCGGTGACCATGCCACGAGACGAACAACGGCGCCGGATGCGCCGGCTGCGACGGAAGATCGGCCGGTGGGACGTACACAGCTGGGCGCGGCATAGTCTGGAGGCGCTCAACCGATGATCGACCGGAACACCATCGACGACATGGCCCGGGTGCCCCACCTTCTTGTCGCCTGCGATTTCGACGGAACCCTGGCTCCCATCGTCAACGATCCCGGCGATGCCACGGTCCTCCCCGAAGCACTGGCCGCCCTCCATCGACTCGCCCGTCTCCCCCGAACCACGGTGGCGATAGTCTCCGGGCGCCTGCGCCAGGAGCTGGTCGACCGCTTTGGTGAAGACGATTTCATCCTGGTCGGCGAGCACGGCGCCGACTCCGGCGCCGGCGCCCCGCCCGAACCCGACTCGCTGGCGAGGGCACGCCAGGCAGTGGACAAGGTTCACCGTGAGACCCCGGGCAGCCGCATCGAGCACAAGACGATGTCGGTGGTCTTCCACTACCGCCAGGTCGAGGCCGACCCGGCTTCGGCGCTGGCCGAACTACGCCGGGTCGCGGCCGAGTTGCCCGACCTCGAGGTCATGGAGGGAAAGGCCGTGCTCGAGATCAGCGTCCCCCACGACGACAAGGGCGACGTCATCGTGGCCCTGCGGGAGCGGGTCGGAGCCGACGCCATCCTCTTCCTGGGCGACGACGTCACCGACGAGACCGTCTTCCCCCGTCTGGGCCCACCCGACCTGGGAGTGAAGGTCGGCCCCGAGGAGACAGCCGCCAGTGCCCGGGTCGCGGATCCCGAGGAGGTGGCTGAGTTCCTGGCACCGCTGGCCGAACGCCGGGAGACACTCATCTGATGTGTGGCCGCTTCGCCATGAGTGGCGACCTCGACTTCTACCGCGGCTACTACGGGATCGACGAGGTCGACACCGACCCCCTCGATCAGAGCTGGAACGTGGCGCCAACCGACGAGACCTATGTGGTGGCCGAGCACGACGAGAAGCGTCATCTCGGTCGGATGGCGTGGGGCCTCATACCGCACTGGGCCGAAGACCGCAGCACGATCCACATCAACGCCCGGGTGGAGACGGTGACGACGAAACCTGCCTTCAAGAGGGCCCTGGCCCGGCACCGCTGCCTGATCCCCGCCGACGGGTTCTACGAGTGGGAGCCCAAGGAGAAGGGGCGCACCCCGCACTGGGTCTACCGCGCCGACGGCCACCCCATGAGCTTCGCGGGAATCTGGAGCGCCTGGCGCGACCCGGAGACCGATCTGTGGGTGCGCCGCTTCGCCATCATCACCACCGAGGCCGCCGGCCCCATCGCCAGGGTCCACGACCGGATGCCGGTGATCCTGCCGGACGACACATGGGAGGCCTGGCTCGACCGCGACCTGACCGACCCCGAGACGGCCCGGAGCCTGATCCGGACGATCGATCCTGACCTGATCATGGAGCACGAGGTGTCCTCCCGTGTCAACGGCGTGCGCAACAACGGTCCCGAACTCGTCGACGCCGCCACCGACACTCTTTTCTGACCGGGCGGAGGGATCAGGCTGAGGTCAGGCGGCGGGATCAGGCGCCCTGATCGACCGCATCCTTCTCGCCGATTCCCAGCGGACCCCGTCGCGCCATCGGCAATACCCGGAACAGGACGATGCCCGCCAGCACCACCCCGATGCTCACCCAACCGTTGCGGCTCATTCCCAGGAACCGGAAGGTGGTATCGGTCCGGATCAACTCGAGCAGGAACCGGATCACGCCGTAGCCGACGAAATAGACCGAGACCAGCCGACCGCGCACCTGGGGGTAGCGTCGCTCCAACCACAGCATCAGCGCCACCAAACCCAGGTTCCACAGCGATTCGTACAGGAAGGTGGGATGGAAGGTGGGAGCGTCGGGATAGGCGGCCGGTCGACGGGCCGGATCGATCTCCAGGCCCCAGGGAAGGTCGGTGGGGGTGCCGAACAGCTCCTGGTTGAAGTAGTTGCCCCAGCGTCCCACCGCCTGGGCGAGCGGGACCCCGACTGCGGCCGAATCGAGCAGGAGCAGCATGTCCCCGTTCCAGCGGCGCATGAGGAAGATCCCGACCAGGGCACCGACGGTGATGCCCCCGTATAGGGCCAGGCCGCCCTCCCAGATGGCGATCACCTTCCACCAGCTGTCGGAGAAGTTGGAGAGGTGCGTGCTCACATACGCCATCCGGGCTCCCAGGAAGCCCAGGATCACCATCCACAGCAACACCCGTTCGACCACCTCGCCGTCGCCACCCCCGGCGACGTAGCGTCGACGGGACAGGGCCCAGGCGAGAGCCACGCCGATGGCGATGAAGATGCCGTAGAAGGTCAGCCGCAACGGGCCGATCTGGATGTCGTTGATGGGTGGAGAGGGGATCGAGGCGAGAAGCAGCACACCGAAACGGTAACCGCCTCCAACGAACATGAGATCTCCACGACGGCCGGTACGCTCAGGGACCATGGCCAGACTGCTTCTCATCCGCCATGCGCCCACCGCCGAAACCGGGGCGCGCCTCACCGGACGGCTTCCCGGGGTGGGCCTCCACGACGAAGGCAGGGAGGTCGCCGAGCGGACCGCCGCCCGCTTGGCGGACGTCAAGCTCAAGGCGGTCTACGCGTCGCCTATCGAGCGGACCTGGGAGACGGCCGAGATCGTGGCCCGGCCCCATCGCCTGACCCCGGTGGCCGACGCGGGGCTGATCGAGGTCGATTACGGGGCCTGGTCGGGACGCTCGCTCAAATCGCTCTACCGCCTCAAGGCCTGGCGGACGGTGCAGGTGACTCCCTCCCGGATGACCTTCCCCGACGGCGAAGCCCTGGCCGATGCCCAGCGACGGGCAGTGGCGACATGCGAGCGACTGGCCGCCGATCACGGCAACGACACCGTCGCCCTGGTCAGCCACTCGGACGTGATCCAGTCGATCATCAGTCATTATCTGGGCCAGCCGCTCGACCTCTTCGCCCGCATCGTGATCTCCGCCGGTTCGGTCAGCGTGATCGATGTGCCCAGGCAGGGCGTCCCGACGGTGGTGGCCATCAACGGCACCGGTACGGAGGGATCATGGCGATGAGGGACCTGGGACCGGCCGAGGAATTCGTCGCCGGCGCGCTGGGAGAACCGGGAGGACGCCACTTCTACCTTCAGGTGACGGCGGCCGGCGAGACCGTCTGGCTCCACGCCGAGAAGCAACAGGTCGCTGCCCTTGCCTCCCAGAGCCTCACTCTTCTCGCCGCCACCGACCTGGAACCCGATCCAGTCGCCGTCGCCGGCCTGCGCGCCGACCTCGAGGTCCGCCCCCCTTCCGAAATCCTGTTTCCGGTCGGAGGAATCCAGATCGCCATCCTGGAATCGGAACTTCTCGCCGTCGTCATCACCTCCCCCGAGGAAGACGACTCCCTCCGCTTCGTGGTCGCTCCCGAGCAGATCCAGGCGATGGCCGAAGCCGCGCTCGAGGTGGTCTCGGCCGGCCGCCCGATCTGCCCCCGCTGTCAGCTACCCGAGGATCCGGCCGGTCACCGCTGCCCCGCCTCCAACGGCCACCACCCCGACTGATGTCGCAGACGATCGACCGCAAGCGGGCCGCCAAGCGTCAGGCGATCCTCGACGCTGCCGCCCGTCACTTCGCCGAAAGCGGCTACCACCCGGCCCGCATGGTCGACATCGCCGAAGGGGTAGGACTGCAGAA
>DATHVR010000105.1:0-5849 GCA_035461175.1 Acidimicrobiia bacterium | reverse complement strand
AGAAAGGCGACGCCGCCGGCGACGACGAAGCCGAAGCCCATCAGTGCCAGGACGATTCCGAGAATGCGAAGACGCTTGAACATGTGTTCCTTTCCTTTATGAAGGTTGGCCACATACTCACCCGGGGCACCGTCCGGCAGGTAGGGGACGCAGTCCCGGTATCGCGGGTATTAGGTCCCTTGGCACAGCGGGGTTGCTCGCCAATAGGGATCTACTCCGACGACCCCAGGTTGCCACTTTCCTAGCCGCGGGTCTGTCCCCCGCCACATTCCAGGCGTTCCCTGAGGGGATCTCCGCCGTCGGGAAGTATCTGCTTGATCGGCCTGGCCGGGACCCCACCGACCACCGTGAAGTCGGCCACCGCCCCAGTGACAACCGAATTGGCGCCGACGATGGCCCGGTACCCGATGGTGGGTCCGCCAACACCACGCTGTTGTATCCGATGACTGAATTGGCCCCGATCCGCACCGCGGCCGTTCCCCGACCGGCTTGGGCAATCGGGCGAGAAGTTGCCGAAGGGATGGGTGTGGGTCTCGATCGTGACCCCGGCCGCCACCATGGTGTAGGCGCCCACATCGATGGGTTCCCGATCGTCGAGCATGCTGTTGCGATTCACGAGGACGCCATCACCGAGGCTTATGTTCTGGCCATGGCTGAACAACACATCGTGGAGGCGAGCCGGACCCAGCTCCTTTACACGGCAGCCATCAGCGCGACCAGGAAGATTCAGGCCTAATCGGCGATTGTCGGTCGACACCGGCAACGTAACGTCCCCGGAACGGTGCTGCGCGTAGTGTTCGAGCAGGCTCGTCCAGCCGGGCGAGCGGAGTTCGCGAGCTGGCGGAGCATGTGACAGACACCGGGATTTCGTTCGGATCGGAGAGAGCCCCACCCGCCCTGGTCGCCGGCCGGCTAGTCCAGGCGATCTGGGTGGGAGCCATGGGTGTGTTGGGGGTAGTGGCCGGGTTGGGACTAGCCGCCGCATACCGACGCCCCGAGCTCATCGCCATCCCGCAATTCGCCGAACTCATGGCCGAGCTGGAGCTGTCGGAGCGACTGGCAATGACACTGTCTTTCGTCCTGCCCATCGCCGCTTCGCTGGTTCTGGCAGGCGTGGTTTTCATCGGTCGCCGTGGAGACGGGATGGCTCTGCTCTTTCCGCTGGCAGTCCTCGGAATGTTCGTGTACGGCTCGGGCGCCCCCGGCGCCCTCCGCTCCACCATCCCCCAGTTGGCTCCTCTGTCCGCGGTGGCGGAAGTGGTGGCGCTCGAGGCGCTCGCCTTCTTCCTCTTCCTATTCCCCAGCGGGCGCCTCCAACCGGATTGGACCCGTTTCGTCCTGATCCCCCTCGCCACGGTCGTGGCGGTCTACCCGCCCATCGCCACCTCGGTTCGCCTTGTCGTGTCTGACCCCGCTTCAGTCCCCACGGCGCTGCGAATCGTTACCGTGGCCGCCATCGTGTCGATGCTGGTGGGAGCGTCGATCAGCCAATATGTCAGGTACCGCCACTACACCACCCCCATCGAGCGCCAACAGATCCGCTGGGTAGTCCTTGGTCTAGCCGTGCTGGTGGTGCCAGTCGTGCTCATGGCGCTGGGAGTGGGCGTCCTTCCTTCACGCTGGGTGGGTTGGTCCATGTTGCTTGCATCCATGGCCGGCATCCTGGTCCCTGTCACGGCCGGCGTCGCGGTGTTCCGCTACCGCCTCTACGACATCGCTCTCATAGTCAACCGCACAATCGTCTATCTCGTGCTGACCGGTTTCCTCGGCCTCGTATACGGCGGGTTGGTGATGATCGTCTCCCAGTTGACGCCCGCGGGCAACGACCTGGGAGTGGCGGCTTCGACGCTGACGGTGGCCGCGCTATTCCGGCCGGCGCGACGGCGGATCCAGTTGTTCGTCGACGCTCGCTTTCACCGCTCCCGCTACGACGCCGCCGCCACCCTGGAAGCGTTCGGATCCCGGCTACGCCGCCAGGTCGACCTCTCGACGCTGCGTTATGAGCTAACCGGCACCATTCAACGCAGCCTCGAACCTCGGCACATGTCGTTATGGCTGGCCGACGCCACTGGCGCGGCGGACGACTGATGGCGCCGGTCATCCCCCTAGGGACCCTACCGAACTGGAGCGTGTTCGCTCGGTCGGCAGCCGGTTGTCGGGCGACCCGACCCACGGGTACGCGACCCTATCGCAGCCGTCCGGCCCGGCGTCGCCGAGACTGCGGGAACGGCCGATGATTACCTCGATCTGGTGCATGCCTTGGTTGGCGAGCCGGGGGTAGTCGCTTGCTCTAGTGGGCTGTTTTGTCCAGGGTGAAGCTGGCGACGCCGAGCAGTCGGGGCACACAGCCCCTCCGCGGCCTCGACAATCGGCACCGGAAAGCTCGTACCGGGCCCGCTAGTCTCGTCCGGGAGAGGCAGGACCAATGGCCGACGCGCTCCAACGGGGACGAGACGCCATCGAGGCGCATCAATGGCAGGAGGCTGTCGACGCCTTCACCGCGGCCGACGCCCAAGCCCCTCTGTCGGCGGGCGACTTGCACCTGCTGGCCGATGCGTCCTGGTGGGCGGGGGACTACGAGCGGGCCGTCGACTCGTTCGAGCGCGCCTTTGGCGCCTACCGGAGCGACCAGGACCCCGCCCACGCCGCCCAAATGGCGTTGTGGCTCGGGTACATCTCGTTCCGATCCCGAGAGACGACGGTGGGCCACTCCTGGCTTGCCCAGGCCGAGAAGCTGCTGGCCGAACTGCCCGAAGAGGGCACCCACGCCTGGCTCGAATTGCTCAAGGGCGCCTCGGCACTGATGGTGGACAATGACATCACCGCCGGCTTCGGTCATATCGAGACCGCGCTGGAGGTAGCCGAGCGACATGACAACACCGGGGCTCACTGCCTGGCGCAGAGCTTCAAGGGGCTGGGACTGATCTACTCCGGAACGTGGCAGGAGGGATTGAGTTTCATCGATATGGCGGCGGCAGAGGCAATGGCGGCCGGAACCGACCTGCGGGCATCGAGCGACGTCTACTGCAACACGATCGCCGCCTGCCGGGACGTAGGCGACTTCCGTCGGGCCGGCGAGTGGACCGAGCGGGCCGAGCGTTGGATGCAGAGGCAATCCGTCCGGGGCTATCCGGGGATCTGTCGGGTCCATCGTGCCGAGCTGAAGCGCTACCACGGGTCCTGGGACGAAGCCGAGTTCGAGGCCCGGGACGCCTGCAAGGAGCTGGAGCGGTTTCATCTCCTCGACGCGGTCGGCTTCGCCCACAACGAGATAGGTGAGATCCGACGTCGCAGAGGGGACTACGCCGGTGCC
Source organism: Acidimicrobiia bacterium (assembly GCA_035461175.1). Taxonomy (GTDB): domain Bacteria; phylum Actinomycetota; class Acidimicrobiia; order Spongiisociales; family ZC4RG35; genus DATHVR01. The sequence goes on along the minus strand of DATHVR010000105.1, from coordinate 2,536 downwards.
GAAGAGTCGTTCATGAACGCCTACGAGTACGGCCACATGCCCCAGCCCGGCCTCGCTCTCCTGATGCTCGCCCGAGGCGAAGTCGAAGAGGCCGCCCGAACGCTGGAGAGAGTCCTGTCCCAGGAGGTGTTGGACAAGATGCTTCCCACCAAGGCGGTCTTGCTTTCGGCGATGGCGCGGGTTGCCCTTGCCCGAGGAGACGTCGACACTGCCCGGGAGGCACTGGCGACTCTGCAGCGGCTCTCCGGCGTCTACGAGAGTCCGGCGCTGACCGCCGCCACGAAGACGACCGCAGGGATGGTTGGCCTAGAGAGCGGTGATCTCGAGAAGGCCGCAGCGGAACTGGATGCGGCGTGGCGGGCATGGCGTGAGATCGACTTTCCCTACGAGATGGCCGAGGCCCGGTGCCTGCTCGGGAAGGCATACGCCGCTCGGGGGGATCTCACCGGCGCCCGCATGGAGTGGACGGCGGCGGGCGCCACCTTCCAGCGCCTGGGAGCCGCCCCGGGGATGGATGAAGTCGACAGCCTCCTCAGGGAGCACGGCTTCGGAGCCGATGCCTCTCCCTCCCAACGAGTGATCAGGACCTTCATGTTCACCGACATCGTCACCTCCACCGAGATGGTCGAGGTCATCGGCGACGCCGCCTGGGACAACATCATCAACTGGCACGACCGCACCCTCCGCCGGATCTTCAGTGACCACAACGGCGATGAGGTCAAACAAACCGGCGATGGATTCTTCGTCTCGTTCGAGAGCGCCGTGGATGCGGTGACGGCGGCAGTGGAGGTCCAACGCCGCCTTTCCCGCCACCGTCAGGACCACGGCTTCGCTCCCTGGGTGCGGATCGGGCTCCACTCCTCGGAGGCAACCCAGGTGGGAGACGACTACCGGGGCCAGGGAGTGCATCTGGCGGCCCGGGTCGGCGGTCTGGGCGGCCGAGACGAGATCGTGGCCACCGCGTCCACAGTGGACGGGATCACCGTCACGGGAACGACAATCGGTGAGCCCCGCCCCGTGGAGTTGAAGGGCATCGCCGAAGCGGTACAGGTCGTAGCCGTCGAGTGGGCCCAGTAGGGGGCGAGGGGGTGGGCCACCCCGTCGTGTCGGGCAGGTGCCGTTCAGCGCCCTGGGTGTAGTCGGCCGGAGACCTCGGGTTCGACTTTGGTGGAGATGGCGCGGGCGATCGGCGCCAGATGCTCCCGATCGGCTGGAGCCAGCCCCGACACGCCGGCAAAGGGGGCGGAGATGGTCGTCAGGGCATCGACAATGTGGGGGGTGGGCGATCGCAACAGAAGGGGCGGCGACGGCCACGGTGTCGTGTGGTCAATGGCCTCCAGTCCCGTCTGGTCCACCCAGCTCCACACCGTCTCGTCGATCGGGCTGACATCGACTTTGTCCTCTCTCAGCCACGTCAGCGATTGCTGGTGTGAACCGCTCCAAATCACGTCTTGGGGCTGGGCCAGGCCCCGTCGCGAAAATTCCAAGCGAGCGGCGTGGTGGCCCGACCATGACGACTCTTCGTTGAAGGCCCATCTCGACTCCATGAGGTCTTCCAGGTCGGGGGAGCCGGGGCGGCCGACGAACACCGTGCGATAGGTGGGGTCGGTGCCGCCCTCAAAGACCGGGGCAGCCACGACCCGGGCGTCCAGGCTGCCGCTGTCGAGCATCCGATGTGCCAGCAGCCCGCACATCCACAGGAGATCTACCCGGCCCGTTCGCACCGCTTCGAGGCGAGCGTCCCATGGTCCACTCACGACATCACAGGGCATGCCGCCCGAAGTCAGTCCTGAGGCGATCGCTTCGAGGGCGGCGTCGATATTGGCGCTCAGCAGGGACACCGCCGTGAGGTTCACGGGGCGGCGTGGATGGGGGCCTGCTGGCCGCTGCTCAGGTCTCGCAGCGCCTGCCAGACCTTGGGGCGCTGATAGTCCCAGTACTTGGTCGAGTGGATCACCAGGCCGCCGCCTCCGCTCAGACCTCCCGGGATCACCCCGTTGTGGATGCGCACCGTCCGGTAAAACTCGGGCGCCAGCCGCTCGGCCGCCTCGGCGTGACGCTGCGATGACCGCCAATGGGTCTTGGCGTCGGGGCGGTCGTGGATGACGAGGTTGGCCCAGTCGCCGTTGTACAGCTCGATCGAGCTGTAGGACAGGATCCCGGGGAACTGGCGAAACTCCAGAACCAGCTCGGCATTGGCCTCCTCCAAGGCGGCGGCGGTGCCAACCCGGCGCCGCTCCCCGAAAAACCCGACGAAACACAGCTGCGGCCGGCGCTTCATCAGGTTGTCGAGATCGCAGATGATGGTCCGCCGGGCCAGGCCATTGACCGTCCACTCGATGGGAGTGTGGGGAGAGATGGGAAGGCGGCCCGAGTCGATCAAGCACTTGAGGTCGTGGAGCATGTACGACATCGCCCGGGTGTCGGCCCCGTACAGGCGTGGCGAAGTGAACGGTCTCCCTTTCACCGCCTGGGAGGCTCCGAGTTCGCGCTGAACCATCAACCACCCTGCTCTGCCGTCGTGACATCATCGTAG
>DATHVR010000104.1:0-46762 GCA_035461175.1 Acidimicrobiia bacterium | reverse complement strand
AATTGCGCGCCATGGCGCGCAATTCTGTCGCGAAAAGGCGTGTCACCGGTCGGCGATGGAGCGGATAGGCATGCGGGGACCGAAGGCGGGGGCCCAGCCCTGGCTCTCGAGCAGCCGGATCACCCTTCCCCGATGGGGGCGGAAAGGCTCCAGCAGCGCCAGCATCTCTTCGTCGGTGCCCCGAGGACGCCCGGTCAGGTGCCAGGCGACCGTGTTCTTGATGTGGTAGTCACCCACCGAGACCGCATCGGGATCACCGTGACTGACGGCCACCGTCTCGGCCACAGTCCACGGCCCGATCCCCCGCCATCGGCGCAGCCGCGATCCGGCCTCGTCGGAGGTCGCCAGAGCGAGACGGTCGATGCTCTGGCTCTCGGCCGCCACCCGTCGCAACAGGTCGGCCCGGCGCCGCTCCAGGCCCAGCCGGTGGTACTCCCAGTAGGGCGCCTCGGTCATCTGGAGCGGATCCGGCGGGAGCCGGAGCGGCCGCGGGCCGGGGGCGGCTCCGGAGAAACGCCGGCGCAGCATGCGCAGGCTGTGGTGAGCCTCCTTGCCGGTCACCTTCTGGGCGACGATGGAGTCGATCAGTGCCTCGAAGACCAGGCCGGTGGCCCCGAAACGGTACCCCCGGTGACGGCGAGCCAGTCCGCCCACCAGCGGATGCTCCGGGACGAACTCCTCGGGGGCATCCCCCATCCCGATCCACTGTGGCAGACGTTCGAGCATCCAGCCGCCACCTGCTCCCCAGGCCCGGCCCACGACTCCCGCTTCGGTTCGAGTCAGACGGATCGTGGCAGGGCCGTCGGGAGTCCGGGCCGTCCGCCACCAGCCGTCGGCTTCGAAGCTTCCGCCGAGAGGTTTCAGGGTCCGGCGCAGGTCGAGCGGCACCTCCACCGTCACCAGTCGTTGCCGGGCCGTCATCGTCTTCCCCGGAACCGGTACCCGACGTCGTCGATGGGGCCCCACACCGTTCTCCGTCGCTCCGGCTCGTGCACCCAACCCCGCGCCTCATACCAATCCCGTGACCGCCGATTCTGCTCCAGCACCCACAGTCGCAGCGGCAGCCACCCCCGGCGGCCGGCTTCCGTCTCGACCAGGTCGGCCAGGCGCGACCCAATGCCTTCTCCCCACCGGGAGGGTGTCACGTAGAGCGATTCCATCCGACTGCCGTCGCCCTCGCGGGTCAGACCCGCAACCCCGATCGGATCGGGCTCGGCGACCACCCATCCCAACCCGTCGTCCAGGATTCCGCCCCATCGTCGGGCCAGGGCATCCAGGGTCGGCTTGGGCGCTTCGGGAGGAAAGATCCCCCCGAATGCCTCGAGGACGGTGGCACGGTGCACGCGGGCCACCGCGACGACGTCGGCCGAGGTCATCGGCCGGAGCATCGGCTCACAAGCCCTTGGGATGCCAGACGGTCTTGGTCTCGGTGAAGGCGGCGACGACGTATGGCGAGCGGGCGAGCGGGTCGCCACCCACCACTCGCTTGACGTTGTGAACGGCGCCCTCATCTATCAGCTGGCGCTGCTCGGGACCGGCCCCGGCGGCATCGATGGCGTTGACGTCCATGTGCTCGGCCAGCCACGGCAGGAGTTCGTCGGCATCGCCGGTGAGGATGTTCGCCACGCCGGGCGGCACGTCGGAAGTGGCCAGGACCTCGGCCAGGGTCACGGCGGGCATCGGGCGACTGGTGGATGCGACCACCACCGCCGTGTTCCCGGTGACCAGCACCGCCGAAAGACGCGAGACCAGACCCAGGAGGGCCGACTCGGGGGGCGCCACGATCCCCACCACTCCGGTCGGCTCGGGAGCGGAAATGTTGAAGAAGGGGCCGGCCACCGGATTGAGGTTGCCGTAGATCTGGGCGAATTTGTCCCCCCAACCGGCGTACCAGACGAGGGTGTCGATCGACTCTTCCACCTGGCGGCGGGCCCGACGCCGGTCAGGATCCGAGACCTGGACCTGGCCCACGAAAGTCTCGAAACGGTCCTCGATCATCTCGGCGACCCGGTAGAGGATCTGGCCGCGGTTGTATCCGGTGCGGGCCGCCCACCCCGGCTGAGCCTTGCGAGCGTGGCGGACGGCCATCCGCAAGTCCTTGCGCGAGGCCTGGGCGACCCGAGCCACGACCTCGCCACCGGCATCGTGGGCAGGATAGGACCGGCCCGACTCGGAGCGGGGAAAGTCGCCCCCGATGTACAGCTTGTAGGTCTTCTTGACATCGAGACGGCTCATCAGTGCGGCACCCCCTTCAGGTAGCTGAGGAGACCGTGGCGGCCTCCCTCGCGGCCGAATCCGGACTCCTTGTAGCCGCCGAAGGGCGATGCCGGATCGAACTTGTTGTAGGTGTTGGCCCACACCACGCCCGCCTTCAACTGGTCTGCCATCCACAGGATCCGCGAGCCCTTGGAGGTCCAGACGCCGGCCGACAGGCCGTAGGGAGTGTTGTTGGCCTTGTCCACCGCCTCCTCGGGGGTGCGGAAGCTCATGATCGAGAGCACGGGACCGAAGATCTCTTCCTGAGCGATCCGGTGCGACTGCGCCACCCCGGTGAAGAGGGTGGGCACGAACCAGTAGCCCCGCTCGGGTAGATCACAGGCGGGCTGGTAGATCTCGGCCCCCTCCGCCACCCCGGCCTCGACCAGTTCGGTGATCTTGTCCAGTTGCTGGCGACTGTTGATGGCGCCGACGTCGGTGTTCTTGTCGAGCGGGTCGCCCACCCGCAGCGTGGCGAGGCGAGCCTTGAGCTTGTCGACGAAGAGATCGTGGATGTTCTCCTGGACGAACAGGCGAGAACCCGCACAGCACACGTGGCCCTGGTTGAAGAAGATCCCGTTGATCACGCCTTCGATGGCCTGGTCCAGCGGCGCGTCCTCGAAGATCACGTGGGCCGCCTTGCCGCCCAGCTCCAGCGAGAGACGGGTGTCGGTCCCGGCCAGCTGGGCCTGGATCAGCTTGCCCACGGCGGTGGAGCCGGTGAAGGCCACCTTGTCCACGTCGGGATGCCCGACCAGCTCGGCTCCGGTCTGGCCGGCGCCGGTGATCACGTTGAAGACCCCGGGCGGCAGGTCAGCTTCGGCCGTGATCTCGGCGAAGGCGAGGGCGGTGAGGGGGGTGGTTTCGGCCGGCTTCAGCACCACCGTGTTTCCGGTGGCGAGGGCCGGGGCCACTTTCCAGGCCAGCATGAGAAGGGGGAAATTCCAGGGGATCACCTGGCCCGCCACGCCCAGCGGCTCCGGCTGGAGCCCCGGGAAGGCGTACTCGAGCTTGTCGGCCCATCCGGCGTAATAGAAGAAGTTGGCCGCCACCTGGGGGACGTCGACATCGCGCGATTCCTTGATCGGCTTGCCGCCGTCGAGGGTCTCGAGCACGGCCAGTTCCCGGGCTCGCTCCTGGATCATGCGGGCGATCCGGAACACGTACTTGGCCCGCTCCGCCCCGGGCATCGTCCCCCATCCTGACTCGTAGGCGGTGCGGGCAGAAGCAACCGCCGCCTCGACGTCGGCCGGGCCCGCCTCGGCCACCTCGGCGAGTGGTTCCTCGGTGGAGGGGTTGACGGTCTGAAAGTGCTTGCGGCTCTTGGGCGCCCGCCACTCCCCGTCGATGAAGAGGCCGTAGCGATCCTCGATCGAGACGATGGCGGTGGATTCCTTGGACTCGGCGTAGGCCCAGTCCACCTCGGGAACGGCCACCTCAGTCATGTTTCATCTCCAAACTCACGATCATCGATCGACCCACCACCCACCACTCACCACCCGTTACCGCCATGGTCTTCCACTTCTCAGAGCGCAGTCAGTCATTGGTGAAATAGTCGGCCGACTGGTAGCGGCCGGTCTCGAGCCAGCGGATCTGCATCAGAACGTCGTTGAGGAGGGACGAGGCCCCGAAGCGGAACCAGTCCGGGTTCATCCATTCCCCGCCCAGGGTCTCGTTGAGTACCACCAGGTAGCGGATGGCGTCCTTGGCCGTGCGGATGCCGCCGGCGGGTTTCATGCCCACCTTGACCCCGGTGGCAGCCCGGAAGTCGCGGATCGCCTCCAGCATCACCAGGGTGACGGGGAGGGTGGCGGCAGGCTGGACCTTGCCGGTCGAGGTCTTGATGAAATCTGCTCCGGCCGCCATCGCCAGCATCGAGGCTCGCCGGACGTTGTCGAGGGTCTGCAACTCGCCCGTCTCCAGGATCACCTTGAGATGGGTCGCTCCACACGCCTCCTTCACCCGGACGATCTCGTCGAACACCCGCTGGTAGTCACCGGCCAGGAACGCTCCCCGACTGATGACCATGTCGACCTCATCGGCGCCCGCCTCCACCACCGCCACCGTCTCGGCCAGGCGCAGGCTCAGGTCGGCCTGGCCGGAGGGGAAGTAGGTCGATACTGCCGCCACCTTGACCCCCGAGCCGGCCACGGCCTGGCGGGCGTAGGGAACCATGGCGGGATAGACGCACACTGCCGCCACCGCGGGAATCGACGGGTCGGTGGGATCGGGATGCACCGCCTTGGCGCTCATCTGGGCCACCTTGCCCGGCGTATCCATCCCCTCGAGCGTGGTCAGGTCCATCATCCGCACGGCGAGCCGGAGAGCGTGAGCCTTGGAATCCTTCTTGATCGACCGGGTCGAAAGCGCCGCCACCCGCTCCTTGACTCCCACCTCGTCGACGCTGGGGACCGACCGCACGAAGGCCGCCAGCGTGGCGTTGTTGATCCGGTCGGGAAGTATCGATCTGCGTTCGGTGGAAGCCAGCGTCACCGCCCCGATGCTACCGGATCCTCAGGTGCTGTCTCGGTCGACCAGTTCGTAGGTGACGATCTGTTCGATGGCGATACTCGTCTCGAAGCTCTGCATCTCGGCGGTATCCGGGTCGGGCAATCTCGTCTCCGTCGAGGTGCGTGAGGTCGACTCGACCGTGGTCCGCAGCGGTAGGCCGCGCTCGGGGTCGACCCATCCGGTGGTGTGGGTCTCGCTCGGAGCGATGGCGATCCGGAACACGAGGTCCTCCAATCCCTCCACCTCCTCGCCCTCTTCGGCCGTCGATGTGAGGAAGTCGCGGTATAGCGGGGCCATATCGATGTCACCCGCGGCCGTGGTCTTGACGTTCTCGAAGATGACCTCTCCGTTCTCACCCGGCTCTGCCAGGCGCCCCTCCAGGACACCGTCGACCTCGGCGGCCCCCATCGCCATCTCGGTGAAGGTCTCCCCCCACGTCTCTCCGATTCCCAGTGGATCCGGAGGCAGGATCGGGCCCATGAAACCGGCGGCTCCCCCGCTGGTCCCGGGCGTCGATGAGTCCTCCGGTGCCCCTCCCCAGACGGACTCGAGCACATGGCCGGCGGAGTCGACCACCAGGGTGGTCGACTCGGGACCGAGCGAAAGCAGTTCTGTGGCCTGGCCGGGGTCCTCGACGGTCTCGCCGTCGATGGTGCCGGTCACTTCCACCTCGTCGTAGTCGCCCTGGATCGCGACCAGATAGGTGCCCTCCTGGGGACCCTGACCGATCGTGTAGGTGAAGAGCCCCGAGGCGGTCACCATTGCATCCGCCTGACCCGGAAGATCTCCGACCACCCCTTCCTGGCCGGTTCCCTCGCTGTCGATCACGATCCGGCGCTCGAGGTCGAGCCGGTATTCGAGCTCCTGACCCACCTCGAAGCCGTATGAGTATTCCTGGCGCGGCACCTCCGTGGTCGAGGGCGCCGTCACCGAACTTGTAGGGGCCGGCTCCTCGTCGCCGGTGCATCCGGCCACGAATGCCAAGACGAGGACGAGAGCGAGAATGCGGGATGCCACCCTCCCAGGATAAGGCGGAGCAACCGGCCGACCGCCTCCGGTACTCTGCGGCCGGTATGGGTTCCCGTCACATCCTCGTCGCAGTCGCCTGGCCGTATGCCCAGGGCCCCCTCCACCTGGGCCACATCGCCGGTGCCTACCTGCCCCCCGACATCTTCGCCCGCTACCACCGCCTGGCCGGCAACCACGTGCTGATGGTGTCGGGTTCGGACGTCCACGGGACCCCGATCACGGTCAAGGCCGAGCAGGAGGGCGTAACGCCCCAGGAGATCGTCGACCGCTATCACCCCGAATTCCTCGGCTATTGGGACACGCTGGGGATCGCCTTCGACCTGTTCACCACCACCGGGACCGACATCCACATCCGGGTGGCGCGCGACTTCTTCAGCCGTCTGCTCGAGAACGACCATCTGTACCGCAAGACCACCGAACAGTTCTACGACGACGATCGAGGTCAATTCCTCCCCGACCGCTACATCGAGGGCACCTGCCCCCACTGTGGCTATGAGCATGCCCGCGGAGATCAGTGCGACAACTGCGGCCGCACCCTCGACCCCACCGACCTCATCGAGCCCCGGTCCAAGCTCACCGGCAGCACACCCGTGCTGCGTGAGACCGAGCACTACTACTGGCGTTTGTCGGGTTTGAACGAGCGGCTCGAGGAATGGCTCGAGACACGCCAGGGTTGGCGTCCCCACGTCCTCAATTTCGCCCTGGGAATGGTGCGGGAGGGCCTCCATGACCGTGCCTTCACCCGGGATCTCGACTGGGGCATCCCCATCCCCGTCGACGACATCGGCGACAACAAGTCGATCTACGTCTGGTGGGAGGCCGTCATGGGCTACTACTCCGCCCCTCAGGAGTGGGCCGAGATCCAGGGCGATCCCGACGCATGGAAGGCGTGGTGGACCGATCCCGAGGCGGAGAGCTACTACTTCGTCGGCAAGGACAACATCCCCTTCCACGCCGTCTACTGGCCGGCTCTCCTGATGGGTCATGAAGGACTCAACCTGCCCACCAACGTCCCCGCCAATCAGTACGTGACCTTCGGCGGCCGCAAGGCGTCGAAGTCGATGGGGGTGGGCCGGGCCCTGAGCTGGTACCTCGATCGGCTGGAGCCGGACGCCCTCCGTTTCGCCCTTGCCTCGGTGCTACCGGAGCAGAACGACACCGACATCTTCGACGACGAGATCATCCGCCGTGTCAACGACGAACTGGTGGCGACCTGGGGAAACCTCGTCAACCGCGCCCTCAGCCTCACCTCCCGCAACTTCGACGGCGCCGTCCCGTCCCCTGGTCCCCTCACCGAGGAAGACGAGGCCCTGCTGGCTCATGTCGACGGCATCCTCGAACAGGAGGCGGCCCATATCGAGGCGGTCGAACTCCGGGCGGGCCTGCGCGACGCCCTCGAGGCGGCCCGGGAGGTCAACGCCTATCTCAACTCCACCGAACCCTGGAAGCTGGACAAGTCCGATCGTACCCGGGCGGCCACGGTGTTGTGGACCGCGGTCCAGGCCATCGCCGGTGCCCGGGTCGCCTTCGCCCCCTATCTCCCCTTCTCGACCGAGACACTGGGCGAGATGCTGGGACTCGGACCGGTCAGGGAATGGAGCCGCCCCACCGTGGAGGCAGGTTCGAGCCTCGGCGAGATCAAGCCCCTCTTCACAAAGCTGGAACCCGACACCCTGGAGTGAGCGCCTACCGCAGCCCGTGGGGTGGGTTCTGAGTGGTGAGTCGGAAGTCGGAAGCCTTTGTCCCTTTGTGTCAGTCTTGGGGTGGTGGGTGGCCGGACCCTCGGGGTTGACTCGCTTTGTCCTTGTCCACCGTGTGGTGTGACTTTTCCGGGGCTCGTCGTCTCCGAGGGTCCGGTTCCCTGACGCGTGACTTGATAGGTGACCGTGCCGAGTGACTCGACAAAGGGCCGTCCGCGTCTTGGTCACCCCCTGGTACGGAACTGGTCCGCGTGAAGGGAGGACAGTGGTGTCAACGGTAGTTGTGATGGGGTGTGACCCGCATCTGGACACGGTGGCGGTGGCGGTGGTCGATGCGCTGGGCCGGGAGGTGTTGGCCCGGGAGGTGGCGAATCAGGAGTCGGGGTGGGATGAGCTAGCCGGGGTGTGCGCCCGGTTGGGGGTGGCCCGGGTGGGGATCGAGGGGGCGTCGGGGTATGGGCGGTGCCTGGCGCAGCGGTTGTCGACTGAGGGGGTGGTGGTGACCGAGGTTCCTACCCGGGTGACGGCGCGGGTCCGCCGCCACGACGGCGCTGCTAAGACCGATCCGGGTGATGCCCGGGCGGTGGCTCGGGCTACCGCCCGGGGCGAGGGGACGGTGTGGGTGGACTCGGCGACCCTAGAACAGATCCGGGTGTTGTCGCATCGCCGCGACAGCCTGGTCGAGACCCAAACCAGAGAAGTCAACGCTTTGCGGGCGCTGATGGCCGAGGTCGACCCGGCCCGGGCCGCCCGCACTCCCAGGCTGCGTTCGGTCGCCGCTTTCGAACGGTTGGCCCGGGTCGAATACGACGGTGACCCGCATCGGGAAACGGTGGGGCTGTTGATCCGCCAGACCGCCGCCGACTGTGCCCGCCGCTTCGACCAGATCAAACAGATCACCCACCTGTTGGGAAAGGTCATGCCCCCCGTCGGCAAGGCGCTGATGCGCCTGGAAGGGATCGGGGTGGTCACCGCCTGTCAGATCCTGGCCGAGGTGGCCGGCAGCGGCGGGTTCTCCACCCCCGCCAAAATGGCCGCCTGGGCCGGGATCTCACCCCTCGACGCCTCCTCGGGGCGGCAACAACGCCACCGCCTCAACCGGGGCGGCAACCGCCGGGCCAACCGGGCCGTCCACACCATGATCACCACCCAACTCCGCCACCGAGGCGAAGCCGCCGACTACATCGGCCGCCGCATCCAAGAAGGCAAAACCCAAAGAGAAGCCATCCGAGCCGCCAAACGCCACGCCATCCGCCGCATCTGGAAAACCCTCCGAAACCACGGATTGACATAGGAGAGCCCCGGAGCGAAGCGAGGGGGGAAGGGACCCGCCGTCAGGCGGGTAGGGGGCGGCCCGCAGGGCCGGGCAAACCCGACTCCCACCTAGTCCTCCCTGCGGCCTCAGACGGGAGGCTCAGCGGCCCTGGGCCGTCTGGCCAACTCGACCAGACGGGTCAGATTCTCGAAATGAGCTCCCCGCCAGTAGACCTGGCCACAGGAGCCACAGCGCCAGAAGTCGTCGTAGGTGCGGCGGGTCCCGACTTCGATCTGCTCCCACACCGCCGCCTTGTCGACTTGCTCGAGAGGACCGTTGCAGTTCGGACAGCGGGTGAACGGAGCGACGGCGTCTTCGAGATGGAAGCGTCGCACCACCTCGACCATCTGCTCGGCCGGTTCGGTGGCCCGAACCAGCGAACCGTGGGTGAGCCGGCCGTGCTTGAGAAGCTCCCTGTCTCGGGTAAGAAGGATCCGGTGCTCGGATCGGGACGCCTCGACCAGATCGGCGTCGTCCCGGTCGCTCGAGTAGTCGACGTCGAAGCCCAGCAGCCGGAGGTAGCGGGCCAACTTGCCGAGGTGGACGTCCAGCACGAACCGAGTGTCCCGGAGTGGGTCGGACCGCAGATCCGAAACCCCTCCAACGTCGAATGCCTCGAAGACCGGGTAGACGCTGATCCGATCCCCATCGGTGATGCGATAAGAGAAGTCGACCGGTTCTCCGTTGACGAGCACCAGGTCGATCTCGGTATGGGGAACGCCGCACGACTCGATCAGGTCCTTGACGCCCGGCGACCCCACGAACGCCCGCTCGACCCGCCCCGAGGGCTCTCCGATCAGGTCACACAACTCGGCGTAGAAGCGGAGGCTGGCTCGACCCATGATCTCGTCTAGTACTCGCCGGAGCGCATCCTTACGAAACCTAGGGAGGAATAGAGAGCAACGGCGGCCGAGTTGTCCGCGGCCACCCGCAGCTCGACGGCCTTCTCCCCCGACTCACCCACCACCCCGAGGCACTCGACCAGGAGCGCCCGAGCCACACCCCGACGACGGCAGGCAGGGTCCACCATCAGCTCGAGGATGCTCGGAGCGTCCGGCACGTCGCCCCAGATCGCCCGGCGTACCGTCATTTCGCCCGGTTGGATCACCTGCGGGGAAGGCCGGCTTGGCCGGGTCACAGTCAACAACGGGATCTAGAACCCCCAGCGCTCGGCCACCTCGGAGAAGCGGGCGTCGTCGTAGCCCTTCCACTCCAGATCGTCGAGCGACTCGCGGATCGAAACATCGCGGCGCAGGGTGGTGAGGGTGCGATACAGCATCGCCTCCTCCCTGTGCTCACGCAGCGTCGCCGCCAGCTTTCCGGCGCTGCGAATCGTCACGCCCCAGTCACCGGCGCTTTCGGGAATCATCTCCAGCCGCCCGAACCTGGCCAGGACGGCGGCGGTCGACTTGGCACCCCAGCCCGGGAGGCCAGGGACACCGTCGGCGGTGTCGCCGACGAGGGCCAGGTAGTCGGGAATCGACTCCGGATGAACGCCGAACTTGTCGACCACGGCCTCCTCGTCGAACCAGCGGTCACGCATCCGGTCCCAGCTCACGACCCGGTCGCCGACGACGCACTGCATCAGATCCTTGTCCGGGCTGCACAGCACGACCTGATCGACGTCGTCCATCCAGCGGAGGGCGGCGGCGGCGATGGCGTCGTCGGCCTCGAACTCGTACATGCCCCACACTGTCACCCCGGCCGCAGCCAGCACCTCCTCGACGATGGGAAATTGCGCCTTGAGCGCAGGGTCGACTCCCTCGCCGGTCTTGTAGCCCGCGAACAGGTCGTTGCGGAAGGACTCGATGACCGAGTCGAACGCGGCGGCGACGTGAGTTACCCCTGGCCGTTCGAGGAGATCGAGGGTGGAGCGGAGCACTCCGTAGGCGGCGTTGACGTCGGTACCGTCGGGCGCCAACCGGGTGTCTTTGCGGCCGTAGAAGGAACGGAACAGCTCAAAGGTGCCGTCGATCAGGTGCAGCTTCACGCCGCCACTGTAGGAGCAGGGATCCCGGCGTCTCTACTATCGGCGCCATGACGGACGGCACCACCGAGAACGGAGATCCAGGCCACAACGGAGATCCTTGGGGCGAGTTGACCGACGATGTCGTCCGGCTGGCCGAGAAGATCAAGGCCACCTACCGCCACCTCGCCGACGAGGAGGGTCCTTCCGAGGCCGAGATCCGCCAGGCCCTCGCCACACTGGCCGGGGCATGGAACCAGGTCGCTCGCTCGGTCGGGCTCGCCATGCAAGACGAAGCGGTACGAGCCCAGTTCCGCCAGGCCGCCTCATCGCTGGCGACGGCTGTCGGGGCCACCTTCTCCGAGGTCGCCGGCGACCCGGAGCGGCGGCCGTGAGAGCCGGCACCGTGGTCATGTGGCTGGGAGTGGTGCTGGTCGCCGTGGGGGCGGCCCTGCGCTTCGCTCCCTGGATGCTGTCCTGGTTCGGGAACCTGCCCGGCGACATTCGCCATCAGGGCGAGCGAACCTCCGTGTACATCCCCATCACCTCGATGCTCCTGATCTCGATCGTGGGATCACTGCTCCTCTCCTTCTTCTTCCGGCGGGGTGGATGATGGCCCATCCCCTGATCACGGTTCCAGAGCTCCACGAGAACCTGGCCCGGGTCGCCCTCTTTGACATCCGCTGGGATCTGACCGATCCCGCCGCCGGCCGCGCCCGGTACCTGGCGGGACACATTCCCGGGGCGGTGTTCGTCGACCTCGAGCGGGACCTATGCGCTCCCGACGGCGCCGGGCGCCATCCACTGCCCGACCCGGCCGACTTCGCGGTCACCCTGGGCCGACTCGGCGTCGGACCGGTCAGTGAAGTCGTCGTCTACGACGACGTCGGCGGTGGCATCGCCGCCCGCATGTGGTGGATGCTGCGGGCAATCGGCCACCGCGGGACGGTGCGCATTCTCGACGGAGGCTGGCGTGCCTGGAGCGAGACCGGCTACGAGACCGAGGAGGGAGAAGTCGAACCGGCGCCCGTCTCGTATCCCACCCCATCCGGCAGCTTCAGGGGGACCATCGATCGTTCCGCGGTACAGGCGGCGAGGGGCCACCTCCTCCTCGACGGCCGCAACCCCGAGCGCTACCGGGGAGAATCGGATCCGGTCGATCCCCGACCCGGCCATATCCCCGGTGCCATCAACGTCCCCTGGCAGTCCAGCCTGGAGGGCTCCGAACGCTTGCGAGACGCCACCTCACTGCGCCGTCGGTTCGAGGCGGTGGGGGCCGATCGACGGCCGGTGATCGTCTCCTGCGGCAGCGGGGTCACCGCTTGCCACCTCGCCCTCGCCATGGAAATCGCCGGACTCCCCCGCCCACTCCTGTATCCGGGATCGTTCTCCGACTGGTCGCGTTCGGACCTCCCGGTCGTCGAGGGGCCACAGCCCGGGTGACGGACCAGCGCACCCGCCACGCCATCGAGGCCTCCGACACCGATGAGCTGATCCGCATCGTCGACGGTCACGCCGCTGCCCGGGCCTGGGATCAGATGATCGCGGTCAGCCGACTCTGCCGGGAAGCCGTCACCCGCGGCAAGCAGCTATGGGCGATCACCGAGTACGTGCGCTATCGCCTGGCTCTCGACGCCCCGGGCGAGTACGCCGGGCCGGCCGTGGCCGAAGGCCCGACCCGATTCACCCTGGGACCGCTGCCCGAGGTGGCTGCCTCCACCAAGACATGGGACGAACTGGAACCACATCTCGTCCCCGGCCCGGAACGGACTTTCACCGCCCACGAACGGGTTCTGCGGGGAGAGGACCTGACCGGGGCGGCCGTGGACCCGATGGTGGTGGAGTTGCCGCTCGCCCTCCAGGAGTGGGAACCGGCCTATGCCCTCGCCACCTACAAAGCCGACCGGGTCGATGCCCCCACTCCCCGCAAGGCCGCCATGCCCGCCCTCTCCGACATCGAGCCCGCCGCCGAGGTAGACGACGCCGACGGGTACCGGGCGCTGCTCTCGATTGTCGAGCATTGGGTGGAGTCCTCCAACGGCCGCACCCAGGCGGTCTGTGTTGAAGGAAGTGCCGCCGGTGCGGTGGCGGCCCTCGGCCCGAGTCGGGCCGCCCTGCGCTCGATGGAGGGGTCCGAGGCGATGGCCTGGATCGCCTGGGCCGCCGCCAGCGGTGGTGCCCACGGACGTCGGCGGGGTGCCACGGCGGGCCGCTTCGCCGCCTGGTGGGTGACCCATGAACTGGCGGGACTCGAGTGGCCGGTAGAGCCTCCGGACATGGGAAGGGCCCTCGGCGAGCTCCGATGGCACCAGTGGTGGGACGGAACTCCGGATACGGGATGGTCGCTGCGGTTGGCGGTGGAATCACCGACCGAAGGCCTGGCCTGGGCCGTGGCCGCCGTCGACGCCGACTGACCCCCCTTGTCCCCCGGAGCGAAGCGAGGGGGGAACCCAACCCCTTTGTCCCCCCGAGCGAAGCGAGGGGGGAAGGGGCGCCCGCCGGTGGTGGTGGGGCAATGACACAGCGGGGTAGGGGGCGACCCCGCAGGGGTCGGGCAGAGCGCGCCTCAGAACTTTCGGGATGGCCCCCTACCTCCCCACTGCGTGGGGGACAAAGGGCTTTGGCCTAGAACCCACCACCCACCACCCCGTACCTCGCTCAGGTATCGACGGTGACCCTGATCGTGTGCCAGCCTGTGGCACCGTCCGGGGCCGGGCGGGCGAGCTCTTCGGTCTGCGTGTAGCCGGAGGCGTCGGTGGCCCGAACCCGGATCCGGTGCTCGCCTGGCGTCGGCTGCCAAGGAACACGCCACTGGCGCCACGTGTCTGCGTCAAGCGCCTCAGCCAGTTCCGCCTCGACCCAGGGCGCGTCGTCAATCTGGACTTCGACCCGGTCGATGCCGATGTTGGGCGCCCACGCCACTCCGGCGATGGCCCGCTCCTCGGGGGCTATCAAAGCCCGATTGCGGGGAGTGTCGATGCGGGACTGGGTCTTGATCGGACCCTCCTTCGACCACCCCCGCGGCACCCAGTAGGCGTCAAAGCCGTCCCAGGTGGTCAGTTCGATGTCGGACAACCACTTGGTGGCCGAGACGTATCCGTACAGGCCCGCCACCACCAACCGGGCCGGAAAGCCGTGGTCGAAGGGCAGGGGTTCGTCGTTCATCCCCACCGCCACCAGCGCGTCGCGACCGTCGTAAACCGCCGACACCGGGAATCCCACTGTGAAGCCGTCCACCGAGCGCCCCACCACCTGTTCCGCGCCGGTAGGCACCCGTGCTCGGTCGAGGATCTGGTTCAGGGGAACCCCCAGCCACTTGGCGTTGCCCACCAGGCGGCCGCCCACCTCGTTGGAGACGCAGGACAGGGTGATGTATCGCTCCACCATCTCCATGTCCAGCAAGTCGGCGAAATCGATCTCGTAGGGCCGGTCGACCATCCCGTGGACCCGCAGTGTCCAGTCGGACAGGTCCACCTGGGGCGTGGAGAGGCTGGTGTCGATCTTGTAGAACTCGTCGTTGGGAGTGATCAGCGGAGCCAGTTCGGTGACCGTGAAGGAGGCAGCCGGCGGCGGCGCTGCCGCCACCTCGGCTGGGACCGGCAGCACCACCGAGTCGCGTCCCGCCACCATCCGCTTGGCCCGCTCCACCAGGATCCTTCCCGCTCCGGCAGATAATGCCGCCAGGGCCATCACCGCTCCCGCACCGGCCAGGAAGGCGCGCCGGGAGACGTCGGACGGCCCTTCGCCTACAGCCCCACCCGCTTCGAGGCGGCCGTAGAGCCAGCGGAGGACACCGAGCCCGGACACCACTGCCACCAGGCCGCCAACCGTCGCCCCGTACACGTCCGTCCCGTCGAGGTACGCCGCCAGGGCGCCGAGCACCCCGAAGCCCACGAACACGATTCCCGCCACCCAGAACCGGCGGCGAGCGAGCACGCCGGTCAAAGCCCCCAACCCCGCCACCGTGATCACGATGCCGAAGATCAGCACCGGCTTGTCGGCGGTGCCGAAAGTGGAGATGGCCCAGTCCTTGACACCGGGAGGGACATTGTCGATGACGACCCCACCGACCGACTCCACGAGTGAGGGAACGGCGGCCACCAGTCCCGCCACCAGTTCCGACAGCGCCAGGGCCGTCAGGGCGGCGAGAAGCCCGGCCACGGCGGGACGAAGACGGTCGGTCATGCCGTCAAGCTATCCGAGCCGGCGGGATAGCTCCACTGTCGACGGAGGAGTTTCGTGCTTCTTAATGACGGAGACGCTCCGACGGCTTGTCGGGCAATCGGTACCATCGCTCGGATGGCAGCCATCGAAGTCCGGGGTCTGGTCAAGCGATATGGCTACACCGTGGCAGTGGATGGTCTCGATCTCGAGGTGACCGAGGGCCAGGTTTTCGCCCTCCTCGGTCCCAACGGAGCAGGAAAGACCACCACGGTCGAGATCCTGGAGGGCCACCAGCGACGCGACTCCGGATCGGTCTCGATCCTCGGCTTCGACCCGGAAGCCGACGATCGCGCCTTCCGGGAGCGAATCGGGATCGTTCTCCAAGAGTCGGGAATCGAACAGGTTCTGACCGTCACCGAGGCCATCGACCTCTACCGCGGGGTGTACCCCCGCCGTCGCCCCACCGGTGAGCTGATCGAACTCGTGGGGCTGGACGAGAAGGCAGACGCCCGCATCAAGACCCTCTCCGGCGGCCAGCAGCGGAGGCTGGAACTGGCGCTGGGGTTGGTGGGCGACCCCGACCTGGTCTTTCTCGATGAGCCCACCACCGGCTTCGACCCCTCCGCCCGGCGTCAGGCCTGGACCATCGTCGAGAACCTTACGCATCTCGGGAAGACCGTGCTGCTGACAACCCATTACATGGACGAGGCCCAGCACCTCGCCGACGAGATCGCCGTGATCTCCCAGGGCCGGATCGTGGCCCAGGCCGCGCCGGACGAACTCGTGCGCCGCTCGACCGGTCAGGCGGTGATCAGCTTCACGATCCCGACCGCCATTCCCATCGCCGATCTCCCCGCCACTCCATCCCATCGCAACGGCGAGACGATCGAGTTCCACTCGGATGCCCCGACCCGGCTCGTTCACGAGCTCACGGGATGGGCCGTCCGCCACGACCTGGAGCTCGATCACCTGGCCATCTCGCGACCGTCGCTGGAGGACGTGTATCTAGAGCTGACGAAGGCCGAAGCCGATGAGTGAGTCTCCCGGCGCCGGCACGCTCATCGGGCAGCAGATCCGCAACCAGAACCGGGTGTTCTGGCGTACCCCGATCGCCGCCTTCTTCACGCTCGCCTTCCCGCTCATGTTCCTGGTCCTCTTCACCGCCATCTTCGGCAACGAGGTCAACGCCAACGGCATCACCACCGCCCAGTTCTTCGCCCCCAACCTGGCGGTGTTCGCTGCGGTGTCCGCTTCGTACACCAATCTGGCGATCGGGACGGCAATGGCTCGAGACGAGGGGATCCTCAAGCGAATGCGGGGGACCCCGCTTCCGCCCTGGATCTACATCGCTGGTCGAATCGGCTCGGCCACTTACATAGCTGCCATCGCCGTAGTGGTGATGATGGCGGTCGGAATCATCCTCTACGGGGTCCAGATCTCGTGGGAGAGCCTCCCCGCCAGCCTCCTCGCCTTCTTCCTCGGAGTCGGCTGCTTCTCGGCGCTGGGAATGTTCGTCGCCGCCGTCGTGCCCAGCGATGCCACCCCGGCTGTCACCAATGCCACCCTGCTGCCGCTCGCCTTCGTCTCGGACATGTTCTTCATCATCGAGAATCCACCGACATGGATGGAGGTGATCGGCGACTTCTTCCCGCTCAAGCATTTCGCCATCGCCTTCCGGGAGCCGCTCAACCCCCTCCAGGAGGGCCTGCAATTCGAATGGGGCCATCTGGCGTACATCGCCCTGTGGGGAGTAGTGGCGGTGGTAGCGGCGGCCCGCTTCTTCCGGTGGGAACAACGACCCGAAAAGTCGCGAGCCAGGTCCGCCAACGATGCCTGAACAGCATGTGGTTCTCGGCGACGACGGACGGCCCCGCTGCTGGTGGGGAGCCGAGCCGGAGATCTATCGGGACTACCACGACGCCGAGTGGGGCTTTCCCGTCACCGACGAGTTCCGCCTATTCGAGAAGATCTCCCTGGAGGGTTTCCAGGCCGGGCTTTCCTGGCTGACGATCCTCCGCAAGCGGCCGGCCTTCCGGGAGGCCTTCGCCGGCTTCGACTTCACCCGGGTGGCGGGCTTCGGCGAGGAGGACGTGGCCCGGCTCAAGGCGGACGCAGGCATCGTGCGCCATGAGGGCAAGATCCGTTCGGTGATCAACAACGCCCGACATGCCCTCGAACTCGTCGACGAACACGGAAGCTTGGCCGCCTACTTCTGGCAATGGGGCCAGTCCGGCGACGACGCACCCGGGGAGATCCCAGCCGTCACCGAGGCCTCCAAAGACCTGGCCCGGGATCTCAAGCGAAGGGGTTGGAGTTTCGTGGGACCCACCACGGTGTATGCCTTCATGCAGGCAATGGGCCTGGTCAACGACCACCTGGAGAGATGTCATGTCCGGGAGACGGTGGAAGAAGCGAGGATCGCCCTCGATCGTCTCTGATTGCGCCCGGGATCTGGCCGGAATCCAGGCTGGAAAGGATCACTGTGTCTGAACAAGAGTCGGACCTTCCCGACATCAACTCATCCAAGGTCACCGAGCGGATCGAAGCGACCGCTTTCAAGCTGCTCGAGAAGCATCCGGAGGGCCTGCAGTGGGCCGACCTGAACCGGAAGATCGAGGAGTCGGACCCGGGTTTCCACCCCAAGACGGTCAACGGGACCGTGTGGAAGCTGGTCGAGAGGTACCCCGACCGGGTTCACAAGCCCTCCAAGGGGCTCTTCCAGTTGCGGCAGCATGGATCCGATGCGCCTCCTAGAAGACGATGATCCGGATCAGCGTCGTACTCGACTGTTCAGACCCCGAACTGCTGGCGGGGTTCTGGACCGCGGCGCTGGGCTACCAGCCTGTCGCTGCCGAGGGCCCGTTCATCGGGCTGCGCGACCCGGACGGTCGCCTGCCCACGCTGGTGCTGCAGAAGGTCCCGGAGCCGAAGGCGGCCAAGAACCGCATGCACCTCGACGTATTCAGCGACGAGTTCGAGAACAATCTGCAACGCCTGCTGGAACTGGGCGCCACGGTGGTGACCCCCGAACACCTCGAGTCCGATGGGACGCGCCTCGTCGTGCTGGCCGATCCGGAAGGGAACGAGTTCTGTTTGCTCGACTTCGAGAGCGCCCCTGCCTGAGCTCGTATCTGGCCAGGTGGTCTGTGGGTCTACCTGAACCGGAAGATCAAGGAATCGAATCCACAAGCCCTCCAAGGGACTCTTCAGTTGCGGGAGTAGTCAGCCCCACCCCCTCGATGAGGACTGACGTGCGATTCCTGGCCACCCCGGGAGGAATCTGCCCGTCGAAGGCCACGCCACCTGCGAGCTAGCTGTCGACTCGCCTCACCGCCGGCAGGAAGCGACCGGTACGGGATGCATAGGATCGGTAGGCGTTCCCCAGGCCCCCATCGGCGGCGCTCAGCGCTGCCTCTTCGGCGTCCGCCCACCACCGAACGGCAACGATCGACAACACCGCCACTCCCAACAGCAGATAGCTCCGGAAGACGAGAGCGGTCCCGACTGCGATGGCGACCGAGGCCGTGTAGATGGGGTGGCGTACATACCTGTAGGGACCGTCGCTCACCAGCCGATGATCCGCCGTCACCCCGGTGACCGCCCCGTAGGCGCCTATCGCTCGGCCGGCCCATATCACCACGCCGATGCCCGAGGCCCAGAGACCGAGGCCGACCGACTGTAGAGTCAGATCGATGCCGGTCGACCAGTTCAACCATTCCTCATATGCCCAACCGGGCGCGACCACGACTAGGGCCGGATAGACAAGGGGGCCCACCTGTGCCAGGGCTCCTCCCCAGCCAATCAGACGAGGTGGCTCCAGCCGGACCTGAAGCTCCACACCCTGACCGGGACGTTCCCAACGAGACCACAACATCCAGGTAGCGGCATTGGTCGCGACCATGACGGTCGCCAACACCTGAATCCATGTCCTTGTCATGCCGCACCTGTCCTGGGGACAAGAGTCAAACGATATGCGATATGGAATCGGAGCGCGACCGCTCGTAGATCCTGGCCCGTCTCGCAACAGTGGCAAGAATTGGCGACACATGCGACTCGGCGAAGTCCGTCACCAGCCGTCTGTGCCCTCCCAATCCCACCTCGGCACTGGGAGATCCGACGGCACCTCCTCGGGCGTCGGCCAGCGGTGATTGAGCATCGCGGTCGCCCAGCCGAACCAGGCAATGAGGTTGAACCTCAGGTCGGGGTCGTCCGGGATGCCGGCGTCGTCGAGAGCAAGAACGAAGGCAGCGATGCCTCGGCCGTCCATCTGTTCGTGCGGGCCATTGCCACTGTGGAAGCGGATCACGGAGGAATAGCCGCCCAGCGACTCTGTGTAGTCGGACGAGGAACCTTCCTATGCCCCAGGGTTCGGTGGTGATGGGATGGACGATCTCGTAGCCGCGTCGTTTCGCTTCCTCGTGAGCCTCATCGACCCCGTCACCGACGGCAACCGAGGTCGCCGGGTTGTGTGGAGCGGTGGCGCCTGGGTGACCAATTGGACGACGGCCCGGCCATCGGGGGATTGGAACCTGGTGACCCAGTCCATATTGATTGTCTCGTCGCTCAGGCCGAGATAATCGGCGTAGAAGTCGCGAGCTTCGGCGATGTCCGGGACGGAAAGGTCGGGAAAGATGTGGGTGGCTCGCACCAATGGCTCCTTCTCTCGATATCTATTTGTATACCTCCTGCGCTCGGGCCGATCCCGTCGACCCATAGTCGTACCCAACCGCCCAGCGCCAGACCCGACGAGGCGGGACAGCGGAATCACCGGCGCGACGACCAGAACATGCGCAGTGCGCTGCTCCGCCTCCGACCGGGGAAGGTTCCTGTGATCCGTTATTGCGGGCCGGCGCTTCAATGCTTCGCACGGCGCGATAAACGGTAAGCGAGGCCGAAGAACGGTGGCAGGGGCGACGACGCCGGTAGGGTGGCGGCGGCGTGCAAGGAGTCGAGATGGCCGTGAAGCGACCACCGTTCACGGTGGGGATCGAAGAGGAATACTTGCTCGTCGATCGCCATACGCGCGACCTGGTTGCCAAGCCCGATCCGGAGATGTGGGAAGGGCTCAGGGAGGTGCTCGGTCCCCAGGTAGGCCCCGAGTTCCTCAAGGCGCAGATCGAGGTGGGGACCAAGGTGAGCAAGACCCTCGACGAGTGCCGCCAGGACCTGGCCCGGCTTCGGACCGACCTCTCGGCGGTGGTGTCGGAGTTCGACGCCGCCATCATCGCCTCCTCCACCCATCCCTTCGCCCAGTGGTGGGATCAGCAGACCACCGACGACGCCCGCTACGAGCAGCTCGCCACCGACTTCCAGCAGGTGGCCCGCCGGCTCGTCATCTGCGGCATGCATGTCCATGTCGGCATCGACGACCCCGACCTGCGCATCGACCTGATGAACCAGGTCCGCTACTTCCTCCCTCACATCCTTGCCCTGACCACCTCTTCGCCGTTCTGGACCGGACGGGAGACGGGCCTCAGGTGCTACCGGCTCTCGGTGTTCCAGACCCTGCCCCGCACGGGTATGCCGGAGGAGTTCTCCTCCTGGTCCGAATACGAGCGTCACGTCGCCGTCCTGGTCGACGCCGGACTGATCGAGGACGCCACCAAGCTGTGGTGGGACATCCGTCCCTCGACCCGCTACCCGACGCTGGAGATGAGGGTGGCCGACATCTGCACCCGCCTCGACGACGGAATAGCCGTCGCCGCCCTCTACATGTCGTTGCTGGAGATGCTGTTCCGGCTGCGGACCGAGAATCGCCGGTGGCGGACCTATGCCCCCATGCTGATCGACGAGAACATGTGGCGAGCCCAGCGCTACGGCGTCCAGGGCAGCCTGATCGACTTCGGCAAGGGGGAACTGGTCGAGTTCCGCGACCTGGTCGAGGAACTGCTCATCCTCACCGAGGCCGACGCCCGAATGCTCGGCGTGACCGACGCCCTGTCCCACATCCGCACCATCGCCAAGGAGGGAACCAGCGCCCACCGCCAGTTGGCTGTCTTCCATCAGGCGATCGAGGAGGGAGCCTCACACCGCGAGGCTTTGGAGGCGGTGGTCGATCACCTGATCATCGACACGCTCACGGGTCTGTGACCGTCGCGGTTAATCCCGCGGAGGTGGTTACGATCCGGCCTCGCGGGGTGTGCCGGGAAGCCTGGTCGGCAGTAGAGAAGGAAAACCACCTGCCCACCATGTTCCAATTCGCTCCGGGGCCTCGCCCCTCTCAGCCGTGATCGTCGTCCTGCTCATCCACGTCGTCGTGGCCGCCCTGGTCATGGTGCTGGGGCGCCGCCTCGGCAACCGGGTGATGCTGGTGGGCAGCCTCGCTCCCCTCGCCGGTCTGGTGTGGTTGCTGGGCCCGGCCCGGGATGCCATCGGAGGCGACCCCATAACCGAATCGGTGAGGTGGATGCCAGCCATCGGGATGGACCTCGACTTCCGTCTCGACGGACTGGGCGCCCTGATGACCCTTCTCATCGGTGGGATCGGCTTCCTCGTCTTCGTCTATGCCTGGCGCTACTTCGGCGAACAGGAGGGCCTGGGCCGGTTCGCCGCCTTCCTGGTCGGCTTCGCCGGAGCCATGTTCGGAGTGGTCGTGGCCGACAACCTGCTGCTGCTCTTCGTGTTCTGGGAACTGACTTCGATCACCTCCTATCTGCTGATCGGGTTCGACGACGACAGCGCCGCCGCCCGTTCGGGTGCCCTCCAGGCGCTCCTGGTCACCGGCCTGGGAGGCCTGGCCATGATGGGAGGGATCGTCCTGGTCGCCCAGGCCGCGGGAACCTATTCCCTCGCTGCCATCGTCGCCTCCCCACCGGAAGGGGGCGTGGTGGGGGCCGGACTGGGATTGATCCTCCTGGGTGCCTTCACCAAGTCGGCCCAGTTCCCGTTCCACTTCTGGCTGCCGGGGGCGATGGCGGCGCCGACTCCGGTCAGCGCCTACCTGCATTCGGCCACCATGGTCAAGGCGGGCATCTATCTCGTGGCCCGTCTCGCCCCGGCGTTTGCCGCCGTGATCGGCTGGTGGCGCCCCACTCTGATAACGGTGGGGGTCGTGACGATGCTGGTGGGAGGTTGGCGAGCCCTGGCCCAGGACGACCTGAAGCTCATCCTGGCCCAAGGCACGGTCTCCCAGCTCGGCTTCATCATGCTGTTGGTGGGCATGGGGGTCCCCGAGGCCACCTTCGCCGGGGCAGCGATGATCCTCGCCCACGGCATCTTCAAGGCGGCCCTTTTCATGACCGCCGGCATCGTCGACCACCAGGCCCATACCCGCGACATCCGACGCCTCTCGGGAGTGGGACGAGCGATGCCGGCTCTGGCTGGGGTGGCGATCGTGGCGGCCGCCTCGATGGCGGGGCTCCCGCCCCTCCTGGGATTCGTAACCAAGGAAGCCGCCCTCGAGGGTCTGGTCCACCACGGCAACTGGTGGGCCACCGGAGGAGTCGTGCTGGGCTCGGTCCTGACCGCGGCTTACGGGCTGCGCTATCTGGCCGGAGGATTCGGGACGGTGCCAACCGACTCGCAAAACCTGGTGGGAGCCGACGCCCCACCACCCTCCCTCTCCTTCCTCGCCGCCCCATTGCTGCTGGTCCTCCTCACCGTGGCCGGAGGGTTGGCCACCGGCCTGTTCGACGGTCTGGTCGGGGCGGCAGCCGAGTCGTCCATGGCGGGCGCCGGCGCGGAGCACCTTGCCCTCTGGCACGGGCTGGGGACCCCGCTGCTGCTGTCGGCCATCGCTCTGGGGGGCGGTTTCTGGATCTGGCGCCGACCCATCGTCCGCCTGCGCCGGATCACAGAACGCCTCCCCGAGGCGTCCCGGGTGTACGGGGATACGGTGGCGGGCCTGAACGACTTCGCCGATCGGGTGACATCGGTGGTGCAGAGCGGTTCGCTGCCGATCTACCTGGGCGTCATCGTCACCACCGCCATCCTCGGCCCGAGCATCGTGATGGCCGGGGAATGGGCGCTGCCCGAGCGTCTGATCCTGGCCGAGTCACCGCTCCAGGCCGTCACCGCCGCCCTCGTCATCACCGCCGCCATCGGCACCGCCCTGGTCAAGCGGAGGCTGGGGGCAGTCCTGTTCCTGGGGGCGGTGGGGTATGGCGTGGCGGTCCTGTTCGTGATCCAGGGCGCCCCCGACCTCGCCCTGACCCAGCTACTGATCGAGACCCTCACCCTCGCCCTCTTCGTTCTCCTCCTGCGCCACCTGCCCGCCCGCTTCGAGGGCGTGGGCTGGAGGCTGGGCCGTTTCAGCCGCATCGCCGTGGCGGTGGGAGTGGGTCTGAGCGCCGGATTCTTCTCCCTGTGGGCGGCGGGAGGACGGGTAGCGACTCCCCTCACCGGCGAGTTCCTGACCCGGGCCGAGCCGGAGGGCGGGGGGCGCAACATCGTCAACGTGATCCTGACCGACTTTCGCGCCTTCGACACCCTGGGCGAGATCACCGTGCTGACGGTGGCCGCTCTGGGGGCGATCATGCTGATCCGGACACGACGGCCCCGCGATGACGACGCCGAATCGGCGCGCAGCGTCGAGGAGATGGACTCGTGATCAACCGCTCCGTGATCTTCGACTTCGTGGTCGATCTGATCGTCAGGACCGCCCTCGTCTTCGCCCTGTTCCTGCTCTTCACCGGCCACAACGCCCCCGGAGGCGGGTTCGTGGCCGGTCTCGTGGCCGGGACCGCCATCGTCCTCCGCTACATCGCCCGGGGACGCGACGCCGTGATCGAACTGCTGCCCACCGCTCCCCACGTACTGATGGGGATCGGACTGGCCGTCGCCATCTTCACTGGAATGGTGGGATGGATCTGGGGCGATACCTTCCTGGAGAGCGCCAAGCTGGAGGTGGCGGTGCCCGTGTTGGGGACCGTCAAGGCCACCTCGGCCCTCCCCTTCGACATCGGGGTGTTCATCGTGGTTATCGGGTTGGTGGCGGCTGAAGTGCTCGCCTTCGGTGAGGGTGGGGGAGACGAATGATCGTTGCGATGGCAATCACCGTGGCGGTCCTCTACGGAGCCGGCACCTATCTCCTCCTTCAGCGCAACCTGAGCCGGATCGTGATCGGGCTGGCGGTGCTCGGACACGGGGCCAATCTCCTCCTGCTGCTGGCCGGGGGTCGGGCGGGCAAGGCCCCGATCATCGGGACCGGGACCGGGCCTGCTTCCGATCCTCTCCCCCAGGCACTCGCCTTGACCGCCATCGTCATCACCTTCGGGGTAAGCGCCTTTCTCCTCGCCCTGGCCTTTCGCAGCTGGATGCTCAACCGTTCGGATGAGGTGGAGGACGACGTCGAGGACCGCCGCATCGCCGAGACCGCCGCCGCCCGCCACGCCCGGGAACGTGGGGAGGGGGAGGCGTGACTGTCGAGCCCTTCCTGCCCATCATCATTCCCCTGGCCGCCGCCGCTGTTTCGATGGCCCTCGGCTCCTGGCTGCGCTGGCAGCGGTTGCTCGGGGTGGTTGCGCTCGTCGCCACCGTGGCCATCAACGTCATCCTGCTCGTCAGGGTCGCCGATGGCTCGATGATCGTCACGTCGTACGGGGGATGGGAGGCGCCGGTGGGCATCACCCTGGCGATCGACACCTTCTCGGCGATCATGCTGACGGTGTCGTCGGTGATGCTGCTGGCGGTGCTGGTGTACGCCATCGGCAGCCCCCGCACCACCGACGAGGTGACGTTCTTCCATCCCGTCTATCTCGTGCTCGCCGCCGGGGTGTCGGCCTCGTTCACCACCGGGGACCTCTTCAATCTGTTCGTCGCCTTCGAGATCACCCTCGTAGCGAGTTACGTCCTCATCACCCTGGGTGGTTCCCGCGCCCAGGTCCGGCACGGGATGACGTATGTGGTGATCAGCCTGCTCGCCTCCACCCTGTTCATCTCAGGGGTGGCCCTGGTGTACGCCGCCACCGGGACCGTCAATATGGCCGATCTGGCCGTCCGCCTGGCCGAGATCGACCCCGGCATCCGCAGCGGTCTCGGAGTCTTGTTCCTGGTGGTGTTCGGGATCAAGGCGGCCATCTTCCCGCTCTTCTTCTGGCTGCCGGACTCCTACCCGACGGCAGCCGCTCCCATCACCGCCATCTTCGCCGGGTTGCTAACGAAGGTGGGCGTGTACGCCATCATCCGTTCCCAGACCCTGTTGTTCGCCGGCCAGGAACGTTCCACTCTTCTGCTGGTGGTGGCGGGGTTGACCATGCTGATCGGGGTGTTGGGTGCGATCGCCCAGGACGACGTCAAGCGGATCCTCAGCTTCCACATCATCTCCCAGATCGGCTACATGATCTTCGGGCTTGGGCTCTTCACCGTGGCGGGCCTCGCCGCCACCGTCTTCTACGTGGTCCACCACATCATGATCAAGACGACCCTCTTCCTGGTCGGAGGCCTGATCGAAGAACGCACCGGCACCGGTCAGTTGCGGCGACTGGGGGGAATGGTGCACACCGCCCCGCTCCTGGCCGTGCTGTTTCTGGTCCCCGCCCTGAGCCTGGCTGGGATCCCCCCGCTGTCAGGGTTCGTGGCCAAGCTGACGCTGATCCAGAGCGGATTGGCCACCGGGGCCTATCTCACCGTGGGAGTCGCCCTGTTCGTGAGCATTCTCACTCTCTTTTCGATGACCAAGATCTGGGCGGGTGTGTTCTGGGGCAGCCCCGACGAGCCGATTTCGGTCCTGGTGGCCCGCCAGGGCCCCCGGCTCCGTTCTCCCCGGCTGATGGTGGCCTCCACCGCCACCCTGGTGGCGGCCAGCCTGGCCTTCGTGGTCGCCGCCGCTCCTCTCTACGACCTGGCAGAGAGCGCCGCCCAGGCCCTGATGGATCCCTCCTTCTATGTACGGGAGGTGCTGGGGCCATGAGGCGGTTCCTGTTCACCCTCGCCTGGCTCACTTTGGTGTGGGTGGCCCTGTGGGAGGAGTTCACTTGGGCCAACGGGGTCGGCGGGATCCTTGCCGGAATCGTCGTGCTGTGGGCGATCCCCCTGCACCCGGTGCGGTGGTCACATTCGGTCCGCCCTGTGGCCGTGCTCCGGCTCTCGGCCTACTTCACGTGGAAACTGGTCGAGGCCTCGGTCCTGATGGCGTGGGAGGTGGTGACTCCCCGCAACCGGGTCAACCCGGCCGTCCTTTCGGTCCCCCTCCGCACCCGGTCGCCGGGGATCGCCACGGCGGTGGCCAACATGGTCTCGCTCACCCCGGGAACCCTGACCCTCGAGGTGGACGAGGCGACCATGACTCTGGTGATGCACGTGCTCCACCTCGAGACCCTCGAGAAGAGCCGCCAGGAGGTCTTGCATCTCGAGCGGTTGACGACTGCCGCGTTTCCAACTCGTGCGGGAGATGAGCGGGAGGTGGTCGCGACCTGATGCTGGAGACCGTGACCTCGATCGTGCTGGGGATGCTGGCGGTGGCGGCCGTTCTTTGCATCGTCCGACTGGTGCGGGGCAGCTCGCTTCCCGATCGGATCGTTGCCCTCGACACGCTGCTGGTCGTGATCGTGCTCGGGTTGGCGGTGCTGGCCGCCCGGACCGGCGAGGACACCTATCTCGACGCCATGGTGGTGGCGGCGCTGCTGGGCTTCACCGGCACCTCGCTGGTGGCCCAGTTCATCGAGAGGAGGGGCACCTAGTGGAGGTCCTCGCCTCGGTCCTGATCCTAAGTGGGGGCCTGCTCGCCCTGATCGCCGCCCTCGGTTTACAGCGGTTCCGCGACGTCTTTGCCCGCATGCACTCGGCCACCAAGCCCGCCACGTTCGGATTGGCCCTGATCCTCATCGGAACTGCCCTGGTGATGCCCGGGCCTGGCCCGGTGGCCAAGGTCCTGCTCGTGTTCATCCTGCAGTTCATCACCGCTCCCATCGGGGCCCATCTGATCGGACGGGCCACGTTTCGGGCCGGCACCGACCTGGACCCGGCCACCCGCTTCGACGAGTTCTCGAGCCGGATCGAACCAGGCCCTACCGACTGACCTCAGTCACCGACAGTCGACAAATGCCTCCACTACCGGCACCATCCGACAAATGCGGATAGCCACGCATCAGGAGCCGGAGTGGCGCGATCGTGCCGACTACATCATCCGGGTCGACCTGGCGGATCACGGCTTGCCCGGCTCGGCCGAGCAGATGTGGACACGGGACACCCGCGATGGAATGTACGAGATCTGCTGCATTCCGTTCTTCACCTATGGGATCGCACTCGGCGACGTCGTCACCTGGGACGGTGACAGCGGTGTCGCCTCGGTGGTGCGACCAGGCGGGCATCGGGTCATCCGAGCGGTGTTCGCAGATCGCGGTGTGGCGGAGGCCGAACATGAACGACTCCACGGAGCTCTGGTTGCCGTTGGTCTCCCGGTGGAGTTCAGCGGCTCCGGGTACTGCGCAATCGATGCTGAAGACGAGGAGTCCGTTCGAGCGGCTCTCACCGCCATAGAGCCCTTCCAGGAGGCACACGGTGTCTCGTGGGAATGGGGCACCTAGCCCGGACCTTGCTCTGAGGACTCCTGATGCGCGGCGGCCCCGGATGCGGATCCCCGTCTGGTGGCAGTTCGTCGCCGGTGAGACGACCGGCTGCACAATCAGGCGGAGTTGACCTCGTCCCGCCAGGCGATCCACTCGGGGACGGGCCCGAGGTCGTAGTCGGGACCGGACAGGCCCAGGGTGAAGAGTCGGGTCCCTACGGCGTGGTAGTCCCCGGCTTGAGCCACCTTGCGCGGACCGACCCCCGCCGAACGCTCGATCTCATCGGGGTCGCGACCGACATCGGCACAGTGACCGTCGAGAACGCGGTGCTTGTGGGCGATGGTGTCGACGCTGCCGAATCCGTGCCAGATGTCGGCATGTCGGGCCACCAGCCGCAGCGTCTTCTTCTCGCCTCCCCCACCGATCATCACCGGGATCTTGCGGGTGGGAGGCGGGTTGAGCTTCTCGAGCCGTGACTCGATGCGGGGTAGGGCCCGGGCCAGGTCGTCGAGCCGGCTCCCCTTGGTCCCGAACTCGAATCCGTATTCCTCGTAGTCCTTCTCGAACCAGCCGGAGCCGATGCCGAGGATGAGGCGCCCACCCGAGATGTGGTCGACGGTGCGGGCCATGTCGGCCAGCAGTTCGGGGTTCCGATACGAGTTGCAGGTGACGAGGGCACCGATCTCGACCCGGGTGGTCTGTTGGGCCCAGGCGCCGAGCATCGTCCAGCACTCGAAGTGCTTGCCCCCGGGGTCTCCCGAGAGCGGGTAGAAGTGGTCCCAGTTGAAGACGGCGTCCACCCCCATCTCCTCCGCCTTGTCGACGGCACGGCGGATGGCGGGGTAGTCGGCGTGCTGGGGTTGGATCTGGAGGGCGATGCGGACCGGACGAGTCATGTTCTCGAGCAAAGCACCATCTCGGGCCTATCAGGAAGCGGCCGTGCGTCCCTCCGACGCCGCCCGCGCCTCGTGCTGGAGTCGACGCGACTCGGCCAGGACCAGCTCGAACAGCTGCTCGACGTGCTCGAGGTCGAGGCCCAAGTGCTGGGCTTCGTCCCGGACGATCGCCAGCAGCTCGCTCTCGCGCCCCGGGATATGGACCGGGAGGCCGCGAGCCGCCTTGACGGAGCCTATCTCCTGGGTGAGAGATTGACGGCGGGCGAGCAGGCGCACGATCTGACGATCGATCTGGTCGATGTGGCGACGGACCCGGGAGATGCCGAGGGAAGTCATCAGATCTTCTAGGGCTCCGATCCCCATCTGGACGTAGGAGGTGCGGGCCACCTCGGGCTGGGGATGAACCTCCACGATGAGCCCGTCCGCTCCCACCCCCTGGGCGGCCAGAGCCAGGGGCTGTACCCGCATGGCGCCACCCGCCGTGTGGGAGGGATCGACCATCACCGGCAGATGGGTGGTCTCACGCAGCGAAGGGACCGCCCCGATGTCGAGCGTGTCCGCTCCGGGGGTCCCGAAGGTGCGGATGCCTCGCTCCACCAGGACCACCTGCTCGTTGCCCTCCGCCAGCAGGTACTCGGCCGCCCACAGCCACTCGTCGAGAGTGGCGGAAGGCCCGCGCCGCAAGAGCACCGGCTTTCCGGATCGGCCCGCCTGACGGAGGAGCTCGAAGTCCTGCATGTTGCCGGAGGCGATCTCGAGCATGTCGACTCGCTCGGCGGCGGTCTCGACGTGGGACGTCTCCAGCACCTGGGTCACGGTGGGAAGGCCGTGCCGGCGCCCCGCTTCGACCAGCATCTCGACGGCCGCCTCGCCCAGACCGTGGAAGTCGTAGGGCGAGGAGGTGGATTTCCACGCCCCGCCCCGGAGGATCGAGACGCCGCTGTCGGCGGCTGCCTCGGCTACGGCCTGGAGCTGGTCTTCGGACTCGATCGCACACGGCCCGGCGATGACCGGGAAGGGGTCGTGGCCGATCCGAACAGAACCGACGGTGACGACGGTCCGAGCCTTTCCGGGGCTGTGGTGGGCCTTGCGTTCCATGATGTTCCTCCTGCCGGCACCCCGGGAATCGAAAAACCCGGAGCGTCCGGCTCCGGGTTGGTGAGTGGTGGGGTGCTGCTTCGTCAGGCCATCACGTCAACCCGGGCGGACCCGGTAAAGACGAAATAGCCAAAGAAGCGCTGGCACGACATGTCGGGGAGACTGTAGCCCGTCTGGAGTGCCGATGCAACGGCCCGCGAGAGCCGGGAGTCGGAAGCCGAGATGACTTTTCGCGACAGAAAACGCTCGAAGGCCACCGTCCCGAACTCAACACTCAGTACCCACTCACCACTCAGTACTCAGAACTCACGACCTGCCTACCACGCGAAGCGGTCCACCACATGAGCACGGCCCCGGCGACTCCCGCCGTCAGGCCGCTGACCTGGTTCCAGGTGAACAGGCCCAGGGTGGCATCGCCGTTGCCGAAGCGGAGCGAATCGAGCAGGAAGCGCTGGATCCCGTACCAGGCCATCCAGAGGAAGAAGAGGCGGCCGGGATCGAGGTGGAAGCGGCGACCGAGGACGAAGAGAGCGCCGAGCAACACCGCCGCACCGATCAGGTCGTAGGCGGCGACGTGGTGATAGATGCCGGGAGCGCCGGCTCCGACCGCATCGGCCAGTGAGTCGAGGCCCGGCACAGGACACAGCCCTTCGGGGGTGGCGCGGGCCGGGCCACACTCGAGCAGATTGTGCTGGGGCGCCAGGTCGTAGGCGGGCCTGACGCCGTACCCCCATGGGACCGCAGTGGCGCGCCCGAGATGCTCGACGATGGCAATGTCGCCCAGCCGTCCGACCACCGTGCCCAGGGCGAGCCCGTGGGCCGAGGCGTCGAGGGTCGGAAGAAGGGGCAGGCCCAAGGCTCGGGCCCGGACCAGCCCGGCCAGGATTCCGCCGGCGAAGCCGCCCATGATCGAGAAGTTGCCCGCCACCGGGTTGAGCGCCTCGAGGATCGGGGTGCCGCCGAGGATCATGGCCGGGGCCGTCAGCAGGCGCGCCCCGAGGATCGCTCCCACCAGACCCCAGAGGAGGGCGGATTGATAGGCGGCGGCGTCGAGATCCCGGCGCCGGAACTCTCGGGTCGCCAGCACCGCACCGGCCATGAAACCCACCCCGGCGAAGACCCCGTGCAGCGACAGCCGCAGCGGACCGATCTCCCACATCGGTATCGGGGGATAGGCGATGAAGGCGAGCATCAGCTCCGGCGGTTGCGGACCGCCCTCCACACCAACAGCCCCACCACCATGACCGGAAACACCCAGACCAGCAACAGAACGAGCGTGTCGGTCATCGGACCAGCACGTCGACCACCACGGCGGCGAAAACCACCGAGAGGTAGACGGTCGAGGACGTGAAAAGCTTCATCGCCCGGGAGGGGTCGCGGCGCACCCGCCACGTCTCCCACATGAACCACCCACCCGTTCCAACCGCCGCCAGCAGGTAGATCCAACCCATCCTGGCCACGGGGACCAGCATCAGCGAGACCAACACCATGGTCCCCGAGTAGGTGAGCATGGAGCGGGTTGTGGCCTCGGTTCCCTTCACGACCGGAAGCATGGGCACTCCGGCGGCGGCGTAGTCCTTCTCGTAGCGGAGAGCAAGAGCCCAGAAGTGGGGCGGGGTCCAGTAGAAGACGACGGCGAAGAGAATCCAGGCGGCCAGACCGACGTCACCGCGCACGGCCGCCCATCCCACCAGGGCGGGGACCGCCCCGGCCGCCCCGCCGATGACGATGTTCTGGGTCGTGCGTCGCTTCAGACCCATTGTGTAGACGAAGACATAGAAAAGGAGGGCGGCGGTGGAAAGGACCGCAGCCAGCAGGTTGGTGAAGACCCACAGCCAGATGAACCCGGCCACACCCAGCACGGTTCCGAACACCAGGGCGGCCTTCGGCTCCACGGCGTGATCCGGCAGCGGGCGTCTCCGGGTGCGGCGCATCACCTGGTCGATGTCACGATCGAACCAGTTGTTGAGTGCGTTGGCGCCGCCGGCGGAGAGAGAACCTCCGATCAGGGTGGCCAGCACCAACCACGTGCCCGGCCAGGCTCCGGCCGCCAGCACCATGGCCGGCACGGTCGTGATGAGGAGGAGCTCGATGATCCGCGGCTTGGTCAGCGCCAGGTAAGCCGACAGGCGCCCCCTCCGGGTCGCCGGCGACGGGGCAACAGTGACGACGGGCATTTCCACTATGGGCGTAGGCTACCGGCCTGACGTGGGCCAGCCACAGCCGCCCTTTGGCACAACCAGGAGATCCGGGCAGACTTCGCCCATGACGCGTTCTCGTCTCAAGCCTGTTCTCGCCGTGGCGGTCGTCCTACTGGCGGCCTGCGGCGGTCAGACCCAGCCGATCGGTATCGTCGCCTCCTCCAACGGCTCGCTCCAGGTGGGTCAGCAGCGGGTCCTGGTCGGCCTGGTCGACACCGAGACCCAGGCCTTCCTGGCTTCGCCAGACCTGGAAGCCACCGCCGACCTGGTCGGACCCAACGATGAGACGATGGAGGACGTGCCGCTCGAGTTCGTCTGGGCCGTCCCCGACCAGCGGGGGCTGTATCGGGCCACGGTCGACTTTCCCTCCCCCGGCGGGTGGTCGATCTCCATCACCGCCGACGGCTACGCCGCCACCGAGCCCACTCTGATGATGGTGGCCGACGACACCGCAATGCCCCAGGTCGGGGAGACGGCACCCGCAGTGGCGACCCGCACGGGGGACGACAACCCGCTGGACGAGATCACCACCGATCCTCAGCCCGAACCCGACTTCTACCGCCTCTCACTCGATGATGCCCTCAATGACGACCGGCCGACGGTGGTGATCTTCGCCACCCCTGCCTTCTGCACCTCGGCCACCTGTGGACCCGTGCTGGAAACCGCCAAGCAGGTTCAGGCCGCTCATCCCGAGGTCGACTTCCTCCACGTCGAGATCTACGAGAACCTCGACGCCACCAGCTACGAGGAGCTGGTCACCGTGGACGCCGTCGACACCTGGGCCCTGCCCTCCGAGCCGTGGGTCTTCGTCACCGACGATGCCGGCACCATTACTGCTCGCTTCGAAGGCACCCTCGACCCGGCCGAACTGGACCAGGCTCTCACCGACCTCGGTGCTTGAGCGGTAGCGGGTTCTAAGTGGTGGGTTCTGGGTGATGAGTTCTGAGTAGTCCGACTCGTGGTTGTGATCACCGGGGCCGACTCACCACCCACCACTCACCGCCCGGTAGCGCCTGGCACCGAAGCGGCAGACCCGTCCGCGCCACGTCCGGCGAGGCGGGTTGGTCGACTCGGCGGGGGACCGTATGATGCGGCCCGATGGGATCCCGATTCCGATCACTTCGTCTCCTGGGAGTAGCTGCTCTGGCACTCGCCCTCTCGGCGTGCCAGTTCATCGACCCCACGGTCGAGGACGCCCCCCTCAACTCGCTCGACCCCGCAGGACCATTCGCCCGCACCATCGATGGGCTGTTTTGGCCTGTGTTTTGGATCGCCACGGGGGTTTTCGTGCTGGTCCAGGGCGCGATCATCGTCGCCGCCATCCTCTTCCGTGACCGTCCAAACCGCCGGGAGCCGAAGCAGATCCACGGCAACGCCAAGCTGGAGGTGATCTGGACCGTGATCCCGGCCCTCATCCTGGCTGTGATCGCCGTCCCCACCGTCCAGACCGTGTTCGACCTCACCGAATGCGACCCCGACGCCATGCGGGTCGAGGTCATCGGCCATCAGTGGTGGTTCGAATACCGATACTCCGACATGCCCGGGCTCCCAGACGGGACCTCGGTCGAAACCGCCAACGTGATGGTGGTGCCCGCCGGCGAAGAAGTCTGCGCGGTGATGACCTCCGACGACGTGGTCCACAACTTCTGGGTCCCCAAGCTCAACGGCAAGCGCTACCTGGTTCCCGGCCAGGAGACGGTGCTTCGGCTTCAGGCCGACAATCCCGGCACCTACTACGGCCACTGCGCCGAATTCTGCGGCCTCTCCCACTCGCTGATGCGTGCCCACGTGGAGGCGGTCCCCCGGGCCGATTTCGACTCCTGGCTGACGGCACAACTCGAGCCGGCGGCGGTTCCCGACGAGGGGACGCCGGAATGGGACGGCCTGCAGGTGTTCCTCAACCGGGGATGCACCCAGTGCCACACGGTCGATTTCGCCGACAACGACGCCGGTGTCGCCGACAACATCATCGCCCGCGAGGTCTTCAACGGTCCCAACCTGACCCACTTCGGCGATCAGTACCGGACCACCTTCGCCGGCGCCGCCTTCCCCGAAGAGGGGGAGAGCTTCGAAGCCGCCCTCACTCGCTGGCTGGCCGACCCGCCGACGCTGAAGCCGGGCAGCTTCATGCCCGACCTTGGCCTCACCCAGGCCGAAATCGAGTCCCTCATCGTCTGGCTGAGGAGCAATCAGTGAGTCGGAAGTCGGAAGTCGGAAGTCGGAAGTCAGAACATCGAGTTGGAGGTCTGCTGTGATGATCGGTACCGAGGGGAACCACAGTCCGACCGAGGTCAGTGACACTCAGGCGAGGCGCGCACTCGGCGAGACGGTGGCCGTGCGGGGGGCAGGGGGGTCGTCCCCCCACGCCGAAGCGAAGCGAGGCACCGGCAGTGACTGACCTTGCTACCCGGCCGGGGGCCAGCTCCACCATCTACCGCAAGCCGCGGGGTTCGAGCGGCATCTGGTCGTGGATCACGACCGTCGACCACAAGCGGATCGGCGTCATGTACGGCTACGCCGCCTTCTTCTTCTTCCTGCTCGGAGGGTTGGAGGCGCTGTTCCTGCGCATCCATCTCGCCTCGGCCAACTCCGAGTTCCTGACCGCCGGGGCCTACAACTCCCTGTTCACGATGCACGGCACGA
This sequence comes from Acidimicrobiia bacterium, assembly GCA_035461175.1. Taxonomy (GTDB): domain Bacteria; phylum Actinomycetota; class Acidimicrobiia; order Spongiisociales; family ZC4RG35; genus DATHVR01. Next base: position 12,537 of record DATHVR010000104.1, on the reverse strand, counting down.
CGATGATCTTCCTCTTCGTGATGCCGGTGTCGTCCGCCTTCTTCAACTACCTGCTGCCCCTGCAGCTGGGGGCACGGGACGTCGCCTTCCCCCGTCTCAACGCCGTGTCATGGTGGATATTCATCTTCGGTGGCGTGTTCCTCTACACCAGCTTCATCTTCGGAACTTCGTTCGCCCCCATCACCCCCGACGGGATCACCGGCAACATCCCCGTCAACGGCGGCCCGGGGGGCTGGAACTTCCTGGCCGATTCCCCCAACGGCGGCTGGTTCGGCTACCAGCCCAACGCCGGACCCTTCTACTCCCAGGGCACGGTGATGGATTACTGGGCCCTGGGCCTACAGATCCTGGGCCTGTCCTCGCTGATCTCCTCGGTCAACTTCATCGTTACGGTCTTCAACATGCGGGCCAAGGGCATGCGCCTACTGCGGATGCCGGTGTTCTCGTGGATGACGACCGTGGTGGCGTTCCTGCTGTTGTTCTCGCTGCCGATCATCGCCGTGGCACTGTTCATGGTCACCTTCGATCGGCAGTTCGGCTCGCTCTTCTTCCAGGCCAGCGGCGGGGGTGATCCCATCCTCTGGCAGCACTTATTCTGGCTCTTCGGCCATCCCGAGGTCTACATCCTGATCCTCCCGGCGATGGGCATCGTGTCGGAGGTGTTGCCGGTCTTCAGCCGCAAGCCGCTGTTCGGCTACTCCGCGGTGGTATTCGCCGGAGGCGCCATCGCCTTCCTCGGGTTCGGGGTGTGGGCCCACCACATGTTCTCGTCGGGGATCAGCCCCGTCGCCCAGGCCGCCTTCGGTCTCGCCACCATGACCATCGCCGTCCCCACCGGGATCAAGATCTTCAACTGGCTGGGGACGATGTGGCTGGGGAAGATACGACTGACCACGGCGATGCTGTTCTCGATTGGCTTCGTGGCCATGTTCGTCATCGGTGGCCTGTCGGGCGTCACCCACGCCGTCGTCCCCTCCGACTGGCAACAGACCGACACCTACTACATCGTGGCCCACTTCCACTACGTGCTCTTCGGGGGAGCCATCTTCGGCATCTTCTCGGGCCTCTACTACTGGTATCCCAAGCTGCGGGGCCGGATCATGAATGAGCGCCTGGGCAAGCTCCACTTCTGGTTGATGATGATCGGCTTCAACCTCACCTTCGCCCCCATGCACTGGCTGGGGCTGCAGGGAATGGTGCGCCGCACCTGGAAGTACGCCCCCGAGACCGGGCTGGAGTTGTGGAACGAACTCGCCACCTGGGGCGCCTTCACCATCGCCGCCTCGATCTTGGTGTTCATGTACAACTGGTGGCGCTCCAAGACCAACGGCGAGCCATCCGGCCTGGATCCCTGGGATGCCCGCACCATCGAGTGGACCATCCCTAACCCGACGCCCGAGTACAACTACGCGGTGTCACCCGAGATCCGATCCCTGGACGACTTCTGGCGCCAGAAGTACACCGAGGACGCTGAGGGCAGGGCCGTGCGCCGTCCAGAGGCCGACGAGGTCATCGCCAACCACGAGTACGTCGGGCTCAATCCTCCGGCTCCAATCCATCTCCCCAACCCCTCCTATTTCCCCTTCCTGGTGGGGCTGTCGATGCCGTTCATCGGATGGGGCATCATCTACCACGTCGAAGCCTGGGGCAAGGCCCTGCTGGTGCTGGGAGCGCTGATGGCAATCTCGGCTTTCATCGGATGGGGTATCGAGCCCCTCGAGGACGAACACCCCATCGACGAGCACGACCACGATGACTCGACCGACGACATCGCTGAGCCCGACGCCCCCGAGGACGAGACCCTCGAGCCCCTGGAGACCACCTGATGGCCGAAGTCATCCACGAAGAGGCCGGGGCCCACGGCCACGTCGAGCACGAATCGACCGGGGTCGACAACCGCAAGCTGGGGATGTGGCTGTTCCTGAGCTCGGAGTTCCTGTTCTTCGGCGCCCTCATCACCAACTACCTGCTCTATTCGAACCGCCCCGGGTTCAGCATCTATCCGGCCGAGATCTACGACATCCCCTTCACCTCGGTCAGCTCTTTCGTGCTGCTCATGAGCTCGCTGACCATGGTGCTGGCCCACAATGCCCTTTCCCGTGACGACCAGGGCCAGGCCCGTACCTGGCTGTTCGCCACCGCGGCGCTGGGCTCGGTGTTCCTGGCCGGGCAGGTCTTCGAGTTCACCGAGTTCATCGTGCACTACGACATGAAGCTGACCACCAACCCGGTGGCGTCGGCCTTCTATGTACTCACCGGCTTCCACGGCGCCCACGTCGCCATCGGGATCATCATGCTCCTTTCTTTGTGGGGCATCTCCCGTTTCAAGGGCCGCCTCTCGGAGAACCACGGGATGAACCTCGAGCTGGTGGGTCTCTACTGGCACTTCGTCGACATCATCTGGATCGTCATCTTCACCGTCGTCTATCTCATCGACGCGGCCCAGGTATAGAGACATGACCGATCAAGCCCATCACGAGCACCCCTCCATCGGCCAGTACTGGAAGATCGCCGCCCTCCTGGCCGTGCTCACTGCCATCGAGGTGGCGCTGTTCTATATCGACGATGCCCTCGACCTGGGCGGGATCAACGTAGCTCTGCTGATCATCCTCGCTCTGCTCAAGTTCGTCATCGTGGTCGGCTGGTTCATGCATCTGCGCTTCGAGAAGCCGCTCCTCAACCGCTTCTTCACCGCCGGCTTCCTGCTCGCCCTCGGCTGCTACGCCGTGGTGCTGGGAGCGATGGGCATCCTCGTCATTCGCGGGTGATGATCGCGGCCGGTCGGGTACGCCAAGTGCTCTTGACCTGCATCGCCGTCGGTCTTCTCCTCGCCGCCTGTTCCGTCTCTGACCTCGACTCCGACACCGGGACGGTCACCGGGATCGTGGTCGACGTCGTGGGCGAACTGAACGACGTGGAATCGTTCACGGTGCTGGCCGACGGGGAACAGCACACCTTCGCCCTTCTTCCCGGAGCCGATTACGCCTTCCCTCCCGGCCACCTCCGGGACCACCTACGGAGCGGAGACCCGGTGCGGGTGGATTGGGAGGACCGGGACGGAGCCCGGGTGGCCGTCACCCTCGACGACGGCTGATTCGGGAGGCTACAGGAAGGTGAGGTACGGGGCGGCGGCCTCATCGGTCTGTTCGACCTCCTCGGCCGGTGCTTCCGCTTCTGCTTCCTCTTCCTCGTGAGGACCCGACTGCGTCTGGATGACGGCGAAGATGATCAGCACGACGGTGGCGATCCCCGCCACCGCCACCAGCACCTCGCCGAAAGTGACCCGCATCGTCGGACGGCTGGCCGACATGGTGGCGATGCCGAGAATGGCGGCCGCGGCGAAGACGGCCAGCACCGCCGCCCCGCCCGATGCCATCTCGTTGGAGCGGATGAACACGATGCCGAGCGGGACCACCAGCAGCATCAGGAGGACGAGGGCGGCGACCGGAATGCTGACCGCCGCCGACAGCCGTCCCCGAACCTCGGAGATCTCGCTGGCATCCTCCTCGGCCACTCCCACCGGGACGCCGATGACCTGGACCAGGACCGAGGTCAGCCATCCGAGAAGGGCGCCTCCCACCAACACCACGAAGACGCTGGGAACGATGCGGAGCAGTGAGGTGGGTTGCTCGGCTCCCTCGATGGCTTCTCCGAATCCGGCCAGCATCACCGCCCCGGCGGCGAGACCCAATACCACTCCCAACACCGCACCCAGGAGCACCGTAACCGAGAACCGACCCTGCAGCCTGGCGCCACGGTGGATCCAGCCGGCCGCACCGCGGCTGAAAGCGGCCACCACGATCCCGAAAACGACCGACACCAGCGTGACGCCGATCAAAAAGCGCGACGTCATGACCTCGACGGCCGGCGAGTACGCGTCCTCCTCGCCCGCTACGGAGGCGAGGCCCAGCAACCAGGTGGAACTGAAAATCAGACTGACCAGGCCCAGAACGGCTCCGGTCCAGGCCCCGATCTTGCCCGCCATGCCAACCCGTTCGCCCAGAGGGAGCGGCTCGATCTCGAGTTCGGGCTCGGGCTCCGCCATGGCGGCGGCCGCCGGAAACTCGGGTGCGGCCGGGGCGGCGGCCGGCTCCGGTGCTGTCTCCTCCGGCGCCTCCTCGGCCGCGGGAGCCTGCTCCGTTGTCTCGGCAGGCTCGGGCTCGGGAGCGGCGGCCGGGGCCACGTCGGTGCCCCCCGCCCAGGCCGCCAGCACCTCTTCGTAGGAAGAACCGGTGGCATCGGCGCGGGCGCGGGCCGACCGTTCGACGATCGGCTGGGGAACCTTCATCGCCTCGGCGGCGGCGGCGAGCTGATCACTCATCGGCCCCGGAGCTTAGTAGTCGCCGAAACCGGCATCGACCTGACGGAAACGACCACCTGCCGACGCCCGACCTCGGGCGGGGTAGATTGCGCCCATGCGCTGGATCCGCCGCCTTGCCGTCTTCCTGTTGTTGGTCCTTGTCATCGGCGGAGGGATCGGAGTGTGGCTGACCCGCCGTTCGTTTCCCCAGCTCGACGGAGCCGTGGGCGTACCCGGGCTCGAGAACGCGGTAGTGGTGGACCGGGACGAGGCCGGAGTCCCCCGCATCCAGGCCTCCAACAGCCATGACCTCTTCTTCGCCCAGGGCTACGTCCATGCCCAAGACCGCTTCTGGCAGATGGATGTCTGGCGTCATATCGGTGGAGGTCGCCTTTCGGAGATGTTCGGGGGGGACCAGGTCGAGACCGATGCCTTCCTGCGAACGCTGGGCTTCGAGCGCCTGGCAGGGGAGGAACTCGCCGCCGCCTCGCCCGAGGAGCGGGCGGCGCTGGAGGCCTACGCCGAGGGGGTCAACGCCTACCTGGCTGAACGGCCGGGCGGTTCGCCCCTCTCTCTCGAGTACACGATCCTCGGCTTACAGAACTCGGGCTATCAGCCGGCGCCATGGGAGCCCATCCACTCCCTCACCTGGGGCCATGTCATGGCCTGGGACCTGCGCGCCAACCTGGACGCCGAGCTGGAACGGGCGTTGGTGGCGGGGGGACTGGGATTCGACGCCGCCGAAGACCTGTATCCGCCCTTCCCCGCCGAGCACGAGGAGATCGTCCAGGCCCGGGCCGGTGCCGTAGCCGGTCGCGACCACCTTTCCCTCGACCCGGGTGTCCTTGCCGCGGTCGAGCGGGCCGCCCGCCGGGTGGACGGAGTCGAGGCGGTGCTGGGTCGGCCCTTCGAGGGAATCGGCTCCAACAACTGGGTGGTGGCCGGCTCCCGCACCGCCTCGGGGCTGCCCCTCCTCGCCAACGACCCCCATCTGGGGATCCAGCTCCCCTCCATCTGGTATCAGGCCACCCTCTGGTGCGAGGAGCTGTCCGAGGAGTGCCCCTACCGGGTGGGCGGATTCAGTTTTGCCGGCGCCCCCGGGGTGGTCGTGGGCCACAACGAGCGGATCGCGTGGGGAGTGACCAACCTGGGTCCCGACACGATGGACCTTTTCATCGAGCGCACCCGGGACGGCCGGTACGAGGTGGAGGGAGAGTGGGTCGACTTCGACGTGCGGATCGAAACGATCGAGGTGGCGGGGGGTGAACCGGTCGACATCGAGATACGTTCGACCCGCCACGGGCCGATCATCTCGGGTCGCTTCGGGGCGGTGGACGCACTGGCAGATTCGGGCTACGAGCTGCCCGACGAGTACGAGGTCGCCCTGGCCTGGCAGGCGCTGGAGCCGTCGACCCTCTTCGACGCGCTGCTCGGCTTCAACCGCGCCTCTAACTGGGAAGAGTTCCGCGCGGCCGCGGCCAGGTTCGACGTCGCCGCCCAGAATCTGGTCTACGCCGACGTCGACGGTCACATCGGCTACCAGGCGACCGGCGAGATCCCCATCCGGCGGTCCGGAGACGGTCGCTATCCCGTCCCCGGATGGACCTCGGAGTACGACTGGGAGGGCCTGGTGCCCTTCGAAGACCTCCCCAGCCTCTTCGACCCTTCCGGCGGCATGATCGTCACCGCCAACCAACCGGTGGTGGGGCCGGACGCAGAGGTCTTCATCGGCGTCGACCACGCCTACGGCTTCCGCTCGGAGAGGATCCGCCAGTTGCTCGAGGAGGCCGGGCCACTCGATGCCGCCGCCAGCGCCTCCATCCAGCTCGACAATTACGACGCCTCGGCCGCCATCGTCGTCCCCCACGTCCTCGAACTCACCCCCGACGACCCTGCCATCGAGACGATGCAAACGGTCCTCGATCGGTGGGCCGAGGTCTCAGAGCCCTTCCAGATGGACGCCGACAGTGCCGGGGCGGCGGCATGGGCGGCGGTGTGGCGGCATCTGCTCCTGCTCACGTTCGATGAGCTGCCCGAGCCGGTGACGGCGGAAGGGAACGGGCGCTTCTTCGAGGTGATCCGACGGCTGCTGCAACGGCCCGACGACGCCTGGTGGGACCGCGAGAGCTCCGAAGCGGTGGAGACATCGGCCGACATCCTGCGGATGGCGGTGCTCGAGGCTCATGAGGAGCTGACCGAGCGGCTGGGGGATCCGGACGGCTGGCGTTGGGGCGACCTGCACGTGACCACCTTCGAGAACCAGACGCTGGGCCAGTCCGGCATCGGGCCGATCGAGGCTCTGTTCAACCGCTCGGCTCCGCCCGACGTCGGGGGCGGGGCAGCGATCGTCAACGCCACCTCGTGGGCGGCCACCCTCGGCTACGAGACGCTGGCCACGCCGTCAATGCGCTTCGTCGTCGACATGGCCGATCCCGACGCGGCCCTGGCCGTCCACGCCCCCGGCCAGTCCGGCCATGCCTTCCACGGCAACTACGCCGACCTGATCGACGAGTGGACCGATGGCGAGCTGCGACCGCTGCCTTTCGCTCCCGACCCCGGCGAGCCCAACCACCGTCTCCGGCTCGAGCCTGCCGGCTGAGGGATGCCTCAGCTCCTGACCGCCTTGGCGATGATCTCGCTGACCAGGTCGGGATGGGTCCAGGGAAGCTCATGGCGTGCGTCTGCCACCTCCACCACCGCGGCATCCCCGAGGTCGGCCGCCAGCCCGTACTGCCAGGTCGGAGGTACCAGCTGGTCGCGGGTGGGGATCACGACGGTGGTGGGAACGCCCAGCCTCCCGATCCAGTCCCGGGAGTCGAAGCGAAGCATCGCGAAGGCGGCCTGAGCACCGGCGTCGGGATCACGGCGGTGGGTCTCCTCCCACAACCAGCGGGCGTGGCGTCTCTCCACCGCCTTGGTGGCCAGCAGATAGAGGGAGCGCACCTCGGGGGTCCCCGCGCCCGTGAGACGTTCCCAGGCTCGGGTCACCATCAGCCCGGCCACCCGGGCGGCCCGGAGCAGAGGCGGATGGTGGGAAAAGGTGGCGACCAGAACCAGGGAACTGACCCGACCCGGATGGCGCTGCGCCAGGGACTGGGCGATGGTGCCGCCCATCGAGTACCCGACCACGGTCACCGGACCCAGATCGAGGATGTCGAGTATCCCGGCCAACTCGTCGGCGACTTCGCTGACTTCGAAGCGGCCCCGGCTCTGCGGGGAGAGCCCGTGGCTGCGGTGGTCGACGAGGATGACGCGGTGATCCTCGGCGAGGAGTCGGCCCACCTGATACCACTCCGCCAGCGACGATCCGGCCAAGCCGTGGATCAGCACCACCGGGGGTCCGTCGAGAGGCCCGGCCTCTCTGACCAGGAACTCCATATCACCCACGTAGACGGTCCGGCCCGGGATCCGCCAGGGGTGGACCTGGCCGGGAGGAAACTCGGGAGTGAGGATCGGGCCGAAGAGGCGGCTGGCGAAGAATGCGGCCACCGCCGCCTTGATCCATTTCATTTCTCGGATCCTCCCAGGTCTCCTGTCGCGAACACGTGCTCGGCCACCGGTCGTCCCCCGATCAGATGCTCTTCCACGATCCGGTCCATCACCTCCACCGTCACGCCGTGGTACCAGACGCCTTCGGGATACACCACGGCGATCGGCCCCGACTCACATATCCGCAGGCAGTCGACCTTGCTGCGCAACACCTTCCCCGCTCCCACCGGCTCGGGCACCGCATCCAGAGACGGGGCGTCGCGCCAACGGGGAGGAGCACTGGCCAGACCGGCTTGCTTGAGACGGAACTTGAGATGGGCCCACACCGCGTTGGTGACGTCGACCGGAGCGCATTTGGGAGTGCTCTGGCCGGCGCAGAGGAAGATGTGACGCTCGACGGCAGGGATGGAGAGGGCATTGGCGATGTGGCTGAGGCGCTCGACCGGCTCCATACCGTTCACGGTAGTGATCCCCGAAACGCTGGCCGTCGCCGGCCGGGACTCAGAGGAGAGAGATGCGTCCGTGGTCGGCGGTCACCCGGCCGATCCGTACCGCCCCTTCGACCGATTCCAGATAGCGGTCGACGAGCTCCTCCGGCAGGGCCACCAACAGCCCGCCCGAGGTCTGGGCGTCGGCCAGGAGACGCACTCGATCGAGGTCGCCCTCCACCCGGGACCGGATCGCGTCCAGGTTGCGGTTGCTTCCCCCCGGGTAATACCCGGCGTCCAGCAATTCCGCCACACCGTCGAGGATCGGCACCTCCCCCAGCTCGGCCCCCACGCCGGAGGCATCCAGCATCTCGGCGAGATGGCCGAGCAGGCCGAAGCCGGTCACATCGGTGGCGGCGTGGGCACCCATCGCGAGAGCCTCCCCGGCGGGACGGTTCAGCTCGCTCATGATCCCCACCGCCTCGGCGAGCAGGTGCGGAGGACAGGCGCCCGCCTTGTGGGCGGTGGTGACGATCCCGGTTCCTAGCGGCTTGGTCAGAACGAGCTTGTCCCCGGCCTGAGCCCCGGCGTTGGTGACCACCCCGTCGAGTGGGACCAGTCCGGTGACGGCATATCCGAACGTGGGCTCACCGGCGTCGATGGAGTGACCCCCGACCACGACGCATCCTGCCGCCGCCATGGTGTCGGCGCCCGCGGCCATCACCTCGCTCGCCACCGAGAAGGGGATCTTCCCTCGCGGCCACCCCAGCAACTGCAGGGCGGTGATGGGGCTGGCCCCCATGGCATAGATGTCGGACAAGGCGTTGGCGGCGGCGATCCGGCCCCAGTCGCCGGGGTCGTCGACGATGGGGGTGAAGTAGTCCACGCTCTGCACGAGGGCGCGGCCGTCCGATCCGGGGAGGGCATACACCCCGGCGTCATCGGAGGTGCCGACCCCCACCACCAGATCGGGGTGGGAGAAGGCGGAATGGGTTACCAACGGCGACAGAACCTGTGCCAACTCGGCGGAACCGAGCTTGCAGGCTCAACCGGCGCCGTGGCTGAAGGTGGTGAGTCGGACCATCCCCACACGGTATCGGGTCGCCCGCAGATCGAATCGCCTTATGTCGCCAAGGCCCCCTAACGTACCTGGTTCCATGACCGACGAATCCACCTGGCTGACGCCTGAAGCCCACGCCAAGCTCTCCTCCGAACTCGAACACCTCAAGAATGAGGGCAGGGCCGAGATCGAGGCCCGGATCGCCGAAGCGCGTTCACATGGCGACCTCCGCGAGAACGCCGACTACGACGCCGCCAAGAACGACCAGGGCCTGATGGAGGCCCGAATCCGTCAACTCGAGTCCCTTCTCCACAGCGCCGAGGTGCGCCAGGCCGTTCACGACGGCACCGTCCAGGTGGGAAGCGTGGTCACGGTCATCGACGACGAAGGCGACGAGATCCGCTATTTCGTCGCCACCCCGGAGAATAGGGTGGCCGGTCTCCCTCTCGCCTCCCCGGACGGACCCATGGGCCGAGCCCTGCTCGGGGCAGCGGTGGGCGACACCGTCGCCTATCAGGCACCTGGAGGCCGCTTCGAGGTAGAAGTAAAAGCCATCGAGCCCTACCGGGAGTAGCTCGCTCCGCTTGCCGTTGTGGGTTGTGAGGGGCCGGCTTTGTCCCCCGGAGCTTTGTCCCCCGGAGCGAAGCGAGGGGGGAAGGGACCCGCCGCCAGGCGGGTATGGGGCGACCCCGGAGGGGTCGGGCAGAGCGCGCATTAGAACTCACACCAATTGCCCCCTACCTCCCGCCTCCGCAAGCTCCGGCGGCAGGGACCTTCCCCCACTCGTGGGGGACAAAGGAGGCGCCTCTGGCGGCGTTGTGGGTTGGGAATGGTGAGTAATGGGTCGACTCACCACTCATGACCCACCACCCAATACCGTCCGGGCGGCGACCACCTGCGACCCCGCCGCGCTAGGCCCCCTCTAATCTGGCACGGCCATGAAGCTTCGCCTCCATAGTCCGCGCCAGCTGGCTCGCAACCTGCTCCGAGCCGCGCGGCACGACCGGGACGAGGTGGAGGAGTATCTCGATGCCCGGCCCGAGGAGTGGGAGGCCCTGGTCGAATCCGCTCCCGGTGACGCCGCCGACGTCCTCGAAGAGCTGTCGGAAGAGGCCGCCGTCGACCTGTTGGCCGACCTGGACCCCGACGACGCCGCCGAGATCCTGGAGGAGATCGCCCCGGAACTGGCGGCAGACATCATCGAGGAGCTGTCGGTGGAGACGGCGGCCGCCGCTGTCTCCCACATGGACCCCGAGCACGCCGCCGACCTGATCGGCGAACTGGAGGAGGCGACGGCCGCAGGGCTGCTCGAGGCGATGACAACGGCCGACGCCGACGCCGTCCGCCGTCTCCTCGTCTACCCGCCCGACTCGGCGGGTGGCTTGATGAGCCAGGAGATCGCCGTGCTCCCGCTCGGGTTCAGCGTCGGAGAGGCGATCGAGCGGATCCGCATCCTCAACGATGAACTCGACGACCTGTCCTATGTGTACGTGGTCGACGACGAGGATCGCCTCAAAGGCGTGATCTCGTTCCGGGACCTGGTGTTCGGGCGTCCCGGGGCGGGCCTGGACGAGGCCATGGTCGCCGACCCGGTGGCGGTGACCGCCTTCGCCGACCGCGAGGAGGTGGCGGAACTGGTCCAGCGCTACCACCTGTTCGGGGTCCCGGTCACCGACGACAGCGGACGCCTGCTGGGGATGGTGACGACCGACGCCGTCCTGGAGGCGGTCCAGGACGAGGCGTCGGAGGACTTCGCCACCTCCGTCGGCGCCGGAGCCGAGGAAACCGTCTACTCCGACGTGTTCCCCTCGGCCCGCATGCGCTCCCCGTGGCTGCTCATCAACCTGGTCCTGGCTCTGGCGGTGGCGATCGTGATCGAGAGCCAGACCGGGGTCATCGCCCGGGCCCCGATCCTGGCGGCCTTGATGCCGGTCGTGGCCCTCCTGGGAGGCAACGCCGGAACCCAGAGCCTGGCGGTGACGATCCGGTCGCTCGCCTCCGACGACGTCCCGGCCTCGCGGATCATCGGGATCCTCGGCCGTCAGCTGCGCATCGGCCTGATGGTGGGAATCTTGATGGCGGCGGCCGCCGCTGCGGTCACGGTGGGCCTCGTCCGGCTCGACGTCTTCTCCGCCGAGGGCGCCACCGCCTCTCAAGTGGCCCTGGTCGTGGGGGTGGCTGCGTTGGCCAACCTCACCCTCGCCACCACGGTGGGGGCGGCGATTCCGCTGGCACTTCGACGCCTGGGCCTGGATCCGGCGCTGGCCTCGTCGATCTTCCTGACCTTCGTCACCGACATGGTCGGTTTCGGCGGCTTCCTGCTGCTGGCGAGCCTGATCCTCGGCTAGGAGCCGATGACGAAGTCCTCATAATCTGAGAGGGGGCCCTGGAAGGCCACTTGACGCCCGTCGACCAGACTCACCAGATGGTGGTCCTCGATCGTCTGCATCTCCTCGGCGGTGCGCTCGTCCTCTGCCTTGAGGGAGGCATCGAGCGCGGCGCGGTCGTCGAACACCTCGACGCCGGAGACGGCCGTCTCGTCCTCCAACAGATCGCCCAGGAAATTCTCGATGCTCACATCGGAGTAGTTGCCGGGGGGAATCAGGATGTAGAGCGTCTCGCCGTCCTCGGTGGACTGACGGCTGATCACCTCGAAGCTCTCGACCTCATCGCTGGGCTGGGCGGTGGTGTCGGAGGTGTCGGTCGACGGGGGCTGTTCTTCCCCGTTGCCATCGTCGCCAATGGTGGTGGTCGTAGTGAGGAGCGAGGCGTCCAGGGTCGTGGTGGTGATCTGGGCCTCGTCGTCGCTGCAGGCGGCGAGGGCCAGCGCCACGAATCCGGCGAGAGCGATACGGGTGACCTTGTTCATCGAGTTTCCTCCTGTCCCTCCCCAACGACACTCGGGGTGCCTAGGTTCCCGGGTCCGACTTACGTCGGCGAGACCCGTCGGGTAGCCTGTGGTTCGGTATGGGGAGAAGGCTATACGGGCTCAGCGCCTTAACGGCGATGGTGATGGCAGCGTGGATCGTCACCGCCCCCACCGCTGCCCAGGGTGAGCCGGAAATCATGTGCCCCCCGATCACGATCGAGGACCTGTTCCCGACCACGACTACCTCCACCTCGACGACCTCCACCTCGACGACCTCCACCACCACGGCGCCCACCACCGCCACCACCCCCACCACCGAGACCTCGACCACCGAGGCCGGCGACGACGGCGCTACCACCACCACCATTACCACCCCCACCACCACCAGTAC
>DATHVR010000103.1:0-27282 GCA_035461175.1 Acidimicrobiia bacterium | reverse complement strand
GGGGTGCGGCACGGCAGCGCGTATAGGCTTTTCGAAGATGTCCTTGCCCACCGACGGTGAACACCTATGAGATTCCTCAGGTTCCTGAGTGCCATGGCTCTCGTGGTGGTGATCGGGGTGGGCGTTCTCTTCCTGGGCGATAGCGAGGCGCCCGCCCTGCCCGCGGCGGTGACGCTGCGGGCGCCGGTGGATGCCACTCCTCGCCAGACCGACGAACTGGTGGTGGTGCCCCCGCCCCTCTTCGCGCCGGAACAGGCGCCGCAGAACCGGACCCCCGGCGCCTCGTCGGTGGTGGCGTCGGCGGACAGTCCCGATTCAGACGACGACGACCGGGCTCCGGTCGAGTCGGTCGAGGACGACGCCGACAGCCCTGCGCTAGCTTCGGCCGACTCTCCCGATGACGTTTCCAGCACCTTGGAGACGGATGCGCCGGACGCTGATTCCCCCGACGTTGCTTCCGACCTCGATTCCCCCGATCCGGACTCCCCCGACGCCGATTCTGCCGACACCGCCTCCGCCGACAGCCCGGATGACTGAGCGCAGGCGGGCCCCATCGGCCCGGGCCCGGATCCTCGGCTGGTACGTCCTGTTGCTGGCCGTGGCCCTGGGGGCGGCACTCATCATCCAGCGCTCGTTCCTGCTCGGTCAGGTGGTCGCCGAGGTCGACGAGAGCCTGGACCAAGAGGTGGCCGAGCTGCGGCAACTGATCGACGTCGGGGTCGACCCCGAGACCGGCGAGCCGTTCGGAGGCGATCTCGCCCGTGTCTTCGAGACCTTCCTCGAGCGAAACGTGCCCCTTCAAGGCGAGGGAATCTTCACCGTCCTCAATGGGGAGCCCTACGTGCGCGATCGCACCGGCAACGATTTCGCCGGTACCGAACTTGCCGACGTGTGGGTCTCGGTGGCCGACCCGGTGCGAGGCGAGAGCGAGACTCAACTCGGCACCATCCGGTACCTGGCCGTTCCCACCATCTTCGATGGGGCGACGGAGGGAGTGTTCGTGGTGGCGATCCTGATGGACAAGCGGCTGGCCCAGGTGGACGACGTACTGCGCATCGGGGCCCTCGTCTACGGGTCGATCTTCGTCATCGCCTCGGCGGTGGCGTGGGTGGCGGCGGGCGGAGTCCTGCGTCCCCTGCGGTTGCTGGACGAGACCGCCCAGTCCATCTCTGAGACCGATCTTTCGCAACGGATCGATGTGGAGGGCGACGACGAGGTGGCCGCCCTCGCCACGACCTTCAATCACATGCTTGACCGGCTGGAGGACGCCTTTGCCGTTCAGCGCCGGTTCGTCGATGACGCCGGTCATGAGCTCCGAACCCCGATCACCGTGATCCGGGGACAGCTGGAGCTGCTCGGTGACGATCCCGAGGAGCGCAAGGCGACGATCGCCCTGGTAACCGCCGAGCTGGACCGGATGTCCCGCATCGTCGAGGACTTGCTGGCATTGGCCAAGGCCGAGCACACCGACTTCATCAACCGTCACCCGGTCGACCTGGCCGAATTCGTCACCGATCTCGCCCTCAAGGGCTCCTCGTTGGGAGAGCGAGGAATCGAGGTCGAGGAAGTCCGGCCCGCCGTGGTGTCGGCCGACGAGCAGCGACTCGACCAGGCGATGATGAACCTGATCCGAAATGCCCTCGAGCACACGCCGTCCGACGCCAAGATCGCCATCGGGGCGCGTGAGGCCGGGAGCGAGTTGGTGCTGTGGGTGCGAGACACCGGCCCCGGGATCCCCGCTTCGGACCAGGAGCGGATCTTCCAGCGTTTCGGACGTGGCTCGGGGCGCCGCCCGGCCACCGGCGCCGGCCTGGGCCTGGCGATCGTACGCGCGATCGCCGAGGGTCACGGAGGACGGGTCGACCTCGATTCCGGACCGTCCGGCACCACTTTCACGATCCACATCCCCCAGACTCCAGATACGGAGATCGAGGCATGAGTCGCATCCTCATCGCAGAAGACGAACCCGGTATTGCCTCCTTCGTCGAGAAGGGTTTCCAGGCGGCCGGCTATTCGACCCTCGTGGTCGGCGATGGCCGCAAGGCGGCCCATGCCGCTCGTGACGAGGACTTCGATCTGGTGATCCTCGACCTCGGCCTTCCCCTCATGGACGGCCAGGAGGTGCTGACCGAGATACGCGGTAGGGGAGAGCGGCTTCCCGTCATCATCCTCACGGCCCGCACCGGCGTCAGGGACACGGTGGCCGGGCTGGAGGGCGGGGCGGACGATTACGTCACCAAGCCGTTCAGCTTCGAAGAGCTCCTGGCCCGGGTCAAGGTCCGGCTCCGGGATCGCGGCACCTCGGACCAGACGACGCTGGAGGCCGGTGACGTGGTGCTCGACCTGCGCACCCGGCGGGCCACCGTCGGCGGGCGGGAGGTGGAGCTGTCCGCCCGTGAGTTCACGCTGGCCGAGATGCTATTCCGGCATCAGGGACAGGTGGTGTCACGCCAGCAGATCCTCTCCCACGTCTGGGGCTACGACTTCGATCCCGGCTCGAATGTAGTCGACGTGTACGTCGGCTACCTGCGCAAGAAGTTGGGCCGGGACCTGATCGAGACGGTCCGGGGGATGGGCTACCGGCTCGTCTGAGATCCGCGCCGCATGGCGGCGGTGAGCTCGGCATCGACGAGGTCGCCGAACTCGGGGTTCTGTTCGAGGTAGGAGGAGATGAAGGGGCACAGGGCCACCAGTTTCTCCTTGCGCTTGCGTACGGTGGTGAGGGCGTCGCCGGCCAGCTGCGAGCCGACCCCCTGGCCGGAGTAGGCGTCGCCGACCTCGGTGTGGGTGAAGATCAGCCGGTCGCCGCGTCGCCGGTAGGCGGCGAAGCCGGCCAGGTCGTCTCCGACACGGATCTCGAAACGATTCAGTTCGGGATTGTCCGTCGTCTCGGTTCGGACCGCTTCCTGTTCCAACACTTCCTCCCGGTCGGGCATGGATCCACTGTATTCGGGGCGGGTGCTTGTCTTCGCGCTCCGGCTAGCTTGATGAGCCATGCTCGAGCGAAGCCATTTCGAGACCCTGGATTCGGCCGATCCACTGGCGACCCTGCGCGACCGGTTCCAGCTTCCAACCGGTGTCATCTACCTGGACGGCAACTCGCTCGGGCCGCTTCCGAGCCATGTTCCGGCGGTGGTCGAGCGAGTCGTCCGCCAGGAGTGGGGCAGTGACCTGATTCGGTCGTGGAACGACAACGGCTGGTGGACCCTGGCACAGGAGGTGGGAGAGCGGATCGCGCCCCTGATCGGGGCGCCGTCCGGTTCGGTCATCGCCGGCGACACCACCACGATCGTCCTCTACAAGGCGGTCGGCGGGGCGAGGCGCCTTCGACCGGGCCGGCGGGTGATCCTGACCGACGACGGCAACTTCCCCACCGACCTGTACGCGCTGCGCTCGTTGGCCGGGCAGGTGGACGCCGAGATGGCGGCGGTGGCTCCCGAGGCCGTGAGCGACGCCATCGATGACTCGGTGGCAGTGGTAGCACTGACCCACGTCGATTACCGGACGGGCCGCCGGCACGACATGGCCGCCATCACGGCGGCGGCACACGCTGCCGGGGCCGTGATGGTGTGGGATCTGTCCCATTCGGCCGGGGCGATGGATCTCGACCTCTCTGAATCCGACATGGCGCTCGGTTGCGGCTACAAGTACCTCAACGGTGGCCCGGGAGCACCCGCCTTCGTCTATGTGCGTCCCGACCACCTCACCGCCTTCGAGAACCCGATCGCCGGGTGGTGGGGGCATCGCGATCCCTTCGCCATGGACACCCGCTTCACCCCCGCCGACGGGATCCGCCGGTTGGCCGTGGGGACCCAGCCGATCCTGTCGATGGTGGCGCTCCATGCCGCGCTGGAGATCTTCGAGGGAGTGGACATGGGAGAGGTGCGGAGAAAATCGGAGGTCCTGGTGGCCGACTTCATCACTCTCGTCGAGGAGCGACTGCCCGGATTCGAGATCGTTACGCCCCGGGACCCTTCCGGCAGGGGTAGCCATGTCAGCCTGGCCCATCCGGAGGCGCGTAGGATCATGGCCGCACTCATCGCCCGGGGCGTGATCGGCGACCTCCGACCTCCCAACCTGCTTCGCTTCGGCCTCGCTCCCACCTACCTGCGCCACCTCGACATCTGGGAGGCGGTCGAGATCCTCGTCGACATCATGGAAACCGCCGCCTGGCGCGAGACGAAAGGTGCGGCAGGACCCGTCACGTGATGCTCGACCGGCTGTTCGTCTACGGAACTCTGCGTCCCGGTTCCCAGGCCTACGAGGTGGTGGCGGAGGCGGTACGACACCATGAGCCGGCGGTGCTGCCTGGCTACGGGCTGGTGGGTGAGGGCCACCGCTATCCGTGGTGTGTCCAGGCGCCGGGACGGGAGGTGGCCGGGACCCTCCTGCGGTTGCATGATCCGATCCCGGTGCTCGAGAACCTGGACCGGTACGAGGGGATCGACGACCCCGCTCCCGAGTACCGGAGGTTGGCGCTCGACGTCGTTACCTCGAGCGGCATCTGTGTCGCCTGGGTCTACGTGGGCGGACCGGGCGTCCCCGACACCGCCCGCCCGATCGAAGGCGACGACTGGCTGCTGTAAGAGTCGGAAGTCGGAAGTCGGAAGTCGGAAGTCTTTGTCCCCCTGAGCGCCAGCGAAGGGGGAGGTAGGGGGGCAAGGCCGAATCCGTCTCCGCTTGAGTCGGAGGTCGGAGGGCGGCCGCGATCGACGCGTAGACACGACGCTGGGGTGGGGGACTTCCTCCTAGAACGGAGGGGCCGGCCGGGGGTACTACCCCACCACCCACTACTCACCACCCGGTACCTGCCCGCCGCGAGACGGGCGACCCTCAGAGACGCCTAGAACGGAGAAGGGCCGATGCCGGCGACTTCCGAGAAGGCGATGCCGTTGGCCTCGGATTCGGGATCGAGGGCGGCTTCGCCCACTCCGACCTCGGGGATCTCGAGTTTGACCTGGAGGGCCTTGCCCGCCACTCCGGTGTTGGCGATGACCCGCAACATGCCGCCCCACGATCCCCGCTCGGGGTACTTCTCGAGGTCGACACTGCCCACCGTGAGCAGGATGCCGTTGCTATCGAGGATGCGAACGGGCCCGGAGTAGCTGTCCATGTTGAGCGCCATTATGGCCCTTTCGCACCCGGGGTCGTGCCACACTACGCCGCCGATGCACTTCCTCCTCAGTGTCCTCCTCGCCGCCGGCGTCTCCATGACGACTCTGCGCACCGGCGTGATCGCCGAGGAGGCGCTGCTGGAACCCGGCGGGACCTTCTTCGACGACGACGGCAACATCCACGAGTCGGCCATCGAGGCGATCGCCCGGGCCGGGATCACCCGCGGGTGCGAGGATCCCGACCTCTACTGTCCCGACCAGTCGGTGACGCGGGGTCAGATGGCGGCGTTCCTGGTCCGGGCGTTGGGGCTTCCCCCAGCCGGGACGAGCCCGTTCGAGGATGACGACGGATCCGTGTTCGAGTCCGACATCGCCGCCCTGGCCGCCGCCGGGATCACGCGGGGATGCGACACCGGCCGCTATTGCCCCGAAGATCCGGTGACACGGGGGGAGATGGCGGCGTTTCTGGCCCGGGCGCTGGACCTGGAATCATCCGACGGCGACCCGTTCGTCGACGACGACGGATCCGTCTTCGAGCGCGACATCGCCGCCCTGGCCGGGGCCGGGATCACCGTTGGATGCAACCCGCCCGACAACACTTCCTACTGTCCGACCGAGGACGTACGGCGGGATCACATGGCTTCTTTCCTGGCCCGGGCACTCGGACTGCGCCTCGTCGAGGTTCCGCCCCGGCCATCGGTGACGATGGCGTTCAGCGGCGACGTTCTGATCCATACCCAGGTCTCGGCTCGCGCCGCTGCCAACGGCAACCCTTACGACTTCACTCCCATGTTCGCTCCGGTCTCGCCCATCATCGAGAGCGTCGACATCGCCATCTGTCACCTCGAAGTGCCGCTATCCGCCAACAACCGGAATCTGTCCGGGTACCCAACCTTCAACGCCCCCCGCCAGGTGGCCGACGGCCTAGCGGCGGCGGGCTACGACGGTTGCTCCACTGCCTCGAATCATTCCTTCGACCAGGGCGTGGGGGGTGTCGGCTCCACCCTCTCGGTCCTGGCCGACTCCGGACTGCAGCAGGCGGGCATGGCCACCGCCGTCGAGGAGGCGGGTCCCGCCTTCTACTCCACGGCGGAAGCAACGGTGGCTCACCTGTCCGCAACCTGGTGGCTGAACGGCCTTCGGCTCCCCGAAGACCAGCCCTGGCTGGTGCAGATGCTCGAGGTCGACTCACTGCTGGAACAGGCGCGGGACGCCCGAGACGCCGGGGCCGACGTGGTGGTGGTGAGCATGCACTGCTGTACCGAGTACCAGGTCACTCCCACCCCATACCAGCGGGAGGTCGCAAGGGCCCTGATCGAATCACCGGAGGTGGATCTGGTGATCGGCCACCACGCCCATGTGGTGCAACCGGTGGGGTCGATCGGGGGTGAGTACATCTTCTACGGCCTAGGGAACTCCCTGTCGGCGCAGCGTTCCCGGCCGGGGACTCAGGACGGGATGATCGTGACTGTGGAGTTCGTCACCCGCGGCGACGGTTGGTCGGCCCGAACTCCGGTCGTGTACCCCACCTGGGTCGAGGGTCGAAGCTATCGCATCCTCGAGGCCGCCTCGGCCAACCCGGCCTCGTGGCGACGAACCGCGGCTGCGCTCAGGCTCGAAGGTGCCGGCGTCGTCATTGCACGCTGAGCCCCGGGTGGTAGCGTCCCGCCACGTGCTCGAAGGTGTCCTTACCTTGCTGGAGCGAGCCGGTGTGTCAGGAGAGGCAGCGGACTCGGAGCTTGTCGGCCTGCCTCTCACTCTGGAGGCGGGCACTGCCCTGATTCGGGAGGGGGATCTCAATGACAGCGTCTACGTGCTGTTGGAAGGCTCCTTGGAGGTGTCGCGCCGGGTGGATGGCCAGGACGTCCTTCTGACCACGCTCGACGCTCCCGGGACCATCGTGGGTGAAATGGTGGCGATGGGGGGCGGGCATCGCACCGCCACGGTCACCACCATGGAGCCCAGCCGACTGGTGGCATTCTCTCCCGACAAGTTTCAGGATCTCCTGGCCACCGAGCCGCAACTGGCCGCCGACCTGGCCTCCCTCGCCGTCCACCGAGCCGAGGAGGGCGAACTGGCCGAACTACTCACCCGGCACTTCGAGATCGGCGATGGCGAGGCCCTGGCCGCCACCACCGCCGCGGTCGCCTGGCATAGCCTCCGGCAAGGAGAGGTCCTGTTCCAGGAAGGGGAGGAGTCGGATCGCCTCTACTTCGTGGTCAGGGGCCGCCTGGTAGCCACCCGGTTGGATCCGACCGAAGGCAGCGACGTGAGGCTGGGCGTGGCGGGCCGGGGCGACGTGGTGGGCGAGGTGGGCCTGCTGCGGGGAACCCGGCGCACGGCCACCGTGCGAGCGTTGCGAGACACGGTCCTTGCCTCGATGGATCACTCGGACTTCCTCGATCTGGTCGACCGCCAGCCCCGGGTGATGGTCGGGCTGGGTATGAGGGCGGTGGCCCGGGCCGAAGGCGAATCGGGAGGAGCCTCGCCCAGCACGGTGATCGTAGTGGCGGCTGCTCCCGGAGTGGACAGGGCCGCCCTGGTGACGGGCCTGGCCACCGAGCTGGGACGGTTCGGCAGCGTCGAGAGTCTCTCTCCGGACATCGTCGGACGTCTTCTCGATACCCCGGGGATAGCCGACAGCGACCACGGCGAGTTCGGCGAAGTCAGGGTGGCGAGATTGCTGCACGAGGCCGAGATCGAAGCCGACCACCTTCTGCTCGATCTGGGCCCGGCTACGGGACCGTGGGCGCGCCGTTGTTTGGGCATAGCCGATCGGCTGCTGGTGGCGGTCCCCGCCGAGGCCGACGACAACCTTCTGGAACAGACTCTGGGTTTGCTCGGCGGGTGCCCGCAGGGATTGACCCGAACCGCGGTGGTGATGCACCCGGCCGCGGCGTCGGTCCCGACCGGCACCAGTCGCCTGGTCGACCGTCTGGTGGCGGACGAGGCGATTCATGTCCGCGCCGGTGGGGGCGACATCGGCCACGTCGCCCGGGTGGCGTCGGGCCGCGGCAACGCCCTGGTCCTCGGTGGGGGAGGAGGGCGCGGTTTCGCCCACATCGGCGTCCTGCGCGCCCTCGATGAGCTCGGGATCCCCATCGACATGGTGGGTGGTACCTCGATCGGGGCGATCATCGCCGCCGGGATCGCCGACCGAATGACGTCCGACGAGCTGATCGAGTGGGCGAAGGTCCACTTCGCCCGGCCGCTCGACTACACGATTCCCGTGGTGGGGTTGATCAAAGGCGGTCGCATCGCCCGCTCCGCTCGGGAGACCTTCGGCGAGCGCCACATCGAGGACCTGTGGCTCAACTACTTCGCCGTGTCCACCAATCTGTCCGACTCTCGGGTCCACGTCCATCGGTCGGGATCGCTGGCGCTGGCGATTCGCGCCACCAGCGCCATCCCGGGCGTCATGCCGCCGGTGCCCTTTGGTGATCATCTGCTGGTCGACGGCGGTGTGCTCAACAATCTGCCGCTCGATGTCGCCCGCGAGGTCACGCCCGCCGGGAATGTGGTGGCGGTCGATGTGGCTCCTCCCAAGGGTCCCGGCGCGCGCACCGACTACGGGCTCTCGGTTTCGGGTTGGGACGCTCTGCGAGCGAGCAAGCAGTATCCGGGGATAACCGGCGTCCTGATGCGCTCGATGATCACCGCCTCGATGCGGGAACGGGACAGCCAGGTGCTGGCGGGCCTGGCCGATTGCTATCTCGACCTCGACATGCGCGGGGTGGCGATGCTCGACTTCGGCGATCCGGCCGGGGTCGCCAAGCGCGGCTACGAGGCGGCGATGCCCTTGCTGGAGGGCTGGTTGGAGGCTGCCCGGACCGGCTGAGCCTCGGGGACGGCAACCGATTTCTGAGGTTTTTCCCGCGAATTGCTCGCAGAATGCGTAGAGTGGCGACTCAACGCACCGCGGAACCCCCGGGTCCCGTCGGAGCGCACAACTAATTGGGAGGCAATCAAAGTGGGCAAAACACTTCGCTCGAAGTGGGGGTTTCTGGTGCTCGCCGCGGCACTGGTGGTAGGAATGGCGACCATTCCGGCAGTCGGTGAACACGCGCCGGAGGAAGTCGACCGGCTCCAGTTACATCTCGGTACCGATGGCAACTACTTCCGGCACGTGCCGGTCGAAGGGCCGTCCCTTCCCGACCAGACCATTGGGATCAACAACAACTGCACGATCTCGACCAACGGCAGCCTGGCCACCTTCCAGGGGCGGGCCGGCTACCACAATCAGTCGCTCGGCATCAAGACCGGCGGCTCCCAAGGCGTGCCCTGTTCCCGGATCGATACCAATGAGCAGCTGGGCATCAAGCTGGTGGGAGTCCCCAACGCCACTGCGGCCGATTTCGACCTCGAGCTCAAGGGCGCCGTTCATCTGGTGATAACAGCCTCCCTCGGCAACGTCGTCGTGGGCACCTTCAACGTCTATTCGGGAAGCTTCGTCTCCCCCGGGTCCACCGACGACTCCACGGTTCCGTTCGATGTGATAGCGGATCCGGATGCCGACTGTCGCGGTAATTCCGATTCCGGACCGGATTCCGGGGCCAACGACAACTGCCGGGTGACGATCGATCCAGGTGTCCCCTTCGACACCGTGACCTTCAAGCCCGTTGCCGGCGAGGTCTCCCTCGAGGGCAGCGGCGACTTCGGCAATGACCCCGCTCGGGACACGATCTTCTACCTGGAGACCGAGAGCTGGGAAGGCGAACTCGGCTGCACCGAGGGGAACAACTCGACCGGAGTCGAGAGCGACGGATTGGTGATCTCCGGCGAGATCATCCGGTATGAGAACACCGATGGATCCGAATGCGTCCTCAAGCCCTACAACCTCGATGTGCTGGCCAGCGACCCGACCGAGGGAGACGTGCCCACGGTCACCTTCGAGGTCGACGATCCCGGCTCCCAGCCCGCCATCTATCGGGCCACGCTTGTGTTCGAAGAGGACATGTTCACGACGCTCCAGCTTCAGTACGACTCTGACGGCAGCGACGGGTATGACGACTACAAGAACATGCCCGCTTGTGTGGAGGATCCCTTCGACACCTCCGACGACCCCGCCGGCTCTCTAAACAACGAGGCAATCCCCGCGGGGCATGAGGGCTGCGTGATCAATGTCTCCCAGAGCTGGGACGGATTCACTACCTGGGACGTGATCTTCGAGGGAGACTGGCGCTTCAAGTAAGAGCCGGCCTCAGAGAACCGCAGACGCCTGCTCGATCCCCAAACGGTCGAGCAGGCGTTCTGTTTCTTCCGGGTTGCCCGCCTCTCGCCCCAGGGCCCTTCCCACTCGATCGAGCGCCAGCCTGATCAGGGCCTCCTCGAACAGGAGCGCCATTTCGACCGCCCCGGCCAGTCCGCCCCGTAGCTCGTCCCAGGCCTCTTCGAACCGGCCCTCGGCTTCCAGGGCCATGGCCGTGATTCGGGCTCGTTTCGGCTCGAAGAAGTCGCCCTCCTCCCCGACCTTCTCGGAGGCGCTCTGGATCTCTCGAAGAGCGGCTTCGCTTTCCCCTTCGCTGACCAGACAGGCGGCTCGATAGAGCGCCGCCTCGTAGGCGATCTGGCTCTGGCCGAGCCGGTCGGCGTCCCTCTGCACCCGATCCAGCACGGCGAAGGCCTCGGCCGTCGCCCCGCTTTCGGCCCGAAGCCGGGCCAGCTGGAGTTCGGCATTGATGGCGTCGTCCTGGTTGCCTGCCGCCCGCAGGACCCTTAGGGCGTCCTGGAGAACGGGCTCGGCTTCCTCCAGCTTCCCCTGGCTCACCAGCAGCTCGCCCAGGTTGGCGCCTGCCATTGCCGCAGATACGTCGTTACCCGCCCGTAGGAACGTCTCCCGGCTGAGTGAGATCCGCTCGATCGAGCTGTTCCAATCTCCCATGTAGTAGGCGAAACCTCCCATGTTGTTGATTACGTCCGCGGCCTTGTCCAGCTGTCCCAGTGACTCGTAGATGCTGACCGCCTCGGGGGAGTTGGTGGCCCGGTCGGGCTGGCCGGTCATGAAATAGGCCCAGTCCATGATGGCGTAGGCGCGCGCCAGGGCTGCCTGCTCCTCTGCCGCCCGGGCGCACACTGCTGCCTCCTCGGCCAGGGTGAGGGCGTCCACGGGTCGTTGCTGGGCCATGCGCACCGTCGCCCGCAACGCCAGCAGCCGGGAGCGGAGCGTCACCGAGCACGACGGGTCCTCCTCCTGGAGCAGGCGCAGTCCGGTGGCGGCGTCACGGAGCGCCTGGGCATAGGCGGCCTTGCGCACCTTGACCTGAGCCCGGTGCAGGAGGATCTCTACCCGTCGGGTCGGTTCGTCGCCCACCAGAGCCATGGCCCGTTTGTAGGCGTCGAGCGAGTCGTCATACAGCCCGGCCTGTTCGAGGACGTCGCCGAGGACCTGGGCGATCTCGGCGCGCACGGAGGCGTCGAGGTCGATGTAGCGGGAGGCAGCGAGGGCGCGGCGGTAGAAGGTGGCGGCCGTCTGGTTGGCATAGACCGACTTGGCGGTGTCGCCGGCGATCCGCGAGAACGTCCACGCCTTCGACCACTGGCGGGCCTGGAAGTAGTGGAGGGAGAGCAGGGCGGCTTCCGACTCGGGGTCGTCGCCCGCCGCAGCATGGATCGAGTCGCCGATCCGGGCGTGTAACTGGAGTCGGGTCTTGAAAGGGAGCCCGGCGTAGGCGACGTCGCGGATCAGGGCGTTGCGGAACTGGATCCACCCCGAGCGATCCATCGCCAGGAACTCCTCGAGACGCCGCAGGGCGGCGCGCCGTCGCTCTAGCTCTTCCTCGCGGAGGACGGCGGCGGTGTACTCGAGGCGGAACCCGGCACCCAGCACGGCAAGCCGTCGGAGAAGGTTGCGGTCCTGGGGCGGGAGCCGGTCTATCCTCGCCCCGATCAGTCCTTCCACCGAATGGGGAAGTGCCTCGACGTCGCCCCCGCGCTGGACCGCGTCCAGCATCTCGAGCAGGAAGAGCGGGCGACCCTCGGCCCGTTCTGCCAGGAGTTCGACCTGGCGGGGCAGCAGCGGATTGTCCTGGGTGGCATTGACGATGAAGCGGCGGGCGTCGTCGAGGGTGAGGGGGCCGAGATCGAATCGTGTCACCCCGGGTAGGTCGGCGGCCACGAACCCCCGGTCGCCGGTGCGGCGAGTGAGGATGAACATCCAGGGGTCGTGCTCGGAGTGCTGGATCAGACCCTCGAGCAATTCCGCCGAGGCGTCGTCCATCCAGTGGTTGTCCTCGATCACGAACACCGTCGGGTCCTCGACCGTCGCCTCGAGGAGGGAACTCACGGTGGCGAGGATGCGGGCGGGGCGGAACTGGTCCTCCAGCAGGGTGACTTCGGGCGAGGCCTCGATGGCGAGGTCGAGAGGAGCGGCGAGCAGGCCGGCCCAGGGCCTCAACTGGGGAGCGTGCTGGTCGATCAGCTTGATCAGGCGTTCCCGGTTGACGGCGTCGTCGGGCTCGTCGAGACCCCAGATGCTCCGGAGCAGGGTCCGGAAGGGGAAATAGGGGGTGGCGGCCTGGTAGAGACGGCTTTCGGTGGTGATGACCCGATCGGCTCCGGCGTGTGAGAAGAACTCCTGGAGGAGGCGCGATTTGCCCATCCCGACGTCGGCGGCGATCTCGACCACCCGTCCCTGGCGGTTGCAAACCGCCTCCCACGCCTCCAGCAAAGCAGCCAGTTCGGATTCACGGCCTGTCAGAGGCAGATCGTGACCCACCGACCCGGATCGGCTCCCGGCCGGCTCTCCCACCGAAAAGGCCTGGATGGCGGCCGCCTTCCCCTTGACGAAGAAGGGCTCGGGCTTGGAGTACGAGAAGATCGTCCGGGAGGCATTGAGCACCTCCTCGGTGGCGTAGATCTGACCCTCGGGCGCCTTCGACATCAGGCGGGCGGCCAGGTTGACGACATCGCCCATCACCGTGAACGTGCGCCGGTAGAAGGGTCCGACCGAACCGGAGAACACCGGCCCCCAGTTGACGCCGATCTGAACCGGCAGCTCGTCGGGAGCGCCGGACAGCGCTTCGCGCAAGACGAGGAGCATCCGCTCCTCGTCGTTGCCGCGGGTGTTGGGCACCCCGGCTGTGAGGATGATCTTGCCTCCGTCGGGGGCGATGTCGGTGGCGAGGAAGGTGACGTCGTGGCGGTCGGCGGCACCCTGAACCGCGCTTACCAGTCGGTCGAGGATGGCGGCGGTGGCGGGTCCGCCCTCCTCCTCGAGCAGACGATCGAAGCCCTCGTAGTGGATGAAGGCCACCGCCGTGGGCCGGTGCTCGGGTTCGACCCGCTCCTCGCCGAGCACATCGCGCAGAGCGGCAGGTATGAACCGTGCCAGGTGATCGGAGGGGCCGGCATCGGGGACTATCTCGCTCTGTTCGATCGGTGGCGACCGCCGCAGCAGAACTCCCGGACCGACTTCACTACCCAGCAGTGAAGCATCGAGGGCGCCGGCCATCTCCGGGCTGATCAGGATCTGGTTGGCGCTGGCGGCCCCCTCCATCTCGACCGTGCGGGTGGCGGCCGGACCGGCCACGATGAACTCCCGGTGGCTGTCACCCACCAGGAAGAAGTCGAATTCGCCTGAGTGGGCCCCGACCGACATCCGCAACGACACCTGCCCCGCCGTGGTCTGGAAGGTGCCTATCTCCCGCAGCTTGGCCCGCATGGCGTGGGCCCCGGCGGCCGCCCGTTGCGAGTGGCCGTCGTCGGTGAACATGAGGAGCAGGGCGTCGCCGCCGAACTTGAGCAGGTTGGCCCCGTAGCCGTAGGCCTCGGGCAGCAGGCTCCCGAAGGTGCTGTCGATCACCTCGGTCACCTCTTCGGCTCCGACGTTGCCGTGACGGGCCAGCCGCTCCGACATCTTGGTGAATCCGGAGATGTCGACGAACACCATCGAGGCCTCGATGCGACGGTGGAGGGTGCCCGGCGCCTCTTCGTCCCAGTAGCGGACGAGACGGGGCAGGTACTGGCGGAAGTGGGAGGTGGAGCTCACGCTCGCCTCATCTCGGGTGGAATCTCTCCCGAGGCGCGGCGGCGGAGGTGATCGGGAAGCGCTCGGAGGCCAGCACCACCATCTCGTCGACCTCGTCGTCGCTACGAGATGGGTCATGGCTGGCAAACAGAAGATGGCCCACGCCCGCCTCGGTGGCCACCTTGGCTGCCTGCTCCCAGGTGCTGTGGCCCCAGCCCTTCTTCGCCTCGATCTCGCTCGGGAGGTATTGGGCATCGTGCACGAGGATCCCCGCCCCTTCGCTGTTCTCGATCAGAATCCGGTCGGCTTCGGTCCCACACTCGTGATCGGTGGCGATCACGATCGACTGCCCGTCGTGGTCGAAGCGGTATCCCAGTCCGCCCTGGGGGTGATAGAGGGGAAACGACGTCACCTCGACGTCGTCGAGTTGGAAGCTCGGAGCGCAGCGTTCGAAGTCCACCTTCATGTCGACGATCGGGACCGGGAACCAGGGCGGGCTGATCGCCTCCCCGATCGACTTCTCGACGTCGCCCGGGCCGAAGATGTGGAGTCCGATGTCCCCCCGCCACATCGGAGCGCACATCGACAGTCCCTGAATGTGGTCCCAGTGGTAGTGGGTGATCAGGAAGGGAATGGTCGCACCCGGGACGTCGAGGCGCGGATAGAGAAGGCGGAGGCCTGTCCCGGCGTCGACCACCGCGATCAGGCTGCCGTCGTCGTGATGGACGGAGTAACAGGTGGTGTCGCCGCCGTGACGGGCGAATTCGCCCGTTCCGACCGGCATGGAGCCGCGGGCTCCGTGAATCTCCAGATACAAGCGGGTTGCTCCCTTTACGTTGGCGACGAATCTAGCCGGATGGGCTCCCGGGGAGCGCCCGCTCCCCGTTTTCGCGACAGAATTGCGCGCCATGGCGCGCAATTCTGTCGCGAAAAGCCTCGGTTTCCGGCCGTTAGCGGCGGCGGCGGACGTCGGGGAGCAATTCGGAGCGGAGGACGATCTCGCGGCGGTAGGAGCGGTGGACCTCGCGCAGGCGCTTCTCGGCTTCGGCGGTGAGGTCGTCGAGGCGCTCTTCCATCCGGTCGACCTTGGTGCGGAGACGTTCGACCTCGTCCTGGAGCTCCAGCACCTGTTTGACCCCCTCCAGGTTGAGGCCCTGGCTGGTCAGCTCACTGATCAGCTTGAGCCGCTCGATGTCCTCCTGGGAGTAGCGGCGGGTTCCACCCGGGGTGCGATAGGGGTCGATCAGGCCCTTGCGCTCGTAGATGCGCAGGGTCTGGGGGTGCATGCCGGCCAGCTCGGCCGCCACCGATATCACGAAGACGGCTCGCTTCTTGGTTCTGTCGGTCATGCTGGGCTCCTCATGTCAGATGGTCGGCGAGGTGGGCGCGCATCTCGTCCGTGTCGTAGGAAGCGAGTTGCTCGAGCAGCCGTTTCTCGTCCTTCGACAGCTTGGAGGGAACCTGGATCTCGACCCGGGCCAGGAGGTCGCCGGTGCGCCCGCGTTCGGTGGTGAAGCCGCGGCCCTTGACCCGGAACACCTTGCCGCTGGGAGTGCCGGCGGGGATCCGCACCTTGACGGACCCGTTCATGGTCGGAACCGACAGCTTGGTCCCCAGGGCCGCCTCGGAATAGCTGATCGGCAGGGTCACGGTCAGGTTGTTGTCGCTGCGTCCGAACACGGGATGGGGAGTGACGTGGACCTTGACCAGCAGGTCGCCTGCCGGTCCTCCGTTGCCGCCCGGGCCGCCCTTGCCGCCCAGTCGGATGGTGGCCCCGTCCTTGATGCCCGGGGGTATCCGCACTTTCATCGAGCGGGTCCGGACCTCTACCCCCGAGCCCCGGCACTGGCTGCAGGGGTCGTCGATGATGGTGCCCGAACCGCGGCACTGGGGACAGGGCTCGCTGAAAGAGAAGAATCCCTGGTTGCGGGCGACCGAACCGGTCCCGCCACAGGTCGGGCAGGACTTGGGGCGCGACGGGGGTTCGGCCCCCGAGCCGCCACAATGCGAACAAGCCGCCTGACCCCGGACCTGGAGGGTGGTGGTGACGCCGTGAAAGGCCTCCTCGAAGGAGATGGTGAGGTCGGCGGTGGTGTCGGAGCCGCGCAGGGGTCCGGTGCCTCCCCGGGTGCGGCGTCCCCCTCCGAACAGGTCGCCGAGACCGCCCATACCCCCGAAGAGGTCGGACAGGTCCTCGACTCGGACCTGTTGGCCCCCAAAGCCCCCGCCCCCTCCATAGCCCCCGGAGAAGGCGCCGGAGGAGGCCAGACGCCGGACCTGGTCGTACTCCTTGCGCTGCTCCGGGTCGGAGAGGACGGCGTACGCCTCGGAGACGTCCTTGAACCGGTCCTCGGCGGTGGTGTCTCCCGGGTTGGCGTCGGGGTGGAGTTGTTGGGCGAGCTTGCGATAGGCGCGCTTGATCTCGTCCTGAGGGGCGTCGGAGGACACCCCCAGGATCGAGTAGAAGTCCTTCTCCACCCATTCCCGGTTCACGCCTGCCCGGCCTCACCTTCGTACTCGAGGGCCACCAGCGCCGGCCGCACCAGGCGATCCTTCAGGGTGTAGCCCCGACGGAGTTCCTGGGACACGATCAGGCGTCCCTCGCCGTCCGCCGGCGACATCACGGCCTCATGGATCTCGGGGTCGAACGGCTCGCCCACCGTCGGGACGACCGCCAGGCCCTGGTTGCGGAGGATGGTGAGGATCTGCTCGTGGGTTCGATGCATCCCCGCCAGCAGTTTCTCCTCCGACTCGGTGGAGGGTTCCACTGCCACGGCGGCGTCGAAACTGTCCAGGGCCGGAAGAAGTTCGACCAGGATCCGCTCGGCGGCGCGCTGGGTGGTCTCCGCCGCCTCGCGGGTGGCGCGGCGGCGGTAGTTGTCGAAGTCGGCCGCCACTCGCTTGAGGTCGTCGAGGTAGGAGCCGGCTTCCTCTCGTGCCTCCTTCAGCTTGAGGAGCAGCAGATCGATGGCTTCTTCCGGGTCCTCGGGGAGGTCGACGCCCAGATCCTCGGGGGTGGGATGGGTCTCGGACTCATCCAGCACCACCTCGGCATTCACGACCTCCTCTTCGGGCTGATGCTCGGTCATGCGCACTCCGGACGGCTGCCTTCTGGCTTCCGACCTCCGACTTCCGACTTCCGACTCAGAACCTCCGACCTCCGACCCATCATTCTTCGTCACCCTCGTCGATGATCTCGGCGTCGACCACGTCATCGTCGGAGGCGGGCTCGCTGGTTCCGGCGTCACCGCCGGCGGCCTGGGCCTGCTGGGCGGCTTCCTGGTACATGCGGGTGAAGGCACCCTGGGAGACCTGGGCCAGGTGTTCCATCTTGGAGCGCAGGTCCTCGGTCGAGGTGTCCTCGGAGCCGAGGGCGGTCTTGAGGTCGGCGAGACCGGAGTCGATCGGCGCGCGCTCGTCCTCGTTTAGGTTCTCGCCCTGCTCCTGCAGCACCTTCTCGGTCTGGTTGACCAGTTGCTCGGCCTGGTTGCGGGTTTCGACCGCCTCCCGGCGCTGGCGGTCCTCCTCGGCGTAGGCCTCGGCGTCCTTGACCATGCGGTCGATATCGTCCTTGGCGAGAGCGGTGCCGCCGGTGATGGTCATGGCCTGCTCCTTGCCGGTGGCCTTGTCCTTGGCATTCACGTTGACGATGCCGTTGGCGTCGATGTCGAAGGTGACCTCGATCTGGGGCACGCCCATCGGGGCCGGGGGCAGGCCGGTGAGCCGGAACTTGCCCAGGCTCTTGTTGTCGGCCGCCATGGCGCGTTCGCCCTGGAGCACGTGGATCTCGACTTCCGGCTGGTTGCTCTCGGCCGTGGTGAAGATCTCCGACTTGCGAGTGGGGATGGTGGTGTTGCGCTCGATCATCCGCGTCATCACCCCGCCCTTGGTCTCGATCCCGAGGGTGAGGGGGGTGACGTCGAGCAGGAGGACGTCCTTGACATCGCCCTTTAGGACCCCGGCCTGGATGGCAGCACCGGCCGCCACCACCTCGTCGGGGTTGACGCCCTTGTGGGGATCCTGTCCGGCCAGTTCCTTCACGACTTCCTGGACGGCAGGCATGCGGGTGGAGCCGCCGACGAGGATCACGTGCTCGATGGCGGACACGTCGATGCCGGCGTCCTTGATGGCCTGGCGGAACGGGCCCTTGGTCCGTTCGAGCAGGTCGGCCGACAGCTTCTCGAACTCCGAGCGGGTCAGCCGCTGCTGGAGGTGGAGCGGGCCTTCGGCGGTGGCGGTGATGAAGGGCAGGTTGATCTCGGTCTCGGTCACCGAGGACAGCTCGATCTTGGCCTTCTCGGCAGCCTCCTTGAGCCGCTGGACCGCCATGCGGTCCTTGGAGAGGTCGACGCCGTGGTCGCCCTCGAACGACTTGACCAGCCAGTCGATGATGACCTGGTCCCAGTCATCGCCGCCCAGCTCGGTGTCACCCGAGGTGGCCTTGACCTCGAAGACGCCTTCGCCGATCTCGAGCACGGACACGTCGAAAGTGCCGCCGCCCAGGTCGAAGACCAGTATCGTCTGGTCGCCTTCCTTGTCGAGGCCGTAGGCGAGCGAGGCGGCGGTCGGCTCGTTGATGATGCGCAGGACGTTGAGGCCGGCGATCTGACCCGCCTCTTTGGTGGCCTGGCGCTGGGCGTCGTTGAAGTAGGCCGGAACGGTGATGACGGCGTCGGTCACCGGGGCTCCCAGGTAGGACTCGGCGTCCCGCTTGAGCTTCATCAGGATGCGGGCCGAGATCTCCTGGGCGGTGTAGTCCTTGCCGTCGGCCTCGATCGACCAGTCCCCGCCCATGTGGCGCTTCACGGAGCGCACGGTCTTGTCCGGGTTGGTGATCGCCTGGCGCTTGGCCACCTCGCCCACCAGGATCTCGCCCTCTTTGAAGGCGACGACCGAGGGGGTGGTGCGGGCTCCCTCGGCGTTGGGAATGACGGTGGGATCGCCCCCTTCCAGGGTGGCGATCACGCTGTTGGTGGTTCCGAGGTCGATGCCGACTGCTCGTGCCATGGTTTCAAATCCTTTCGTGCAGAACTGGACACACAGTATAACCTGAGTCAACCCTTGTCATATTTCATGAATCTCGGGGTGAATTTTGTCGACCGGTTGGAATATGCTGGTGGTGGTCAGGGTTTCCTTGAGTCGAATACCCTCAGATCGCTTACTCGCAGAGGTCCACCATGCCAGACACTGATCAACTCTCACTTCCGGTCTTGCCCCTCACCAACGGGGTGGTCTTCCCGCATATGATCGTCACCCTGCGGATGGAGACCGCCGAGGGCAAGATCGCCCTCGAGGCGGCCCGCAACGCCGACAGTCGCCTGCTGCTCGTTCCCCGTATCGAAGGCCGCTACGCCTCGGTGGGAACCGTGGCCGAGATCACCGACACCGACGAAGACGGCAACTTGGTCGTCTCCGGCCTGGGCCGGGCCCGGGTCGGATCCGGCACCACCGACGAGGCGGGGGCACTGTGGTGCCATGCCGAGCCGGTGGCCGAGGCCGACGTCATCAACGACCCCGCTCTCGACGACCTGGTGGCCGAATACCGGGCCGTCGTGACCGAGGTCCTCGACCTGCGGGGCGTGGGCGGGATAGCCGAACGCTTCCTCTCGATCGACAACCCCTCCCAGTTGGCCGACCTGGCCGTGTACTCGCCCGACCTGTCGCTCGAACAGAAGGTGGAGGTTCTGGAGACCATCGACCTCCACGCCCGCCTGGGCAAGCTGTTGGACTGGATGCGCGAGGTCCTGGCCGATCTGAACCTGCGCCGCAAGGTGCGGGATGAGGCGGCCGAGCGCATCGACAAGAGCCAGCGCGAATACATCCTTCGCCAGCAGATGGAGGCGATCCGCAAGGAACTCGGTGACGACGACGACGTCGCCGGTCAGTATCGGGAGAGGCTGGCCGAGGCCGAGCTGCCCGAGAAGGTGGCCGAATCAGTCCAGCGGGAGATCGATCGCCTTGAACGGATGAGCGAGCAGTCTCCCGAGCACTCGTGGATCCGTACCTGGCTCGACACCGTGTTCGAGGTGCCGTGGCAGACCCGGACCGAGGATCGTCTCGACCTGAACGAGGCGTGGGCCGTGCTGGACACCGACCACACCGGCCTCCACGACGTCAAGGAACGCATCGTCGAGCACCTGGCCGTGCGCAAGCTGCGCAAGGAGCGTGGGCTCGAGGCCGACGACGACCGGCGGGCAGGAGCCATCCTGCTGCTGGTCGGCCCGCCCGGAGTCGGTAAGACCTCGCTGGGCGAGTCGGTGGCGCGCGCCCTCGGCCGCAAGTTCGTCCGTGTCGCCCTGGGTGGCGTCCGCGATGAGGCCGAGATCCGGGGCCATCGCCGCACCTATGTCGGCGCCCGCCCGGGTCGGATCGTGCGCGCCCTGACCGAGGCCGGGGCAATGAACCCGGTTTTTCTGCTCGACGAGATGGACAAGGTCGGCAACGACTGGCGGGGCGATCCCTCCTCGGCCCTGCTCGAAGTGCTCGACCCGGCCCAGAACCACACCTTCCGTGATCACTACCTGGAGATGGACCTGGACCTTTCGGACGTCTTGTTCGTCGCCACCGCCAACATTCTGGAGACCATCCCGGCTCCTTTGCTCGACCGCACCGAGGTGATCTCGATCGACGGTTACACCGACGTCGAGAAGGTGGCCATCGCCCGGGACCATCTGCTGCCCCGGCAGCTGCGGGGGGCGGGCCTCGAGCCCGAGGAGCTCACGGTCACCGATGGAGCTCTCGCCACCGTGGTCGATCGATACACCCGCGAGGCGGGTGTGCGCAATCTCGAGCGTCAGCTGGGCAAGCTGGCTCGCAAGGTGGCGACCGTGGTCGCCACCGGCGACTCCACCGAGCCGGTCGAGGTCGACGACGCGGACGTCGTCGAGTACCTGGGCAAGCCCAAGGTGTGGAAGGACGAGGCCAAGGATCGCACCGACGTGCCTGGAGTGGCCACCGGCCTGGCGGTCACCGGAGCCGGCGGCGACGTGCTGTTCATCGAGGCGACCGCCATGGAGGGCAAGCGCGACTTGCTTCTCACCGGTCAGCTGGGCGACGTCATGAAGGAGTCGGCCCGAATCGCTCTCTCGTTCATCGAGTCGCATTCGGCGGAACTGGCCATCGGACCCGACGGGCTCGACCGGAGGTTCCACCTCCACGTTCCCGCCGGCGCCATTCCCAAGGACGGTCCCTCGGCCGGAATCACCATGACCACCGCCCTCGCCTCCTTGCTCACAGGCCGCAAGGTGCGCGCCGACGTGGGCATGACCGGCGAGGTGACCCTGCAGGGCAAGGTGCTGCCCATCGGCGGAGTCAAGCAGAAGGTGCTGGCCGCCCATCGG
The DNA here is from genome assembly GCA_035461175.1 of Acidimicrobiia bacterium. Taxonomy (GTDB): domain Bacteria; phylum Actinomycetota; class Acidimicrobiia; order Spongiisociales; family ZC4RG35; genus DATHVR01. Next base: position 5,863 of record DATHVR010000103.1, on the reverse strand, counting down.
GCCGGGCTAAGCGAGGTGATCCTTCCCCTCCGCAACGAGGTCGACCTCGACGACGTGCCCGAAGCGATCCGCGAGGAGATGACCTTCCACTTCACCGACGACATGACCCAGGTCCTCACCTGGGCACTGGAGTAGGTCGGAGGTCCTTTCCCCCCGGGAGCGAAGCGAGGGGGGAAGGGGTCCCCGCGTAGCGGGGTAGGGGCGGCCCGCAGGGCCGGGTGAACCCGTCTCGCACACTTGCCCCCTACCTCCCGCCTCGCAAGCTCCGGCGGCAGGGACCTTCTTCCACTTCGTGGGGGACAAAGCCACCCCGCGCCCGCAGCGCGGGCGGCGGGGAAGCCCTAGTCTCAATCCATGGATCGGGCGGAGCTTGTTTCAGCGCTGGAGGCGGCGGCTGCCGCTCACCATGAGTATGAGGAGATGGCGCTCGGGGGCGAACGGGACGAGCTGTGGGCGGGATTCTATGCGGCTTACGTGCTGGGGCGACTGGGCGACTTCATTACTCCCACGGCGCTGGCGCAGATCCTGGAGGCGGTCGACGGCGACCCCTGGGCCGACGCCGCCGCCGACGAGATCATCGTCGAACTCAGCTCATGATGGACGTCGTGCTGTTGGGGTTTCGGCTCTGGCTGGGAGCGGTGATGGTCGCCCACGGCGTCAACCACACCCGCTCCCTGGACGGGACCACCAGGTGGTTCGCCGCCAAAGGATTCCGGCCGCCCCGGCCGGTGGCTATCGCCTCGGGGCTGGGCGAACTCGCCGCCGGCGCAGGCCTGATAGTGGGCTTGCTGACCCCGGCGGCGGCAGCAGGTGTGGTGATCGTGGCCGCCAACGCCTTTTGGGCTATCCATCGCTTTGCCGGCTTCTTCGTATTCCGCCGTCCGGACGAGGGCTGGGAGTACGTCGCCACCCTGGCGGTCCTCGCCGCCGGCATCGCCGTGCTGGGACCAGGCGAATATTCGCTCGACCACCTGCTGGGATGGGCCGGCTCCCTGGACGGATGGACGGGTCTGGCGGTGGTGGGGGGCGGCCTGGTGGTGGCCGCCATACAGCTGGCGATTGGCTGGCGCCGGCCCTCCTCCGACTAAACGAAGCCCCCGACGGGGCCGAGAGAGGGCGATGCGCATTCTCGCCGTCTCTCTGGCCTCCCTCCTCATCGCCGCCCTCCCCCCGGGTGGGACCTTCGTGGACGACGACGGCTCGGTCCACGAGGGATCGATCGAGGCGATCGCGGCGGAGGACATCACCCGGGGGTGCAATCCGCCGGTGAATGACCGGTTCTGTCCTTCCGATTCGGTGACCCGGGGGCAGATGGCGGCGTTTCTGGTTCGGGCGCTGGGTCTGACCTCGGCTCCGGCCGGCTTCGTCGATCTGGGCGGGTCGCCTTTCGAGCGGGACATCGGGGCCCTGGCGGCGGCCGGGATCACGCGGGGGTGCAATCCGCCGGTGAATGATCGGTTCTGTCCGGACTCGCCGGTGACCCGGGCGGAGATGGCCACCTTCCTCGCCCGCGCTTTGGGACTCGACGCCGCCGTGCCGCCGCCCCGGTGCCGGACGCTCCCCGCCGACGACATATGGAACACGCCGGTGAGCGGATTGCCGGTGGACGCCCGTTCAGAGGCCTACCTCGAGGCGATCGGCGCCTCGGCCACAGTCCATCCCGACTTCGGGTCGGGGGTGTGGCCGCCGGGCTCCGACAGCCCGATCGGGATCCCCTATGTCGAGATCGACGCCGCCACTCCGCCGGTCCCGATCCACTTCACCGCCCACGGCGACGAATCCGACCCCGGTCCCTATCCGGTACCGGCCGACGCTCCGATCGAGGGCGGGGCCGAGGCCTCCGGTGACCGGCACGTCATCGTGGTCGACCGCCATCGCTGTCGGCTCTATGAGTTGTTCTCGGCCTATCCCCGTCCGGACGGGTCGTGGGAGGCGGCCTCGGGGGCGGTCTTCGAACTCGACTCCTCGGCCTTGCGTCCCGACGGGTGGACCTCGGCCGATGCCGCCGGTCTCCCGATCTTCCCCGGCCTGGTCACCTACGACGAGGTCGCTTCCGGGCGGATCAGCCACGCCCTCCGCTTCACGGCCCCCCGCACCGCCGACGCTCACGTCTGGCCCGCCCGCCACCATGCCGGTTCCGGCAGCATCACCGAGCTTCCCCCCATGGGCCAGCGGTTTCGGCTCCGCTCGGACTTCGACACCACGGGGTTTGCACCTGATGCCCGGGTGATCGCCGAGGCGATGAAGTCCTACGGGATCGTCCTGGCCGACAACGGGTCGTCCTGGTACCTGTCCGGCGCTCCCGATCCCCGCTGGGACAACGACGTCCTGCGCCAACTGAAGGCGATCCGGGGCTCCGACTTCGAGGCAGTGGACACGTCGGACCTGATGGTGGAACCCGACTCGGGGACCGCTGCTCCCTGAAGATCAGACCGCCGTATAAACGCGAGCCGAGGCGGGCGGCAACTGCACGTTGGACCGGACGTCGGGCAAATCGCCGCGCCGGGTGTCGAATTCGGGCTGCCAGTCGCCGGCGGGCAACTGGACCGTGACCGGCCGATCGTCCAGATTCGCCATCGTGAGAACAGATCCGGTCAGAAGGAGGGCTACGCCCGGCGGAGCCGGCAGCCACTCGACCACTCCCCGTCGCCGATCCGCCAGCCGCTTGCGGGTGGCGATCAGATCCTGGAACAGGTGGAGGTGCGACCCCGGATCGCGCCGCTGCGCCTCGACCGTCTCCTCCGGCCGGCGGGGGGCGGAGGTCAGCCACGGCTCCCCGGTGGTGAAGCCCCCGTGGGCGGTGGCGTCCCATGGCATCGGGGTCCGGCACGGGTCGCGTCCCTCGGCGTAGGCCTCGTGGCCGACCGGGTCCTGGACGTGTTCGGGTGAGACGTGGGCGTCCTCCAGGGCCAGTTCCTCTCCCTGGTACAGGAAGGGAAGGCCGGGAAGGGAGCCGAGCAGGGTCCAGATGGCGAGGGCGCGGGCCCGGCCGAGATCCCCGCCGCCGAAGCGGGTCGGGGGGCGGTTCTCGTCGTGACTGGCGATGGTCCAGGCAAACCCGTCCGGGGACGCCTCGGACCACTCCCGGATCTCATCCACGAAGGCGGTGGCGTCCCAGGGACGGCGGTTGAGCCCGAAGAAGAGGCACAGGTCGAGGCCGCCGACTCCCATATAGGAGGCGCTCTTCTCCACATCCTGGATGTACACCTCTCCCACCAGGACCGCCGATTCGGCGCCCGGCAGGGACTTCCAGCGCCGATAGATGTCGTTCGACGCCTCCTGGCCCAGGTCATGGGCATGGTCGAAGGCGGCGAAAGCCTGGCCGGGGGTGGGGTCGGGGGGCAGCGGCCGGTTCTGGGGATTGTCGGGCAGGTCGGGGTGCTTGCTCAGGGCATGAGCGACGTCGATGCGGAACCCGTCGGCGCCGCGCTCCAGCCAGAAGCCGAGGATGGCGTCGAACTCGGTGCGCACGGCGGGGTTGGCCCAGTCGAGGTCGGGCTGGTCGGGTAGGAACAGGTGGCAGTAGTACTCGCCACTGGCCTCGTCGCGCGTCCAGGCCGGGCCTCCGAAGTGGGAGAGCCAGTTGTTGGGAGGCCCGCCGTCGGGAGCGGGCGGACGGAAGATGTAGTACTGGCGTTGGGGCGAGGACGGGTCGGCCAGCGCCTGCCGGAACCAGGGGTGGTCGCTGGAGGTGTGGTTGGGCACGATGTCGATCATCACCCGCAAGCCCAGCTCGTGGGCCCGGCCCACGAATCGGTCGAAGTCTCCCAGGTTGCCGTAGGCCGGGTCGACACCGGTGTAGTCGGAGACGTCGTAGCCGAAGTCCGCCTGGGGAGAGGGGTAGAAAGGGGTGACCCAAACCACGTCGATGCCCAGCCACGCCAGGTGATCGAGGCGGGAGGTGAGGCCGGCGAAATCGCCGATCCCATCTCCGTTCGAGTCGGCGAAGGAGCGGATGTAGACCTCGTATCCCACCGCGTCGGTCCACCACTTCATCGACGGCAGCCTATCGACCCCCGCTCCTCTGCGAGTTCGCCCGGACCGTTTGCCGCAAGGTCCTGTAAACGCTTACAGTCGGATTGGCCGTGGCCAAGCAGATCACCATCGTGGACGTAGCCGAGGGGGCCGGGGTCTCGGTGGCGACAGTCAGCCGGGCGCTGCGCGACCTCCCCCACGTCTCGGCAGGCACGCGCCTACGAGTCCGGCAGGTGGCCGAACAACTCGGGTACGAGCCCAATCCCCACGCTTCCCGTCTGGCGGCGGGTCGCAGCGGCACGATCGGGGTGGCGCTGCCCATCCTCGACACCTGGTTCTACTCCCGGATCCTGGCCGGGATCGAGTCGATCCTCGCCGACGATCAGATCGACATGCACCTGGTGGTGGTGGCAGACCAGTCGGGACGCGACCATTTCGTCGAGACCCTTCCCTCGCTGCGCAAACGGGTCGACGGGATGCTGGTCGTAGACATCTTCATGCCGGAATCCATCTGGAGCGACCTGGACGAGGGTGGTCTGCCGGTGGCAACGATCGGGGTGGACACCGGCCGGTTCGACGCGGTCGGCATCGACAATGCCGCCGCCGCCGCCGGCGCCGTCGATCATCTGCTCGATCTGGGTCACGAGCGCATCGGCTTCATCGGGGGAGCCGTGGGGGAGTTGCTCGAGATCGAGTCGGCCGAGCAGCGGCGCAAAGGAATGACGATGGCACTGGCGCGACGGGGCCTCGAGCCCGATCCCGACCTCCAGGCGGCGGGCGGTTTCACGGTCGAGGGCGGTCACGAGGCGATGAGTGCTCTGCTCGCCCGCCGTCCCACCGCCGTGTTCTGCGCTTCGGACGAAATGGCGATCGGAGCGATCCAGGCCGTCGGCGAAGCGGGATTGAAGGTCCCGGAGGATGTGTCGGTCGTGGGTTTCGACGACCAACCGGTGGCGGCGGCGGTCGGGCTCACGACCGTGCGGCAACCGGTGTCGGAGCAGGCGGCTCAAGCGGCGGTGATGGTGCTGGCTCGGGTCGGGGATCGGTCGGCGCCGGTTGTCAAAGTCGAGATGCCGACCCGTTTCCGGTGTCGAGGGACTTCCGGCCCTGTTACTTGACGTAAGTTTGCTGTAACTCATATTGTCTGAAAGCGTTTACAGCCGCAGCTTCGGCTGAGGCCGTGAACTGCTCAGACATCGGCATGAAAACCGATTATCCAACAGGAGGAATCGATGAGGAAATGGTCCAAGTTATGGGCTCTTCTCGCGGTACTCGCCATGCTCGTAGCCGCTTGCGGCGACGGTGATGGCGACGGCGCGGATACCACCACCGCTGACGGCGACACCGCCACGACGGTGGATGGTGAAGGAGCCGAAGAGGTAGGAGCCGACTTCGCACTCTTCGGAGCGCCCACCGGCGTCGAGGGTGATGCCCTCGCCGGGTTTGTGGACGTTTACAACGAGCAGACGGGTTCGAGCATCACATACCGCGGCTCGGATGGTTTCGAGGACGAGTTGAGGATCGCAGTCGACGGCGGAGATCCGCCCGAGGTCGCCTTCACCCCCCAGCCGGCTTCGATCTGTGCTTTCGCCGATGAAGGTGCCCTCGTCTCGTTGGAAGAGATGGGCTTCGACATCGCGGAAATGGAAGAGAATCACTCGAAGTTCTGGATGGACCTTGGCCTCTGTGAAGACGGCCAGCACTACGGAATCCCGTGGTTCCCGAACTTCAAGTCGGTCGTCTTTTATCACATCCCGACCTTCGAGGACGGTGGTTATGAGACCCCCGAAACCTACGAGGACATGGTCGCTCTCTCCCAGCAAATGGTCGATGACGGCCTCACCCCGTGGTGCTTCGGCTTCGAGTCGGGTGGCGCCACTGGATGGCC
>DATHVR010000102.1:0-43614 GCA_035461175.1 Acidimicrobiia bacterium | reverse complement strand
ATGAGGGCCTCGACCGTGTTGGGGACTTCGATCGACGCCATCGCCTGCGTGGCGGTCCAGCGCTCCCCTCGCTGCTCGATGGCATCCCGCTCGATCAGCATCCGCACCACCTCTTCGACGAAGAACGGATTGCCTTCAGCCTTCTCGAGCACCAGCCTCCGCAGCTCCTCGGGAAGAGCGTCGATCGCCAGCAGGTGCGAGACGAGGGCGCGGGCGTCGTCGCCTTCCAGTGGGCCGAGAGAGATTTCCGTGAGGGCCTCCCCGAGATTCTGTCGAGCGGATTGGACGATGTCCCACCCCGCGGAGGTTCGATCCAGCCGGCTGATCAGGACCAGCAGGACCGGAGCGTCGTGACAGGCCGGGATCAGCTCGGCGAGCAGTTCGGCGGAGGAGGGGTCCGCCCAGTGGACGTCCTCGCACACGATCACCAGTGGATGGTGGCTGGAAGCACGAGTGCGGATGAGGGTCGAGAGAGCCGCTAGATAGGAATCCAGCTTGGCACGATCGCCTTCGTCGGAAGCTTCCACTGCTCCGGTGATCTCGGCGAGATCCTTCAGCGCGGGGGCTTCGTCGCCGATCAGCTCCTTGCCCCGTTCCTCAACTGCCTGAACCACGAGTTCGGGGTCTTCGGTGTCGGCGGCGTCCAGGAGCGATCCGATCAGCGACGTCAGCAGGTGGTAGGGCATCTGCGCCCCGTATGAGAGACATCGTCCTACCACCCATCCCGGTCCTTCGGTCTGGCTGATCCGAGCGCGGAGCTCACGGAGCAGGCGGCTCTTGCCGATGCCGGGTTCGCCGAGGACGACTGCCACCCGGCCCCGGCCGGCGGCGGCTATACCCACCAGTTCTTCGAGCTTGGCCAGCTCCTCCCCGCGGCCCACCAATGGGCTGTGCAGCCCCGGTATCCCCCGAGTACGGGTGGGGGCCCGACGGGAACCTGTCACCTCGTAGGCGCGGATCGGAGCCGACTTCCCCTTCAAATCGAGCAACCCCACGTCACGGACCTCGACATCCGGACCGATCAACCGGTAGGTCTCCTCGCCGATCAGAACCGATCCGGGTTCGGCTGAGGATTCGAGGCGAGCCGCCACGTTCATGGGGTCGCCGAGAGCCGTGTACTCGGAGTAGCTGCCGCTTCCGACTGCGCCCGCCACCGCCAGGCCGGTGTTGATGCCCACCCTTATCTGGACCCTCTGCTCCGCCCCAGAGTTGAGCTGCTCGATCCCGGTCACAATGTCGAGTGCTGCCTGGACGGCCCTCCACGGATCGTCCTCGTGCGCCCGAGGGGCGCCGAACACCGCCACAATGGCGTCGCCCCCGAACTGAGTGATTGTGCCCTCATAGCGCTCCACCGATCGAGCCAGGGCATCGAAGACTCGATTCATCAGGACGGCCCAGTCTTCGGGATCCATCGCCTCGGCGAGTGAAGTCGACCCCACCACGTCGGCGAACAGGGCTGTGATCCGCCGTCGCTCCCTGGGCTGGGCTGGGGTTGGGTCCATCGTCCTGGGCTGGGCTGGGGTTGGGTCCATCGTGGCGGCGTCTTGCTCGAGCCGCCCCTTCAGCCTAAGTGGTCGGTGGAACTCGTGCGGTGAGAGTCGCCATTCCGCCGAGAAGATGGTTGGGAGCGGTGAGAATTAACACAGGGCCCGACCGACGTGCTTCCTGCGCCAGCATTACCTGGACTCAGGTTCAACGATCGTCGGCTCCTATTGCCGAACTCTCAGCCGGGAAGGCACCCAGCTCTCGTTCACGCCACTCGGGCCCTGCATGGGCGACTGTAGACCCACCCCGCCGATGCCCGCAAGCGATTTGGGTGGTTGCTTTTCGCGTCCCGCTCACCACAGGGCGTGGATCGGACCGAGGAAGTAGAAGGCGACGAATCCGATCGTATTCATGAATCCGTAGCGAGAATGGCAGCCCACAGGGTTCCGGTACGCAGCCGGAGGGCAAACGCAAACCCGTCGATGAAGGCGAGCGCCACTCCGACCGCTCCCTGCTCGGTGTGGGCGAGGCCGAACAATCCCGACGAGAGGAGTACGGCCGCCCAGATACACCAGCGCCCCGTGAGCAACTCGCTCATCCGGGTGAGGATGTAGCCGCGGTATGCGACCTCTTCTCCAGTGTGTCCCACCACCAGCGAGGGCTCGGTCCATCCTCAGTTGCCTGCCCGGGGCGCAGCGTCCCGGCCGTCGTCGACATGATTGCCCGATCCTCCTCCCGGCGGGTTTCCGCCACCAGGGTCGAACGGCCCGGCGAATCGTTCTGTGGGCTGAAAAGCGCGCCGGAGGTGTCATTTCCGACCCACAAAACGGTTCGGCCCACCTCAGCCGGCGGCGAGTGGTGGTGGGGAGGGCTCGGTGGTAGGGGCGGGCGGGGGTGAGGCCGGGCCCGAGAACTGGGCCTGGTAGAGGGCGGCGTAGGCGCCGCCGGCCCCCATCAGTTCGTCGTGAGTGCCGCGCTCGACGATTCGCCCGTGCTCCATCACCAGGATGACGTCGGCGTCGCGGATCGTGGAGAGACGGTGGGCGATGACGAAGCTGGTCCGGTCGGTGCGCAAGGCGGCCATGGCGTGCTGGACCAGCAACTCGGTGCGGGTGTCGACCGAACTGGTGGCCTCGTCGAGGATGAGTAGGGCGGGATCCGCCAGGAAGGCGCGGGCAATGGTGATCAACTGCTTCTCACCGGCGCTGACCGTGCTGCCTTCCTCATCTATCACCGTGTCGTACCCCTCGGGGAGCGAATGGACGAAGCGGTCCACGAACGTGGCCGTCGCCGCCGCCACGATCTCGTCCTCGGTCGCGTCGGGGCGGCCGTAGCCGATGTTGTTGCGGATCGTTCCCTGGAAGAGCCAGGTGTCCTGGAGCACCATGCCGATTCTGGAGCGCAGGTTCTCCCGTCGCATGCGGGAGATGTCGACGCCGTCGAGTGTGATCCGTCCCGCGTCGAGCTCGTAGAAGCGCATGATCAGGTTGACCAGGGTCGTCTTGCCGGCTCCGGTGGGCCCGACGATGGCCACCGTCTGGCCGGGTTCCACCACCAGCGACAGATCTTCGATCAGCGGCTGGTCCTCCTCGTAGCTGAACCAGACGTTCTCGAACTCGACCCGCCCGTGGGGGTCGTCGATGCGGACGGGATGCTGGCGATCCGAAACCTCCTCGTCGGCGTCGAGCAGCTCGAACACTCGCTCGGCCGAGGCCACCCCCGACTGGAGCAGGTTGACCATGGAGGCGATCTGGGTGACCGGCTGGGTGAAGTGGCGCGAGTACTGGATGAAGGCCTGGACGTCCCCCAGGCTCATGGTGCCGCTCGCCACCCGCAGCCCGCCGATGACCGCGATCGCCACATAGTTCAGGTTCCCGATGAACATCATCAGCGGCATGATCAGCCCCGACAGGAACTGGGCACCGAAGCTGGCCTCGAACAGCTCCTGGTTCTCGTCGGCGAAGACCTCTTCGACCTCGCGCTGGTGGCCGAACACCTTGACCAGGGCGTGGCCGGTGAAGGCCTCCTCGATTTGGGCGTTGAGGGCACCGGTCCGCCGCCACTGGTCGATGAACTTGACCTGGGACCGCTTCATTACCGCCGCCGCCACCGCCATCGTGATGGGAATGGTGACCAGGGCGACGAGGGCCAGGAGGGGGGAGATGTAGAACATCATCCCGACCACGAACAACACCGTCAGCAGCGAGGTGAGCATCTGGCTCATGGTCTGCTGGAGGGTCTGGGAGACGTTGTCGATGTCGTTGGTGACCCGGCTCAGCAACTCCCCCCGGGGCTGTTGGTCGAAGTAGCGGAGAGGGAGGGCGTTGAGCTTGTCCTCGACGGCGGCACGCATCCGGTAAACGGTGCTCTGCACCACGTCGTTGAGCAGGTAGCCCTGAAGAAACGAGAGCAGGGCCGAGCCGAGGTAGAGGGACAGCACGATCAACAGCACGGCGGCCACGGCGTCGAAGTCGATTCCCTGGCCCGGGATCAGGTCGATGCCCGAGAGGAGGTCGGCGATCCGGTCCTGGCCCTGGGCGCGGGCCGCCTCGACGGCCTGTTCCTTGGTCAGCCCGGCCGGAAGCTGGGAGCCGATCGCTCCGGCAAAGATGAGATCGGTGGCCCGACCGAGCACCTTGGGGCCGACGGTGGAGAGGGCCACGCTGACGATACCGGCCGCGACGACCACGATCACCTTGGCTCGCTCCGGGCGCAGCCAACCCATCAGGCGGCGGGCGGAGGGACCGAAATCCATCGACTTCTGGCCGACGATGCCGCCCATGCCGTGGCCAGGCCCCATCTGGCCCTGGACCCGCTCGGTCTCCTTCATCTTCTTGGCGGCGCTCACGATGCTTCCACCTTGAGCTGGGACTCGACGATCTCTTCGTAGGTGGGGCAGGTCTCCAGCAGCTGAGCGTGGGTTCCGATGCCCACGGTGCGGCCGTTCTCGAGCACCACGATCTGGTCGGCGTCGAGGATGGTGAACACCCGCTGGGCGACGATGATCACGGTGGAGTGGCCGGTGACCGGCTCTAGCGCCAGCCGCAGGCGGGCGTCGGTGGCGACGTCGAGGGCGGAGAAGGAGTCGTCGAACAGGTACACCTCGGGGCGCCGGATCACCGCCCGTGCGATGGCCAGACGCTGGCGCTGGCCGCCCGAGATGTTGGTTCCGCCCTGGGCGATCGGCGCCTCCAGACCCTCGGGCAGCGCCTCCACGAAGTCGCGGGCTTGGGCGATCTCGAGCGCCTCCCACATCTCATCCTCGGTGGCGTCGGGCTTGCCGTAGAGAAGGTTGGAGGCCACCGTCCCCGAGAACAGGTAGGCCTTCTGGGGCACCAGGCCAATGCGTGCCCACAGTGCCTCGGCCTCCATCTGGCGGACGTCGACGCCGTCTACCTCCACCGATCCGGCGGTGACGTCGAAGAGGCGGGGGATCAGGTTGAGCAGGGTGGACTTTCCGGCTCCGGTCGATCCGATGATGGCGGTGGTTCGGCCGGGGCGAGCGACGAAGGAGATGTCGGTGAGCACGGGGTGCTCGGCTCCCGGATAGCCGAAGCCCACCCCCCGGAACTCGATCTCTCCCCGGGGCTCGGGGGTGAGGCCGTCGAGGGGCAGAACGACCGAGGACTCCGTCTCGAGCACCTCTCCGATCCGATCGGCGGAGACGCTCGCCCGGGGGAGCAGAACGAAGAGGAAGGTCGACATCATCACCGCCATCAGGATCTGGATGAGGTAGGACAGGAAGGCGATCAGCGAGCCGACCTCCATCAGCCCGGCCTCGATCCGGAAGCCCCCGAACCAGAGCACGGCGACGCTGGACAGGTTCATCACGAGCATCACCGCCGGGAAGAAAGCCGACATCCACCGTCCCACCGTCACCGCCACCTCGGTCAGCTCGGCGTTGGCGACGTCGAATCGGCGGGTCTCGTGGGGCTCGCGCACAAAAGCCCGGATTACCCGGATGCCCCACAACTGCTCGCGCAGGACCTGGTTCACCTTGTCGATACGACCCTGCATGATTCGGAATCCCGGCAGCATCCGGCTGACGATGAAGCCGACGATGGCCATCAGGAGCGGCACCGCCACCGCCACCAGCCAGGTGAGCCCGACGTCCTCGCGCAACGCCATGATGATGCCGCCCACCATCATCACTGGCGACGCCACCAGCATGGTGAAGACCATCAACACCAGCATCTGCACCTGCTGAACATCGTTGGTGTTTCGGGTGATCAGCGACGGTGCCCCGAAGTGGCCCATCTCCTGGGCCGAGAATGCGCCCACCCGGTGGAAGATCGCCGTCCGCAGGTCCCGCCCGAAGGCCATAGCAGTGCGGGCACCGAAGTAGACGGCGGTGATCGTGCAGGCGATCTGGACCAGGGCAACCCCGAGCATCACCGCCCCGGTACGGATGACGTAGGCGGTGTCGCCGGTGACCACCCCGTTGTCGATGATGTCGGCGTTGAGGCTGGGCAGGAACAGCGAGGCGATGGTGCCTATCAGCTGGAGCACCACGACATAGACCATCTCACGGCGGTAAGGCTGGAGATGGCGACGGAGGATCTGGATCAGCATGAGATCGATCCTCGATGGGAGGAGACCCCGGACGCGACATCGAGTCCGGGCAGGAGGGAGAACATGCCCTGTGAAGTTTACGACTGCCCGTCGACAACCGTCACCCGAATTTCGTTCTGTGGGCCGGAAAGCGCGCTCGAAGTGACAGAAACGACCCTCAGAACGGAATCGGGGAGAGTCGTACGACCCTGTCGGTCTGTCCGGCCCCGCCCTAGGGTCGAGGGCAAGGAGGTTTGCCACGACTACTGCCCCATCCGTTGCCCGCAGATCGAGGACCCTCGGGATCGCCGTCGGCGTCGTTCTGGTCGTACTCGGTGGAGTCGCCCTCTTGAATGCCGTCGGTTTGGGCAGCCAGGAGCAGTCCACGACCAGCTTCGAGGGGGTGAGGGTGCTCGAGTTCGAACTCGACAACGCCGCCATCACTGTCTCCGCCGCCGGCGACGCGGTGGTGGTGGAAAAGGACGTCCGCACCGGCTTGTGGGGCGGGTCGGCGACCGAAGAGCAGAACGGTGACGTGCTGCGGGTACGTCTGGACTGTCCCAACCTGTTCGGGTTCGGCTGCCGAGGTACCTACGACATCACGGTCCCGGCCGACGTGGTGGTGAACGGCGACACCGCCAACGGGGCGATCGAGCTGCGTGGCCTCTCAGCCGAGTCGGACGTGCGCACCAGCAACGGGGCGATCCGGTTGCAGGATCTCGAGGGTCCGGCGACGGTGCGGACCTCGAACGGGCAAATCGATGGATCGGGCCTGGCCTCGCCCTCGATCACCGCCAACACCAGCAACGGTCCCATCCTCCTCGGTTTTCGCACTGCTCCGGACCGGATCGAGGCGCGGACGAGCAACGGGAGGGTGGAGATCTACGTGCCCGACGACAGCCCGGTGTATGCCGTCGATGCCAATACCTCCAACGGGACGGTGGAGTCCGCTCTCCGTACCGACCCCGCCGCCGCGGCCCGCATCGACGTCACCACCTCCAACGGCAGCATCGTGATCGGCTACCGCTGACGGATTTCGGCCGGGCTACGGTCGCGCTCATGCCCGCCGTTCGCCGACTGCTCCATCGCCTCGCCCTTCGAGCCGAGGTGCTGGCCGACCGGGTCGTCGGACGCTTAAGATCGCCTCCTCAACGCCTGAGCGTGATTGCCTTCCAGGGCCACGGCACCACCCAGCGGGTCATCGCCCGGGGTCGGGTCCTGGCCAACTCGCTCCCGGCCCCGGTGACGGGAATCGAACCCCTGTGGCGGAGAGTGCAGCGCAGCATCAGGTGGTTCCTCACCAACGAGGTGGCCGGTGTCGAGGTGTGGGCGGAGTTGGACGGGGTCCGTGCCGTCACCATCAGCGACGAGGAGGGCTATTTCCGGGTGGAACTGGCGGGCCTCTCGCTGGCGCCTGACCGACTCTTCCACGAGATCGACATCTCACTCGGAGCCTCCCATTCCTCCCTCCCGGTTCGGGTCACGCCGGCCGAAGTGATGGTGCCCACTCCCCGGGCGCACCGCCTGGTCATCAGCGACATCGACGACACCGTCCTCCGGACAGGCGTCCAGCGGCAACTGCACATGGTGGTCGCCACCCTCACCGGCTCCTCGTGGACCCGGGCCCCGTTTCCGGGAGTGGCCCGTCTCTACACGGGGCTGGAGCGAGGACCCGGTCACGAGGAGGACAACCCCTTCTTCTACGTGAGCTCAAGTCCCTGGAACCTCTACTCGTTCCTGCAGGGCTTCATCGAGCGGTCGGTGCTGCCCACCGGACCTCTCTTCCTGCGCGACATGGGGATCGACGAGACCAAGTTCATCAAGGGCAGCCACGATGAGCACAAGCGGGCTGCCATCGATGAGATTCTCGCCACCCACGATCTACCTGCGGTCCTCATCGGGGATACCGGCCAGCACGACCCCGAGATCTATCACTGGGTCAGCGTCGCCCATCCGGGTCGGGTGGAGGCGATCCTGCTTCGCCACGTGGCGGGTCGCTCCCGCCGAGTGGAGGTGGAGGCACTGCTGTCCAGCGGTTCCACCCCCTTCGCAGTGGCCTCGGATTCAGTCGAACTGGCCGAGGCGGCCGAACGTCTGGGACTGATCCCGCCCGAGTGGCGGAACCGGATCCGTAATTGAAAGGTCCCGGCGCCGAAGCGCCGGGACCTTTGGTAATTGGGGGGTGGGCTCAGGCCTGGTCGGGCCGGGTACCCGTTTCACGGGCTGGCGGGGCCGGCGCGGGCCGGTTGCCTGCCGTCGGCCTCGACGAGACCTGGCTGGCGGCAGAATCGAGCCAGTCCTCGATGCGTCGGCGCATCGGGGCGATGCCTCCTCCGCCGATGGCCACGATCGCCGAACCGGCGAACACAGCCAGGATGGCGTAGAACAGCCCGGTCACGATGGCGGGAGCGATCTCCAGCTGGTCGAGGGCCGCAAAGATCCCGATCACCAGTACCGCCACATAGGCGGCGGTGGCGAGGAGGTTCCCGTATTCGACCCCGCTCAGGGCACCCCGAGCGATGTCACGCACCGCCGAGGCCAGGTAGGAGGCCACGACGAGGATGAGGATCGCCACGAAGATGTTGGGCAGGTACGAGACAACGCCCGCGATCAGGTCGGAGACGGCGTTGGGGCCGAATACCCCGAATGCCAGCTGGAGCACGATCAGGAACAAGGCGTAGAAGACGACCTTGGCCAGCAGGTCGCTGGCGTCATAGGGCGTTCCCCCCAGAGCCTTGCGGACTCCGCCCCGTTCCACCCAGCGGTCGAAGCCGATCTTCTCGAGCACCGTGTCGAGCAGGCGAGACACCGCCTTGGCGACGATCCATCCCACGATGAGGATGACGAGGAAGAGGGCGATCTTGGGGGTCAGTTCGACGACCCGGGCCCAGGCATCGCTGAACGTTTCCCCGATGTCGACTTGGGCAAGTAATGGTGACACGTGTTCTCCTTCGTTGGGGTGCCGCTGTCCAAACGTACCCGAATGTGGCTTTCCGAAACGGCGTCGGCAAGGGCGACACCGACCGCGGGCCGCCCCGGTAACTTGGGGCTATGCCCAGCTACGCAGTCAATCCCGCCGCCGTCGAGTGGATCGAGCGCCTGATCGACGGCCGCCAGTACGTGGTGCGGAGCGAGTGGTCGGAAGTTCAACCCGATGCCGCCGCCGAGAACGAATATCTGGAGAAACACGACTGGGACGAGTACGGGCGGTGGCACCTGGGGTTGACCGAGGGGGCCACTGAGGGGACCAAGAGCAGACACGCCTTCGTGGTCGGCGACTTCCGGCGCGTCCATCGCAGCGGGCTGATGGCGAGCCGTTTCCGTGCCAGCCAGTGGGATCACAAGGAGATCGAGCTCGCCGCCCACGAGCTGCTTCAGCGCCTCGACCGGATGCGGGGTAAGGCCTGAGCGCCCCGCCGGAGCCGTTGGGATGGTGAGCCCGAGGCAGCGGTTTGCCCGGGAACTGTGGACCCTGGCCGACCTGGAGGCGGCGGCGTCGGCCCGGAGATCGTTTCGCAGTCGGGCCTACCGGCAGGCCGTGTGGTCGCTGGACGACGTCCCTCCTGATCTCGACGCCCCCGCGGAGGAGCTGCTGGCGGTTCCCGGCATCGGCGAGGGGGTGGTGGGCCTGATCCGGGATTTCCGGGAGTCGGGGAGCATCCAGCGCCTGGAGGAGCTGCGTTCCGGATTGCCGGTCGCGGCCGCCGAACTGCGCCGGTTGCCGCGAATGAACCCCGACATGCTGCGCAAGCTCAAGACGCAACTGGAGGTCGAGACCGTCGCCGACCTCGAGGCGGCCCTGGAAACGGGAGCCGTCGAGACGGTCCCGGGGGTGGGTCCTTCGACCGTGGCCGTGTGGCTCGACCGGATCGAACGTGAGCTGGCGCTGGCGGGGATACCGATTCCGCGGGCGCTGTCGTTCGGACTCCAGCTACGCGATCACGTCACTCGTCATGTGCCGGGAGTCGAACTGGCCGTCTCCGGAGCCGTGGCCAGACTCGACGATCGGGTCGACGCCATCGAACTGGCGGGTTCACCGGAAGAAACAGGTCGCTTCCTGGCGACCTCGGCGCTCGTCTGCGATTACGAACCCGGCACCGCCCGGTTCCTCACCCTGGGCGGAGCGGTCGTGATCCGCTCCCCGGCCGAGGAGCTGCCGGTGGCGGGGGTGACGGTCGAGGATCTGCGCGGCGACATGCATCGTCACTCCGAATGGTCGCCCGACGGCCACGACTCGATCGCCTCGATCGTCGACGGGGCCATCCGCCGGGGTTTGGAGTACGTGGCAATCACCGATCACGCCGTCGACCTCGCCTTCGGAGGTTTGAGCCCGGATGACCTCGCCCGTCAGCAGGATGAGATCGAGGCGCTGGCGCGGGACCGACCCGGGTTCCTAATCCTGCAGGGTGCCGAACTGAACATCGGACGGGACGGAAGCGTCGACTATTCCGACGACATCCTGGAGCGTCTCGACTTCCGATTGGCCGCGGTCCACTCCTACTTCGACCTGCCCGAACCGGAACAGACCGAAAGGGTCCTGGCGGCCATCCACTGTCCTCGCATCCACGCCATCGGACATCTCACCGGCCGGCGGATCGGGTATCGGCCGCCGATCCGGCTCGACATGCGACCGGTGCTGGAGGCGGCCGCCGCCACGTCGACGGCGCTGGAGGTCAACGGTCACATCGATCGCCTCGACCTTTCCGCCGAGTTCATCCCTTTGGCCGCCGACCTGGGTGCCGTGTTCATCGCCAACAGCGATGCTCACCGCCACCGCGAGTGGGGAAACCTCGCCAACGCAGTCACCGTCCTCCGGAAGGCCGGGGTGGCGCCCGATCAGGTGGTCAACACCTGGCCGGTAGAGCGCCTGCAACGCTGGCTGGCCCGGAGCTGAAGGTCAGCCGACTCCCTGGCGGGGGGAGCGGATCCGGAACCATCGGTGGCCGTATCCCTCCATGCTGAAGCGGATCTCATCCACGTCGAGTCGGGGCCCGGCCCGGGCGACGAGCAGATCCTCGAGATAGAGCGTTTCCTCGGGAGGGTCGAGATCGGCGACGTCGATCGTCACCTCCCGGCTCTCGGAGCTGAGGTTGTGGACCGCCAGGACGCTGGCTCCTTCCCAGTCGCATCGGTGAGCTAGAAGGGCGTTGTCGCCGGTTTCGATCACCTGCCACGACCCCCAACCGAATTCCGGGGTCTCGCGGCGTCGCCGCATGATCCGCTCCATCCAGCTCAGCAGCGAGGCGGGATCCCGCCGCTGATCGATGACGTTGACGTTGTCGGGCCCGTACTCGCCGTCGGGGAGCGGCCGGGCCAGCCGCCGCTTGTCGGCACTCGAGAACCCTCCGTTGGGTTCGGGGCTCCATTGCATCGGGGTGCGGACACTGAGCCGGCCCTCGATGTCGAGGTTCTCGCCCATGCCGATCTCTTCGCCGTAGAACAGCACCGGGGTCCCGGGCAGGGTGAAGACCAGGCTGTAGACCAGCCGGATCCGGGCGGGGTCGCCGTCAAGCATGGGGGGCAAACGGCGCCGCAGCCCCCGCCCGAACAGCTGCATGTGCTCCTCGGGGCCGAACGCATCGAACACTTCCTGCCGCTCCTCGTCGCTGAGCTGGTCGAGCGTGAGCTCGTCGTGGTTGCGGGCGAAATGGGCCCACTGGGAATCCTCGGGTATCTCAGGCAAGGCTCTCAGCGCGGCGGCCAGCGGCCGGGCGTCCTGGCGGGCGAGAGCGAGGTACATCGCCTGCATCACCGGGAAGGCGAACAGCATGTGCAGCTCGTCCCCGTCCTCGTCGCCGAAGTAGCGGCGCAGCGGCTGGGGTGGCAGGTTGACTTCCCCCAGCAGGGCTGCCGTGCCCTTGCGTCGCTCGATGAACTGTCGCAGGTCGCGCAACATCCCGTGGGGGTCGAGGTCCTCGGCCCCGGGTATGCCTCCCGTTTCCAGGAGGAACGGCACCGCGTCGACCCGGAATCCGTCGACGCCCAGCTCCAGCCAGAACCCGGCCACCTTGGCGATCTCCTCCCGGACCTGCGGGTGGGCGATGTTGAGATCGGGTTGGTGGGAGTAGAAGTGGTGGAGGTAGTACATCTCGGCCTTCTCATCCCACGACCAGATGCTGTCCTCGGCGTCCGGGAACACCGGTTGGGCGTCGGGCGCCTCCGGAATCTCCTCCCGCCAAACGTAGAAGTCCCGATAGGGGGACTCGGGGTCACGGCGTGACTCGCGGAACCAAGGATGCTGGTCGGAGGTGTGGTTGATGACAAGGTCGACGATTACCCGCAGACCCCGGTCCTTGGCCGTGCGCACGAAGCCGACGAAGTCGCCCGGGTGGCCGAGGCGGGGATCGATGCCGTAGTAGTCGGAGATGTCATAGCCGTCGTCCCGGCTGGGGGAGGGGTAGTAGGGCATCAGCCAGATCGTGGTGACGCCGATCCCGGCCAGGTAGTCGATCTTCTGCGTCAGGCCCTCCAGGTCACCTTTGCCGTCTCCGTTCCAGTCCAGGAAGGTCTCGACGTCCAGGCAGTAGATGACGGCGTTCTTCCACCACAGGTCCGAGGTGCGCTCGTTGCTCATGTCGTCAGCTCCGGAAGGACCTTGTCGCCGAAGGTGTCGATGAATGGCTGCTGTTCCCGGCCGACATGGTGGAGGTAAAGGCCGTCGAAGCCGAGGCCGGCCAGTTGAGCCAGCCAGTCCGTCATTCGGGCGGGGTCGGAGGTGGTGAGGACCGGCCCGTCGATCCCGCCGGCCACATCGTCGGGGCTGACATATCGGGCGGCGGCATCGAACTGGCTTGGGAGTTCCAGTTCCCAGTTGAGCTCGGAGGAGAAGACGTTGCTGGCCCACTGCTCGTGGGCGATCCGGGACGCTTCCTCCTCGCTCGGAGCCCACGACAGGTGGATCTGGAGATAGGCGGGCTTGCCGTCTCCGCCCCCCTCCCGAAAGGCCTCCACCACCCGCCGCAGTCGCTCGAGGGGTTGGTTCACGGTGATGAGGCCATCCGCCCAGCCCCCCACCCGCCGGGCGGTGGCTTCGCTGACGGCGGCCCCCACCAGCGATGGCACCGGGTCGGCCTTCTCCCACACCCGGGCCCGGTCGACACGGACCAGGCCGGAGTGGGTCACCTCCTCGCCGGCCAGGAGGCGGCGGATGACATCGACCGCTTCGAGCAGACGCTCGTCCCGCACCTCCTTGCGCGGCCAGGGCTCGCCGGTGACATGCTCGTTCAGGGCCTCACCGGAACCGAGAGCCGCCCAGAAGCGGCCGGGAAACATCTCGCCGAGGGTGGCGATCGCCTGGGCGATCATCACCGGGTGGTAGCGCTGCCCGGGAGCGTTGACCACTCCGAAGGGCAGGGTCGTGGCCTGCAGGGCCGCCCCCAACCAGGTCCAGGCATGTCCCGAGTGGCCCTGCCGCTCGCTCCAGGGAGCGAGGTGGTCGGAGCACATGGCGGCCTGGAAGCCGGCTTGCTCGGCGGCCTGAACGGCGGCGAGCAGTCGAGAGGGCGCGATCTGTTCGTGGGAGGCGTGAAATCCGATGGTGGCCATGCCAGGCCTCTACCACTCCCACCATGATCCAAACTCTTCGGAGGTCGTAGGTCGGAGGTCGTAGGGAGCAATGGCAAGCCGGTAGGGGCGCCGCCTTGGTACTTTGCCCAGAGTGAGTTCATCGACCGACCACAACGCCGACGAGCCCTGGTGGAAACGGGCCGTGGTCTATCAGGTGTACCCGCGCAGCTTCTACGACTCCGACGGAGATGGTCTCGGGGATCTCGGGGGCCTGATCGAAAAGCTCGACTACCTCCACGAATTGGGGGTGGATGTGGTGTGGGTGACGCCGTTCTACCCCTCGCCCCAACATGACAACGGCTACGACATCAGCGATCACTGCGCGGTAGATCCCGCCTTCGGCACCCTGGCCGACCTCGACCGGCTAATCGACGAACTGCACGCACGGGGGATGAAGTTCGTCCTCGACGTCGTGCTCAACCACACCTCCGACGAGCATCCATGGTTCCTCGAGTCGAGGTCCAGCCGGGACAACCCCAAACGGGACTGGTACTGGTGGCGGCCTCCCCGGCGCGGTACGAAGCCGGGGACGCGGGGGGCCGAGCCCACCAACTGGTTGTCCTTCTTCTCCGAGCCGACCTGGACCTTCGACCCGGGCACCGGCGAGTACTTCCTCCACCTCTTCTCGCGTCACCAGCCGGACCTCAACTGGGAGAATCCCGAGGTGCGTCGTGATCTCTACTCGATCCTGCGCTGGTGGATCGAGCGGGGCGTCGACGGGTTCCGGCTCGATGTCATCAACATGATCTCGAAACGACTGCCCCTCCAGGACGGTCCCCCCCTGGCCGACACGGGGTTCGGCGACGGCTCCGAGAGCTTCATCACCGGCCCCCGGATCCACGAGTTCGTTCAGGAATTGCACCGCGAGGTGATCGACGCTTCCGAGCGGGTGTTGCTGACGGTAGGGGAGATGCCGGGAGTCACTACCCACGAGGCGGCCCTCTTCACCGACCCCGCCCGTGACGAGTTCGACATGGTGTTCCAGTTCGAGCACATGTCCGTGGATCATGGGCCCGGCGGTCGTTTCGACGTGCGCCCGGTGCGGTTGTCGAGCCTCAAGACCTCCCTGGGCCGCTGGCAGGAGTCGCTGGCGGAGCGGGGATGGAACAGCCTCTATTGGAACAACCACGACCAGCCCCGGGTCGTGTCCCGGTTCGGCTCAGACGACCCCCGATACCGGGTCGCCTCGGCCAAGGCCCTCGGCACCGTCCTGCACATGCTCCGGGGAACCCCGTTCGTGTACCAGGGGGAGGAACTGGGGATGACCAACTACCCGTTCCGCTCGGTTGAGGGGTTCCGCGACATCGAGTCGCTCAACTATCACCGCCTGGCCACCGAGCTCGGGATCGAGAGCGGGCCGCTCCTGGCCGCCATGCAGTACACGAGCCGGGACAACTGTCGCACTCCGATGCAGTGGGACGCCTCGGCTCACGGCGGGTTCACCACCGGGGAGCCGTGGATATCGGTCAACCCAAACTATCCCGAGATCAACGCCGCCGATCAGGTGGATGATCCCGACTCGGTCTTCCACCACTACCGGCGACTGATCGAACTGCGCCACGAGTGGCCCGTGGTCCGGGAGGGGGAGTTCCGGCTCCTCTTGCCAGACCATGAACAGATCTTCGCCTATCTACGCTTGGGCGGGACCGACGAGTTGCTGGTGGTGGCAAACCTGAGC
The DNA here is from genome assembly GCA_035461175.1 of Acidimicrobiia bacterium. Taxonomy (GTDB): domain Bacteria; phylum Actinomycetota; class Acidimicrobiia; order Spongiisociales; family ZC4RG35; genus DATHVR01. The sequence continues at coordinate 28,334 of DATHVR010000102.1, read as the reverse complement.
AGTCAGGAGGCCGAAGGCGAACTCCCCGAACCCGGCACGTGGGATGAGGTTCTGCTCAGCAACTTTCTCGACCCGCACCGGCCCGGCCAGGCCTTCCGCCCCTGGGAGGCGACGGTGTTCAGGCGTCAGGTGACCGGATAGGCCATCGTGCTGAGCAGTGCATTCTCGGCCTGACGGGAGTCGAGACGGGTGTGCTGGACCACCACCGGACGGTCCGACTCGACCACCACGGCGTAGTCCTCGCCCAGTGGCACGGGCTCAGGATCCTCGAGGTCGTTGATGCGTATGTGGCGGGTGCGTCGGGCGGGAACCGTTTCCTGGTAGGGACCCACCGGATCACGATCCGAGTAGTAGACGGTGATTTCGAGTTGGGCGTCCTCGCTGCCGGCGTTGAGAACACACACGGTTTCGTGGCTGAGCATCTCGGGCTCGGGTCCGGTGCTGGAGGGAGGAATGTATCCCTCGGCGATCGCCCAGATCTGATGGCCAATGGCGCTTCCGTTCATTGCTGTTTCCTCGGGTCGGGTGCCATCCCTGCTACCACGCCGGGACGGGGGTGAAACGGTTTGGAAGACCCGGGTCCCGGGTAGGCGCGAAGAGACCGAAACAAGGAGAGAACATGGCTACAGCCCGAGACATCATGACCAAGAATCCTGTCATCTGCGACGTGAGCGACTCGGTGGTTGACATCGCCCGCCGCATGGAACGCGAGAACATCGGCGCGGTGATCGTCTGCAACCCGGACGAGCGTCTCCAGGGAATGGTCACCGACCGGGATCTCGCCATCCTCGTCATCGGTAAGGAACGTGACCCGGCCAACACCACGGCCGGTGATCTGGTAGACGGTCGCGAGGTGGTCACGATTGGCGCCGACGACGATCTCACCCTTGCCGTCCGCACCATGAAGGAGAGTGCGGTTCGCCGCCTCCCGGTGATCGACGGCGATCGGGTGATCGGAATCATCAGCCAGGCCGACCTCGCCCTTCATGCCGACGAGACGATGGTGGGCGAACTGGTGGAGGTCATTTCCGGCGCACCCGACAACACCGGTCGGGGCTGAGCCGGCAGCGACTCTGTGATGAAGATGCCGGGGCTCAGGCCCCGGCCTCTTTTCGCGCCTGAAAGGCGGCGACGATATCGGCGGCGGTCTGCTCGGGAGGAGTCTTCGTGACGTTGACGATCAGGTCGACCAGCGATCCCAGCCGTTCCCGGCGCCCATCGGCGAGACGCCGGTACTCCTCCACGGATACCTTCCGCCTGTGGTCGCCCGCCGAAGTCCGGGCGGCGAGCACCTCGGGGTCGCCGTCGACGAGGACCAGAAACTGGTCGGCGATCAGCCCGTCCAGTGTCGGAAGGTCTCCAATGCTGGCGGCGGCGGCGATCACCGCCGGTTCGGGAAAGCCCAGGGCCGCCCGCAGCGAGTCGGACTCGACCCGATGCAGGGCCGGCACTCCGTCCTCGGCGGCGATCTGACGCGCCGTGGTGTCGAGTTGAGACTCGATGTGGAGATCCGAATCGAGGAACTTGCGGTCGAGTCGATCGGCCACCAGCCGTCCGGCGGTGGTCTTGCCCGCCCCCATCGGGCCGGTGATGACGATGTGGGTCATTCTCCGGAGCCGCCCGTTGCCGCGCTCGGATCGTCCACGAGCTGTCGCAACCTGAGGGCGTCGGGCGGGGCGTGCGCCCCGCTGTCGTTGTCGAAGTAGACGAACACGTCCCGACCATCCTCGCGTGGATGGGCACCTGAGGAGATGCGGGGTCCGTCGGCGGAATCGGTGCCCGCCGCCCAGGCGGTGACCAGGCGGGTCCACCTGCTCAAGTCCGCTTCGGAATAGGGGCTGGAGTACAGGGCAGCGGGCCCGTGGAGGCGCAGGTAGGCGATTTCGCCGATCACGTCTTCGGTATATGGCCAGGCACTGGAATGGGAGATGGCGAAGGCGACATTCCTTTCCATGAGGATCTCCAGCAGCTCCGGGACGAAGAAGCTCGGGTCCCGGACTTCCATCACATGGCGGAGGGGGCGATCGACGTGGGAGTCCGTGGCGGGCTCGCGGACGCGGTCATCGTGTCGGGCGGCCAGCCCGGCGGCCTCACCGGTGGTGGTGGGCAGCATCGAGATAAAATCCCGGACGCGCTCGGCCCGAAAACGCCACCGGCCGGGCAGTTGCCACAGCACAGGACCCAGCTTGTCGCCCAGCTCCAACACCCCGGAGGCGAAGAAGTTGGCCATGGGTGTCTCCACGTCATGGAGTTTCTTCATGTGGGTGATGTAGCGGCTGCCCTTGATGGCGAAAACGAACCCGTCCGGAACGCCTCCGTACCAGGACCGGTAAGTCGACGGGTCGAGCAGGGAGTAGAAGCTGCGGTTCACCTCCACCGTGTCGAAATGCTCGGCTACGAACGGGAGCCACCGGTCGGCGGGCAGGTCCTCGGGATAGAACCGGCCCACCCAGTCCCGATAGCTCCATCCCGAAAGGCCGATGTGGATCCGTGACACCCATCCGAAGCTAGCCGTCCCCGGATCCTTGTTTTCGGGCGGGCCAAGCATTTTGTCCCTCAACGAAGTTGGGGAAGGGGTCCCCGCCGCAGGCGGGGTAGGGGGCGGCCCGGAGAACCCCGCTGCAGGCTAGGTACTTCCGACTTCCGACCATCGATTTCTGACCTTGTTGCCGAATCTAGGCTGCTGCGGATGCTCTCAGCCTGGTGGTCGACCCGGAACGGAATCCCGTGACCCTCGAGAGCATCGTCGTTGCCCTGGCGGCCTTCGGTATTGGCTTTTCCAAAGCGGGGATCGGCGGCGGGCTCGGCCCGTTGATTACCGTGCTGATGCTGGTCGTCTTCCCTCCCGATACCGCCCTCGCCCTGCTGCTTCCGTTGCTGATGGTGGGGGATGTGTTCTCGCTCTCGGCGCTGTGGCGCCGATGGGACTGGCGCCATGCCGCCCTCCTCCTGCCGGGGGCGGTGGCGGGTGTGGCGGCCGGCACCTACCTCGTCTCGTCTTTGCCGCCCCGGACCTTCCGACTGGTGCTGGGCATCGTCGTTCTGGCCTTCGTGGCCTACTTCCTGATCAAGCCGCGCCTGAGCGTCGACCGCCAGTACGTCAACCGGCGCTGGCATGGATGGCTGGCAGGGAGTACGGCCGGATTCACCTCGGCCCTGGCGCACTCGGGAGGGCCGCCCATCACCATGTATCTCCTGTTGCAGCGGATGGAACCGGTCCGGTTCGTGGCAACCACCGCGCTGGTCTTTGCCAGCGTCAACCTGATCAAGGTCCCGGCCTACGCCTCGGTGGGCCTGTTCGACTGGGACCTACAGCTCCGGCTGTGGTGGGCGGTGCTGGTGATCCCGCTGGGAGCCCTGGTGGGACGCTGGGCGGTGATGCGGGTAAGCCCGGGAGTGTTCCATTACGTCATGACCGGACTTCTGGCGGTCTCCGGCCTGTTCCTCATTTTCGACTGACACCGTTTGACCCTACGGGGATGTGGGTACCGCGGGCTTCGTACGACGCGAGGAGAAATTATGACAAGAACGTTGATCAGAGTCCTTGCCGTCCTGGCCGTGTTCGGCCTGGTCGCCTGCGGGGACGCCACGGTCGATCTCGATCCCGAGACCGGCGCCATAGTGGATGGCGTGGAGGGTGAGATCTCCCGTCTCGGCGATGAGATCGATGCCTCCGGCGTCGAAGCCGAGCTCGCTGCTGCCTGGGAGAGTCTCGAGACCCGGTTGACATCGGCTGTCGATTCGGTGCGGTCGGGCGAAGCGATCGACACCGAGGCCATCCGGACTGAGGTGGAGGAGTTCCAGAGTGACCTGGAGAGCTCAGAGGCAGCGGCGACAGTCCGCGATGCCTGGAGCACCCTCAGGGCCCAACTCGACCAGATGCTGTCTCAGCTGGGTTGATCGGGATGGTGCCGGGGGTCGGGACCGGGGATGATGTCGCCGGGCTCCCCGACCCCCATCCCTTCTGCACCGGGTCCCGCCGGCCGGGAGCCGGGTGGATATGGCTCATCGGTAGGTCCGGTGGTGGCGGCGGGCCCATCCAGGTCACGGGCCAGCAACCGCCGGCCGATCACTACCGCAACAACCGCCACGCCGACGATCAGGAGCACGACCAGCAGGTAGTCGGTCACGATGCCCGTTTTCTGACGGGGGCATCCCCCACGCATCCCTGATGATTGCAGTCACAGGTTTGGCCGGTGCCGACCTCGCCGGAGCACTGCTGGCTGCAATACCCGCCGTCGATCGTGGGGCAGGTGCAGGATGGATGGTTGCAGATCATCTTGGTTTCCTTCCTCGGTTGCCCCGCCCTACCCCGGTACCTGTCTCTCAAAACCCCGGGTCGGGGGAGGGGGTTTGACCAACCCACCCATCGATGCCTCGGAGGATGAGCGAGCGGCCGCCGAGCCTGGTCTTGAGCCCGGCCAGGAGGCGGGTGATCTCGACCTCGGGCGAAGGCTCGACCTCGGTCAGGTCGATGAGAAGGTTGCGACCGCCGAGTCCAACCAGGGCGTTGTCCAGGTGACGTGCGGTGTGTTGGTCGACCGGTCCGGAGAGCCGGACTACTCGCTGTGCCCGCGTCTGCGACCACTCGACTCGCGAAGCATCGGGAGCCGGGTTGGGGTCTCGCCCCTCGGGTCGGGCCATTTCGGGCATAGCCGGGTCATACCAACCGGAGACCGATCTCAAACCACACTGTGCTGCCTCCCGCCCACCCGCCGGACTAGATCGGTGGTGGAGCAGCAGCCGAACCGGGTTTGGCTTACGGCTGAGCGGGCAGGCCATTACCAGCGCCGATAACGAGGTACCATGCAGGATCCAGATCGCCCTCCCACTCCAGAGCGGAATGTTGCGCCATCGGAAGCCGGTCGCATCCGCGCCTCCTTCTCGTCGATGGAGGACGCCCGCGACGCCATCGAACGTCTGGAAGACGAAGGGGTACCGGCTGAGGCGATAAGCCTCACCGGCGGAGTCAACGAGGAGGCGGGCGGCTACGAGTCCGAACGCCATCTGTTCTCCGATCTGACCAAGGCGGCCCTGATCGGGGGTGCGATCGGGGCGGTCGTGGGCGGCGTCCTCGGGGCACTCTTGACCATTCCCTTTCCCGAGATCGGCCTGGTGCTCGCCGCCGTGTTGGGGGCGATTTTCGGGGCCGGGGCCGGAGGAGCCATCGGCGGGTTGTCCGCCACCAAATACAACTCCCCGGCCTGGACCGAGACCTACGAGGCGGTCCCTGAGGGGCGGGTGACCGTGGAAGTCGCCCATGCCGACGGCGAGGTGGTCGAAGACGCCCGGAAGGTGCTGGACGAACTCGGGCATTGACGGTCGGGCCCACCCGACATCCGTCAGCGGGACCCCGTCAGCGGGACCCGTCGGCCTGTGGCTCGGCTTCGAAGGCGAGACCGGCCGCCCAGCCGTGGACGCGGGCCAGGACCTCCAACTGCGACTCTGCTTCCGTCCCCAACCCCTCGAAGTCGAATCGCTCCAGTTCTCGATAGGAGGGCCGGGCCACGTGCAGCGCCGCCCACAGCCTGCGCTTGGCCAGGACCCCCGCCATCAACGACTCCACCTCCAGGACCCGGCTCAGGGGTGAGTAGCCGAGGAGGTGGCCGTTGAACTTGAGCCGGGCTATCCGCTCGGCGGCCACGGCCGAGACGGTTTTGAGCATTCCGCCGTCCATCCCCAGGGCCTCTCGCACCTCCTTGAGAGTGTGCTTGTCCCGGTCGATGCGACGGCTCAACTCCTCCAGTTCACCCGCCCACGGCCCGTCGGCATTGTTGCGATAGAGGCGACGTGCCCGCCGCGATCCGCCGGCGGCGCCGGCACGATGATCGTCCAGGTAGATCTCAAGATATCCAGGCGGCCCCATCGGATTCTCCTCTCAAGAGCCCAGTACATCCGATCTTGCTCCCATTCGGGGTAATCGGAGGGGTTGCGAACCCGAGTGCTCTACCCGGCCCGGGGCGTGGCAAACCGGGCGGGTTCACGAAACATTCAGGAGCCGGCGGACCGCCGACTCGGGACGGGTCAGCCATTTGCCTGATCGGGATCGGCGCCAGGCCTCGGCAATCCGACCGTCCTCGGTGGCTGCCTCGATGACCGGGTGGACATAGGAGGCCCGGCACACCTGTCGGGTGTTGCCGAGTCGATCTGCCGCCACATCGACCGCTTCGAGAAAGTGGGTTTGGGGAGTCTCGACGCCGTTACAGGTGGCCAGGTGCCCGACCACGATCGAGGTCGCCCCCCAGGTGCGGAAGTCCTTGGCAGTGAAGGGACGGCCGGTTGCGTCGGCCAGGTAGTCGTTGACGTCACCGGAGCCGATGGTGCCCACCCCGGCCTCGGACTCGAACCCGAACAGGGTTTGGCCACCCAGCTCCTGGCACTTCGTCAGTAGGGAGGCCAGGCGTCGGTCGGAGAAGGCCAGCTCGTGTTCGGCCCCGCCTTTACCTACGAAGGCGAGCGACACCCGTGATCCGTTCAGCTCCACATGTTCCCGGGTGAGTGTGGTGAGCCCGTAGGAGTCGTTGGACTCCGCATACTGACGGTTGCCGACCCGGATCAGGGTGCGGTCGAGCACTGCCACTGCCAGGGCGACCACCTTGTCGCGCTCCAGTCCCGGGCGCCTCAGGTCGGAGTCGATCCGGCGGCGGAGACTGGCCAGCCGTGATCCGAAATCGCCCAGGCGCTCGAACTTCGCCTCGTCCCGGGCTTCCTCCCATGCGGGGTGATAGATGTACTGCTTGCGGCCGGCCTCGTCATATCCGGTGGCGAGGATGTGCCCGTCTCGGTGGGGACAGATCCAAACGTCGGTCCAGGCCGGAGGGATCGCCAGTGATCGGATCCATTCGCGCTCGGCCTCGGGCAAAGACTCACCGGCGGCGTCCACGTAGCTGAAGCCCTTCCCGCGCCGGACGCGCCGACTGCCCGGTGCCTCGTCGCTCACATAGCGAAGCCCGGCGGTCGCCGCCAGTTCCAGGGAAGTCGATCGGTCGGTCATCTCCGGTGGCTTCTTCCCCGTCCCGGCCCGGCTCAAACCATCCGGGGCGGGCCGTCTAGCCGCCCGACATCCACTCCCGGACGAGCGTCGCCGCCTCCTCGGTCAGCGGGACCCGCCGGCTGGGATCGGTGTCGCCGGTGATGGCAAGCCCCAGGGCGGTGGCGAACTGCTCGGAGGGTGTCGCCTCCCAGGTTTCGCCCTCGAACCAGGTTGTCGTGGCGGGAAGGCCCTGGGCCCGAAGAAATGCGGGCCGTAGCTCGACCTGGGCAGGGCACACCTCCTCCAGGTGGTGGGCTACCTCGTGAGCGAGGGAGAACTCGAGTTCGGAGGCGGTAGCGGGCACGCGGAGAACGATGGCGGCGACGGCAGGGTCATAGGAGGCCCGGTCCTCCATCTCCCAGCTGTGGGTGACCGTGAGGCCGGCGAGGCAACCGGAGTGGGCGGCGAGGTCATCGCGGATCGACTCGAAGCTCTCCTCTACCAGCGCGCCCAGGTCGGCCGGAATGTCGTCGCCCAGTCGAAGGTCCTCGCCGGCACACCCCGTCACAAGCATGAAGGCGCCGAGGATTATGAAGAGTCGTCCGCGCACCCGGCCATTGTGGCCGGGCCGGGAGCGTCATCAGTCGACGAGGGGCTTGATCCAGCGCGGATCAGCGTTGACCGCTCGCAGATATTTCCTCATGAGGACCTCGAGTCGGCCAGTCGCCGGACCCGCTGTTTTGCCCACTCGTCGGCGGAACGCAACTTGTCGCCGGTGGCCCGGAGGTAGAAGGAAAGTTCGCTGCCGGTCTGTGTCAGCCGGGCTCGTGACTCGTTCCACAAGATGCGAGCCGACTCGCCGCGTCGGGTGGCCCGGATCAGCCCGAGTCCACCGAAGAGTATTGCTCCCCCCAGGATCTCGACACCGGCCGTGGGGGTCCCATCGCGGAGGATCACCAACAGGGCGGCCAGTACCCCGCCGAAGAAGGCGCCGGCGAATATCTCGCCGGTTGCGGTGGCGAGAGAATCTCGAGTCGGCGTGTCCCAATCGGTTCTAGCTTGCATGACGGGAGTCGTACCCCGGGCGGAGCTAGATCAAACGCGGGTTGATGGTCTGATTCACAGCGTTGCCAGGGCGACGTTGGTGAGTCTCTCTCCATATGCGTGGCGGAGTTTGACCTTCTTCTCGAGGGCATCGATCACCGCCGAGGCGAAGTCGACCTCGTGGATGGCGCTGACGCTCCCGATCCCTCCCGGGCTGAAAACGTTCACCTCCATCAACCTGGAACCGACGATGTCGATGCCTACAAGGAACATTCCGTCCTTCACGAGCTTGGGACGGACCATGTCCACCAGGTGGATCATGTCGTCGTTCACTTTGGCCGCTTTGGCCTTGCCCCCGGCATTCATGTTGGATCGCGGATCCCCGCTGTCGTTGACCCGCCGGAAGGCGGCGTACTTCCCGTCGATTTCCAGGGGCTCACCATTCATGATGAACAATCGAACGTCACCGTCGGCAGCCTCCTCTAGGTACTCCTGGGCGACCACATAACCATCGCGGGTGATGGTCTCGATGATCTGGTTCACGTTCAGCGAGTCGTCCCCTCCCACCACGAAGACCCCCTGGCCTCCCGACCCTTGAAGTGGCTTGAGAACCGCCCTCCCTCCTTGCTCGGAGATGAACTCCTTGATGTCTTCCTCATCGCGCGAGATCAGGGTGCGGGGCCGAACCTCCTCGGGGAAGTGCTGGAAGTAGGTCTTGTTGATGGCGTCGGCGAGGTGCACGGGGTCGTTGACGACTATCACTCCGTCTGCGGCCGCCAGCTGTCCGAAAAGAACGCCCGAGGTCTGGGCCCATGGTCGGTCGAGGGCGTCGACGGCGGGGTCGTTGCGGAGCATGAGAACATCCAGGTCGCTGACCTCGATTCGCTCCGAGCGACCCTGGGACCCCTGGATGTCCTCCAGGAAGCTGGACAGGGAGCGATAGGACTTGGCGGCGGGGCCACGGGCGTGACCAATGACCGATCCGCCGGGGTCGTGGGCCAGATCGGCCACGCCGATGAGCCACACCTCGTGCTCGCGGTTGTTGGCCGCCATGGCCAGGCGGGTCGTCGTGTATTGAGGGTGTTCGGTGGCGACGTCGTTGACGACGAATCCGAGCTTCATGTGTTCGCTCCTGTCAAATGGAGGATGTTTGCCCCGGCCCCGATCTCATCGAGGCGGCGCCGGGCGCTGGGGGAGTCGAGAAATCGAGGTCGGAGTGGGGGTGGTCCCAGGACCTCCCGCTGGCGTAGTTCGGCGATCAGCGCGACGTCTTCGAGACCGACCTTGCCGATGAAGAGGCGCTCGATGTCTCCGCCGGCCGCGAGGTGACGGCACAACCGGACCAGTCCCCGCAGGTAGATGGCGTCTTTGGTGAGCCCGCCTGCCCGATAGGCACGCATAGTCGTGGAGAAGGCGATCCGCCGCCCGGCCCCCAGCTTCTGGAGAAGGTCGTAGGTCTGACGGAAAGTGGCATCCTCGCTGCGCATCTGGGCGGCCACGACCCGGTAGGCGAGAGCGCGGAGACGGGTACGGCGCAGGCCACCCGCCAGATGCTCGGCCAGCACCCCGAGGGCCTCCTGGTTCTCGTCATATCCGGCCAATCCGACCGCGAGCATGCGCAGGGGCTGCGCCGAGCCGTTGGCGTAGGTGAGGACGTGGACTCCGACCTCGTGCTGGAGGAGCGAGTCGACGTGGTCGGATGCGATCCGGGTGTCGCTTCCGATGTAGAGATCGCCGTTCTCGACCAGGACACCTGAGATCGTCTCGCTCACCTCTACCCGAGCGGCCAGCTCGGGATAGTCCGCCCGGTACCGGTCGATCTCCCGGCGAGCCGTCGCCGCGAAGTCCTGTGCCGACAAAGCCCCCGGCCCGGAGCTTTCCGGCTCGAGATCCGTCAGATCCAGAGCCAGCTCGTACAGGTCGGGGTCGACGTGTCCGAACAGCTCTACCGCTGCCAGAAAGAAGCGAGGTGTTCCCCGGGACGAGAGGAGCTCCAGCCGGGTGGTGAGCGCGCGCTTCAGGGCCGCAGCCAGATGGGCCACGGCGGGATCGTCGGCTCGTTCGGGGTCGACGTCAGCGAGTCGGGAGGCGAGGGACGACAGGTCGGGCATTGGCCGATACTCGAAATTCGGGGCCTCGACCTCTCCGGTTTCGAACTTTGCCCGTTGCTCGGCGACGTTGATGGGTGTGATCAGCTGTAGGAGGGGAAGGGCGCCGGCGATCTCGGACAGCTCCCGGTCAACGGCCAGATCGTCGGTACCTACCGGCATTGGCTCTCCCATGCCTCGAGGACGGGCCCGGTGGAGCGGGCGAGGGCGGTGCCGAACTGGTCGAGCGCCTCGGCGTGGAGGGTGTGGCTCCACTCGTCCATGAACACTTTCTTGAACTCGATGGCGAGGGCACATCCCGCCTCGCCGAAGTTGTCGTGCACGAACTGGGCCACGTAGCGACCCTCGAACTTGACGTTCTCGCGTGCATCGATGGGCAGGCCCGCCGCGGTGGAGGAGCGCATTGAGTCGAGGAAGGCTTCGGCGACGGGTTTCCAGCGAGCCGGAAGACTGCCGGTGCCCAAGTTCACCGTCGGGTTGCGGTCTTGTGGCTCGGGACGAGCCAGCGGCCCCTCGCGTCGATGGTTGTAGGAGTGGACGTCATAGAGCACGAACCCACCGTGGCGCTGGACCAGTTTCTCCAGCGTGGTCCCGAGCCGGTCGTAGAAGTCCCCGTGGAGGGCGCGGGAGGCTGCGACGAGATCCGGATCGGGACGCTCCCTCCATACCCGGAGCCCCCACGAGTCCTCCGGCGTCTCGTAGACGGAGGTATCCGGCGGTCGATTGAGGTCGACCTCGAAGCGTGACCGATTCACAGTCACGTGGGGACCCACGAAGGCGGCGAGCTCCCCGGTGTGGGGATCCTCTTCCCGCAGGCGGGTGTCCTCGTCCAGGACCATTGCCGCCTCCACTTCGGGACGGAGGTCATGGCCGTTGTGCACGGCCGTGGCCAGCAGGGCGCGTTCGAAGTCCAGTTGCCAGGTGGCGAATTCCATGCACGGTCTCTACCCGGCGCCACCCGGTGGGAAACCGCCGGCCGGCTAGAGATGCGCCGATTCTTTCCCATGAATCAGGTCGGTTACGGCATTGCGAGCGAGTCCGGCGCCCCGTGCCATCGCCCCTTCGGTTCCCACCCGACCAAGGGCTGCCTCTACCAGGGAACGGACGCGGTCAAACCGACCCTGGAGTAGGTCGTCGAGAGCCGTGGGCTCGGTGGCGATGGCGCCCAGCAGGTGGGCGGCTCGTTCCGGAGCCCCCTCCTCGACCTCGAATTGCGCACGATAGAGGGCTGTCTCCTGACGTATGTGGGGGACCATGGCGATGTCCTCATGGGCGAAGTAGGCCCGGATCGCCACGTCGAAAGCCGGCCGAGTACCGGCGACGCCGGCGTCGAAATCGGCCACGGCGATGCGTGTCTCCGCCCCGGCGGTGACATGAGAGAGACCGGCCTTCTCGCCGTAGGCGTGGGATCTTTCGAAGGCAGCGCGGGCACGCACGGGCGAACCGATGTTGAGTTCGAAGAACCCGATCTGGTGATTCAGGTCGGCGAGGCGCTGGGTGGATCCCAGTCGTTCGGAGGCAGCGATGGCCTGATCGAAGAGGTCCCTGGCCTTCTCCACGTCGCCCAGGATGGCGGCCGATTCCGCCAGGTTTCCCAACGCCACCGCCTCGGCCGCCCGATCTCCGATCCGCCTGCCTACGTCGAGGGCGCGCTGGTTGAGGGCCTCGATTTCGGCCTCCTCACGGCCGCTCACCTGGTATGCCACCGAGAGGTTGATCAAGGCGGCAGGGTAGTTCTGTGTGAGGAGTGCGGGGGCTGCGCCCTCGGCCTCGATCTCCTCCCACAGCGCCACCGCCTCCTGCAGTCGGCTGATCGCCTCGCCCAGCCGCTCACCGTCGACCTCGAGGAGTGACCCCAGTCCGAGCAACGCCAGCGCTCGCAGCTGCTTTGGAGCGTCATCGGCCCGCGCCAGGGCTTGGTCGAGCCAGGTGACACCTTCACTCCAGCGAGATTTGAACCACCAGTAGCGCCAGAATCCGGCCGCGGTGGCCAGTGCCAAGTCCGCCTCTTCCGCCTCCAGGGCCCACACCATCGCCTGGCGCAGGTTTGAGAGCTCGGAATCGACCCGTTCCCACCAGCGCATCTCCTCCGGGCCTCTGATGTGCCGGCCCGCGGTCACCGCCAGGTCCCGGTAGAAGAGGGCGTGATTTCGTCGGAACTCGTCTGCCCGACCGCCCTCGTCGAGCCGATCCCGGGCGAACTGGCGCAGTGTCTCGAGGAGCCGGAACCTCGACTCCTCGGCGTCAGTGTCGACAGTCACGAGCGACTTGTCGACGAGGGCGGGAAGGAGCTCGAGCACTGCGATGGAGTCCAGGTCGGAGTCGGTGCACACCGAGCCCCGGCAATGAGAGACCTCGTCCTTGATCAGGGCGTCGTGAGCACGGAGCGCTTCTCCCATCACCTCGGGTCGGGTGTCCCACATTCGGGTCGAACCTTCGATGTCGGTGAAGAGGAAGGTGACCGTCGGCACGGGGGTGAATCTAGTCCGAGGGCGGGTTGGCCCATCACCGGTCAGCGCGTGGCTTCCGAGATCTCGAGGATTCCCGGCGGGGCGTCCAGAGCGGCGAGGGTGCGGGTGGCAGCCACTTCGACATGGATCCGCGGCGGAGGCGGCGGGGCCGACTCGTGAAAGGTGCCCGGACCGTACAACTGCCCATACCGGAGCACGGTCCCTCCGAAGTCCAGCACGGCCGACTCGAGGTAGGCCACGGCCGCCCCACTTTCTCCTTCGAGTGGCCAGGCAACGCTCTGAGCGATGAAACGGGTCGTGCCGGCGGCTCGGGCGGCGGACAGCAGATGGTCGGTGCCTTCTCGCCGGATGCGGGCGTTGGCGGCGGCGAACTCTCCCACCCGTGCGATGTCGTCGGGCAAAGCGGTCAACTGATGGATGATCAATTCGGGATGGAAGGCGGATACCGCCTTCCGGAGTTGGTCGAGGTCGAAGACGTCGGCGATCACGGCTTGGGCACCCTGAGTCCCGAGGTCGGCTGCCTTCTCCTGGCTCCGGGTCATTCCGGCGACAACATGACCGGCGCCGACCAGAAGTGGTACAAGTCGGGAGCCGATCACCCCGGTCGCTCCGGCGACGAATATCCTCATCTGCACACCGCTCCCATCACCTGCCGATACCGGCCGCTTCCTCGGGCCGGCGCTCTCGAAGCCCGATGCATTGGGCATTCTCGCGAGAAGCTCAGAGGGGCGGCAGGATCGAGCCGGTGACCGGGCCCAGAGGGATATCGCCGGCCCGGGCGGTAAGGGTGACCTCGTCGCCGTCCTGCAGGAAGGTACGGCTGGAGCCGTCGGGAAGCTCGATCGGTTCGGTGCCGTTCCAGGTCAGTTCGAGGAGACTGCCGCGCTGGCGGGGCTCGGGCCCGGAGAGGGTGCCGGTTCCGAACAGATCGCCGGGGCGAACGGTGGCCCCGTTGACGGTCATGTGGGCCAGTTGCTGGGCGGGGCTCCAATAGAGGGCTTCGGCGGCGTTGACCCGGGCCACCTCGCCGCCGTTGACGTCGACGGTAACCTCGATGTCGAAGGCCCAGGGCTCGGTGGTGCGGAGGTACTCGAGGGGCTGGGGATCCTGGGGAGGGCCTTCCCGGCGGGATTGGTCCAGGGCGGCGAGGGGAAGTACCCACGCCGACACCGAGGTGGCGAAGGACTTGCCCAGGAAGGGTCCGAGGGGGACGTATTCCCAGGCCTGGATGTCGCGGGCCGACCAGTCGTTGAGAATCACGATTCCGAACAGATGGTCGGCAGCGGACGTGGTGAGAACCGTCTCGCCGGGTCGGGTGGCGCCGCCGAGGACCCAGCCGAGTTCAGCCTCGATGTCGAGGCGGACCGAGGGGCCGAAGACGATCTCGCCATCCGGGCCTCGTCGTTGCCCCCTTGGCCGGCGAACGGGGGTGCCGTCGACGTAGACGGTGCCCGAGCGGCCGTGGTAGCCGACGGGGAGGTGGCGCCAGTTGGGGAGGAGGGGTTCGGCGTCGGGCCGGAACATGCGCCCCACGTTCTCGGCGTGGTGTTGAGAGGAGTAGAAGTCGACGAAGTCGGCCACCTCCCAGGCGAGGTGCATCCGGGCGCCCTCCTGGGCCATCCGGTGCTCGTCGAGCGAACCGGCCCTGATGCTTTCGATGAGGGTTTCTCGCAGGTCTGTCCATGCACTTCGCCCCGCCGCCAGCAACTCGTTGAGGCGGCCCGAGCGGAGCAGGGCGGGGTCGACGGCCTCGGCCAGGTCGGCGGCGGCGGCGTGGAGGTCGATGAGGTCGGTCCCGGCGGCCACGCATAGGTGGGGGGCGCCGTCGCCGGCCATGTAGACGCCGTAGGGGAGGGCGGGAAGGGGAAAGTCGACGCTCATGAGGCCGCCACCGGCCCGACTCCGAGGTCCCGGAGGTAGCCGGCGGGATCGTCGATGCTGCAGGAGCCGATGCTGGCGAGAGCCGCCCGGATCGCTTCGGGGGAGAGTTGGGCGCCGACGCCTCGCCAGGTGGCGGAGGCCAGGTCGAAGGCGGCGGGGTCGGTCTCGGTCAGGCAGGCGACCAGGTCCTGTTCCCCGGCCAAGGCGGCCCGGGTGGCGGCCAGCAAATTGACGAATCCGTGCTCGGTGGCGCCCTCCACATCAGAAGGGGTCGGGAACGGATGGTGGAGGCCGGCGGTGGCCTTGAAGGGCACCTCGGCGGTGACGCACTTCAGCACGAAGGTCGCCACCGTCTCGGGGAGGGGGAAGGCAAGGGGCTCGGGGCCGCCGCTGCGGAGCTTGGATCGGACGTCTAAACCGCTACGACGGACGACGGCGATGTCGTCGATGAGGGCGCTCGGATCGTCGGTGGCGCTCTCCAGGTAGACCACGGGGGCGGACCGACTCAGATCCTCGACGGTCGCACCCACCTCGCCGGGCCGGCACCGCCTCTCCACCTGGGCGTAGCCGCCGGGAGGCAAGGGAGCGTCGGCGATGACGCCCAACCCGGGGACGCGGGGAGCCTCGTCCAACTGGCCGGCTCGGACCAACATCGGGCCCACCAGCCACCCGTCGGCGCCGGCCTTCAGATCCCGGTAGTGGTCGATCGCCTCGGCGACGGGAAGTGACGCCGGGGGGAACACTCCGGCGTAGTCGAACAGCCGGCGGTAGACGCTCACGGCTTTTCGAAGTGGCGTTCGAGGCTGTGCCACACGCTGGGATAGTCGTCCTGGATGGCAGGCACCGACCCGGCGTAAGCGGTGGGGATGAGCGGGTAGCGGGTCTCGAACATGAAGGCCATCGTGTCGGCCAGCCTCTCGGGCTCGAGGTCGCTCCGGGTCGCCTTCAGCCAGGCGTCGTGGTCGGGGCCGTGGGGGAAGTACATGTTGTGCAGGCTCATCCCGCCCGGATTGAACCCCTCCTCCTTGGCGTCGTAAACGCCATACAGGATGCCCATGAACTCCGACATGATGTTCTTGTGGTAGTACGGCGGCCGGAAGGTGTGCTCACCCACCAGCCACCGGTCCTTGAACACCACGAAGTCGACGTTGGCGACGCCGGGGTCGGGCGACGGCGACGTCAGTACGGTGAAGATCGAAGGGTCGGGATGGTCGAAGCTGATCGACCCGATCACGTTGTAGTGGGCCAGGTCGTACTTGTAGGGGGCGTGGTTGCCGTGCCAGCCCACCACGTCCACAGGTGAGTGGTCCAGCTCGACTACGAATAGGCGCCCGTCGAACTTGACGAACATCTCTCCGGGCTGCTCGGTGTCCTCATAGGCCGCCACCGGATACAGGAAGTCGCGGGGGTTGGCCAGGCCGTTGGCGCCGATCGGGCCCCGCTCCGGCAGCTCGAAGTAGGTGCCGTAGTTCTCGCACACGTAGCCCCGGGCCCGTTCGTCCATCAGCTCGACCCGGAACACCATCCCCCGGGGCATCACCGCGATCTCGCCCGGCGTCACCTCCAGCACACCGCACTCGGTCACGAAGCGGACCGCCCCCTCCTGGGGCACCACCAACAGCTCACCGTCGGCGTCGTAGAAGTAGGTGTCGGTCATCGACTCGGTCGCCATGTACACATGGGCCGCCATTCCCACCTGGGTGTGGGCGTCGCCGTTGGTGGCGATCGTGTGCAACCCGGTCAGGAACGTGGTCGGACCATCCGGGAACGGGGGCGGGTTCCAGCGCAACTGGCCGATGGGAGGATCCGACTCCCGGCACGGGGCCGTCCGGATCATGTGGTTCCCAGTCTCCTCGAATCGCCACGCATGGCGGACCGACGGCCGGATCCGGTACAGCCACGTCCGCCGGTTGCGGGCGTTGGGAACTGTGAAAGCCGTCCCCGACAGCTGCTCGGTGTATAGGCCCAGCGGCGGCTGCTGGGGGTTGTTCTGGCCGACCGGCAACGCCCCCGGTTCCGCCTCCGAGGCGAACTCGTTGCCGAACCCGGACTGAAAGGCCGGGCCCTCGCTCATAGGTTGCCGCGCTCGGCCTGGTCCCGTTCGATCGCCTCGAACAGGGCCTTGAAGTTGCCCACTCCGAAGCCGCGCGAACCGTGGCGCTCGATGATCTCGAAGAACACGGTCGGCCGGTCCTGGACGTTCTTGGTGAAAAGCTGGAGCAGGTAGCCCTCGTCGTCCTGGTCGACCAGGATTCCCAGCTCCGCCAGCTGGTCGAGATCGGCGTCGATCTTCGACCAGTCGAGCCGTTTCCTAAGGTCCTCGTAGTAGACATCCGGCACCGAGAGGAAGCGCACGCCGTTGTCGCGCATGGCGCCGACGGTGGCGACGATGTCGTCGGTGGCGAGGGCCATGTGCTGGACCCCCGGACCCCGGTAGAAGTCGAGGAACTCCTCGATCTGGGACTTCTTCTTGCCATCGGCCGGCTCGTTGATGGGCAGCTTGATGCGGCCCTCACCGTCCCACAACACCTTCGACATCAAGGCCGTGTACTCGGTCGAGATCTGGGCGTCGTTGAAGTGGTGGAGCTGGGTGAAGCCCATGATGTTGGCGTAGTAGGCGGCCCACTCGTCCATGGTCCCCAGTTCGACGTTGCAGACGACGTGGTCGACCAGGCGCAGCCCGGTGGATTGAGCCGCCGGCCAGTGGCGGGTGGTCGTGTATCCCGGCAGATAGGGTCCCGAGTAGTTCGACCGGTCGACGAAGGTGTGGATGGTGTCGCCGTAGGCCTTGATCGCCGCCACCACCACCTTCCCGTAGTCGTCCTCGCGTGACTCGGGCTCGAGGTGGGGCCGGGCTCCCCGCTCAAGGGCGGTCTGGTAGGCCGACTCGGCGTCGGGCACCAGGAAAGCGACGTCCTTGACGCCGTCCCCGTGGAACGCCTGATGCTCGACGACGGGGGAGTCGGGGGCGAGGCCGGCCGTCATCACGAACCGGATCTTCCCTTGTTCCAGCACGAACGAGGTCCGGTCTCTCACCCCGGTCTCGGGTCCGGCATAGGCGACCACGTCGAATCCGAAGGCGGTGCGGTAGTAGTGGGCGGCCTGGCGGGCGTTGCCGACGTAGAACTCGATGGCGTCGTAGCCGAGTAGGGGCATCTTGTCGATCATGGCGATCTCTCCTCCTGCATCGATCCTCCCTCGTTGTCTACCGGTGGGAAGCACGGCGCGCAACAGTTGGTCGCTTGGATAGACATATTGCACGGTCTTCGGCCAGAATGAGTTCAATGGCTGTACATATCGAGCATGCCCCCGACCGTCTCGACGCCGGCATCCTCCGGCTGCTCCACGACGAGCCCCGCATCGGGGTGCTGGAGATGTCGCGAAGGCTCGAGGTCGCTCGGGGTACCGTCCAGGCCCGTCTCGACAAGATGATCGATCGCGGGGTCATCACCGGCTTCGGTCCCGACGTCGATCTGAGCGCGCTCGGCTACGACGTGATGGCCTTCACCACGATCGAGGTGGTGCAGGGACGGATCAAGGATGTGATCGACCCGCTCCAGGCGATCCCCGAGGTGCTGGAGGTTCATTCCATCGCCGGCCAGGGCGACCTGCTCATCCGCCTGGCCGCTCGCTCCAACGAGCACCTGATGGATCTGTTGGAGCGGATCCTGTCGATCGAAGACGTCGCCCGCACGTCCACCGCCATCGCCCTGGCCCGCCAGATCCCCTACCGGACGATGCCGCTGGTGGGCGAAGCGGCCGCCGACGATTGACGTGCAGATGCCGCCTACAGCGGGCTTCATCTGCACGTCAGTTGGTTTCAGTGCTCGCCTCGAGCAGTGGGATGAGTCGGTTGCGGCCCAGCTCTCGGGACCATTCGAGAGCGTCCAGTCCGTCGGCATCTCCCACCGAGCATGCCTGAATGCAGGCCGCCCGGGTACGGGGGTCGGCTCCGGCATCGAGTAGCGCTGCGACCAGCTCGGGCGACTGACCGGAGAACACGGCGATGAGAAGGGGAGTGTGCCCAGAGGACGTGGTGGCATCGACGTCGGCACCCAGTCTCAGGAGCGTCTCCACCGCTTCCCGCCGTCCTGCTCTGACGGCCAGGGCCAGCGGAGTGAGGCCCTCGCTGCGGGGGTAGCCGTGGCCCTGAGTGATGAAGGCTGATCGGCGATCGGGATCCAGGCCTTCGCCGATCAGATACTCCACGACGGCCACGCTCCCGGCGTCGGCGGCGTGATCGAGAGTGCTCATGCCGTCTGTCGAACGCGATCGAGGGTCGGCTCCGGCCGCCTGCAATGCCGCCAGAGCGCCGGGAGCGTCGGCCCGGGCGGCGATGTGTATCGCCGTCCATCCGGCACCGGTGGTGGCATTCAGGTCGGCCCCGGCAGAGACAAGGTCGGCGACCATGCCGCTTTCGTCGCGGGCGGCCGCCTGCATCAGTGGTGTGAGGCCCAGAGCGTTTGGCTCATCGGGGTCGGTGCCGTTCTCGAGCAGGCAACCCACCCCTGCACGATCACCGGAGGCGATGGCTTCACTCACTTCGAGTTCTCCCACCCCATCGCATGGGGAGGCGCCGGCACACGATGCCGCCAACGTGGCTGCCAGCACCGTCACGGAGAAACGGGCGCCTCGCACACGACCGAACCTACTCACTCCGACTGGACTGAGGTGCAGATGCCGCCCGTAGCGGGCGGCATCTTTCTGCACCTCAGGTGGTTTCAGAGCACGTCGAGTTCAGAGATAGTCGTCGCGCTGTTGTTCGGCTCGGGCGGCGCCGATCTGGGTCTTGACGCTCTTCTCTTCCTCGGGGGGAGGAAGCACGGCGGGAACGCCCATGAAATCGAGCCACAGCTCCCGGGCCCATCCCATGGTGTGGAAGAGGTGCTCGGCTTCTTCCTCGGAGACCTCGTCGTAAGCCTCCTGCACCTCCCGTTTGAGATCGCCGCTGAGGTGCTCGGCCATCTTCCCCATCAACTCCCAGTTGTGGTGATCCTTCGACTCGGCCTCGACGATGCACTCGGCCGCCACCAGCTCGGCCATCTTGGGGTCGCCGGCCCTCTGCGCCTCCTTGATGGCCGCCACCAGCGTCTCGCCCTTCATCCGGACGATGAGCCGGCCCGGTGTCTCGGTGTCGGGGTCGAGCCCGGCCACCTCGAAGACCCGCTTGAGGATCACCTGGTGGTTGCGGGTCTCCTCGAGGTACTTGCCCCACTCCTCGCGCACGTCGTCGTTTACGGCCGCCTCCACCGCGGTCACATACAGTTGCTCCCCAGCCAACTCGGTCTCCATCCCCTGATAGAGCAACTCTTCGAAGTTCTTTCGCTCCACGTCCTTCCTCCTTGCTCGCTGGACGATCCGGCACCGCTACCCCCGAACCGTCCGCCTCAAACAAGCCCCTGAAGGCCACTCGTGTCCCGCTGGTATCGCGGTCACCTTCATCGAGGAGATCAGGCGGCTGCTCGAGGGGTGAACCTTCCCCAGGGCCGTAGCATGCGGCCCATGAGCATCTTCGATGAACTGATCGACGTCGCTAGTGCTCAGGGGCTCACCCTGGGCACGGCGGAGTCGCTCACCGGCGGTCTTCTCGCCTATTCCCTCTCCACCTCACCAGGAGCGGGGGATGTCTTCATCGGCGCCATCGTTGCTTACCACCGGGACGTAAAGTACGGCCTCCTCCAGGTTCCTCCCGGCCCGGTCGTCAATGCCGAGACGGCGGCGACCATGGCCCGTAGCGCCCGCCACCTGCTGGGCTGTGACGCCGCCCTCTCTCTGACCGGCGTCGCCGGGCCCGAGCCCCAGGACGGGATGCCCGTCGGGACGGTATTCGTGGCGATCGACCTCGGCGGCGATGTCGACCCGCGCCAATTCCATTTCGAGGGATCACCCGAAGAAGTCAGGCTGGCGGCGACCGAGGCGGCTGCCCGTCTGCTGATGGAAAAACTGGTGGGTTGAGGCCGCCCGGTTCAGGAGGCGGGGTTCATCATCTCGTTGACGGTCGCCAGGATGCCCGAGGCCGTCGAGGTGTCGAACCCGACCCATACCTGCTCACCGAGGATTGTGGTGGGGACGGGACCTGCCTCTAGCCCTCGTTCGGCCAACGTCTCGACGAACAAGGCCCGGTTTGCCTCGTCGAAGGACACCTCGTAGTCGACGATCTCCAGGTTCGGATAGGTGGTCTGGAGCTCGCCCAGGAATTCCCACTCGGCCTCGCAGTACGGGCACCCTTCCATCCAGAACAGGGTCAGCGTCTCGGTGGGCGGGGAATCTGGAGCCGGGTCGTTGCCGGCAGAGACGGCGAAGGCCGTCACGGCGAGCGCGACGATCAGGACGGGGATGTATCGGAGCAGGGATTTCATGCTTTCCGGTCTGTGGGACGTTTGTCATGGTCGACTGTTCGGTCACTCCCGGCCAGGGCCGAAGGTCCCGCTCGTCCACGAAGAAGGGCCCCGGGAGTCCCGGGGCCCTTCTGCTGGTCGCGGTCGGCGACTCAGATGTCTTCGCGCTCGAGGCGGTTACGGATTGCCTCTTCCGACTCGCCCGTGCGCTCCTTGATACGGCCGACGAACTCGTCGTAGTTGCCTTCGGCAACATCGAGGTCATCGTCGGTGAGGTCGCCCCACATCTGCTGGGCCTTGCCCTTGAGCTGGTCCCAACGACCTTCCCATTTTCTCTGGGTTCCTTCGTTCAACATTTGTCTCTCCCTCCTGTGTCGCTTCTGAGAGGACACAAGAGATCTACCCGCATCGTGGGTGGCGCAAACGTCCCGTGTCGCCCCCTCACGTGTCGTCCTCTAGCATGCGATCTTGAATACCTGGAGGAAGCTTGCCGGGTGACCGGTTCATCGAACTCGCCCTCGACAAGGGCCGCCACGTGCTCGACGTGCTGTTCATGCACGCCTCCGAAGCGGTGACCATCCAGGACCGTCCCGGTGAGCTCATCTATGCCAACAACCGAGCCGCCCAGATGCTGGGGGTAGCCAACGGAGACGAGTTGATCGTTCATCCGACCGAGTCGCTGATCTCTCAGTACGAGCTCGTCGATCTCGACGGTAAGCCCGTCTCACCCGACGAGTTGCCGGGCCGTCGCGTCCTGCGAGGAGAGCCGGTGGCCGAACAGGTCGTCGGATACCGCCACCCCGACTCGGGCGATACCAGGTGGACGCGTATCCGCTCCAGTCCGGTGAAGGACGACTCGGGTCGCGTCGTCTGGGCGATCAACTTCTTCAACGACATCACCGATGAGGTCGTCCAGGAGCGGGAGCGGGAACTGCTGTCGCGTGCTCGGGACTCGCTCGCCGCCTCGATCGAGGTGGATGAGATCCTCATTGCCCTGGCTCGCGTCGTTGTCCCCGACCTCGCCTATTGGGCCGGCGTCCACATCATCGACGACGGGGGTTATTTGACACCCGTGGCGACGGTTCATCCCGACTCCACCGATCAGCAGATCGTCATCGACCAGACGGATCAGATCCGGATCCCGATCGACACGCCCGGTCTCGAGCCACGCGTGGCCCGGTCTGGCGGCTCCGAGGTGGTCCGATTCGGTCCCGGTGCCTCCCTCGAGGACGAGTTGCCCGATCTGGCGGCCGCCGTCCAGCATTACGGCCTGACGCATGTCGTGTGTGCCCCGCTCAAGGCGGCTGATCGGGTGGTGGGCACCTTCACTCTCGGTCGCCGGGGTGAGGATCCGCGGTTCAACAGCAGTGAAATGCGCTGGATCGAAGCGGTGGCGGAGAGGGCCGGCGTCTCCCTGGCCAATGCCCTTCTCTACGCCCACGAGCGTGAGACGGCCGAGGTCCTGCAACGGGGACTGGTGCCCACGGAATTGCCCGAGGTTCCCGGGATGCAGATTGCCAGCCGCTATCGCCCGCAGGCCCGGTTCAGCGGAGTGGGGGGCGACTTCTTCGATGTACTGGTCCCGGACGAGAACACGCTTCTGGTGGCGGTGGGTGACATCGAAGGTAAGGGCATTCCGGCGGCGGCGGCGGTAGGCGTGGCTCGCTACACCTTACGAGCAACGGCGGCCCTCGATCCCGACCCTGACACGGTCATGGCCCAGATGAACAACGTCCTGCGCCATGAGCAACCGGCGCGAATGTGCACGCTGGCGTATATGACCTTCCGGTTCGATGACGCCGGCATCGAACTCGGTGTCGTCCTGGCCGGCCATCCGCCGCCCTTGATCGTTCGCGCGGACGGTGGCGTGGAGCCGCTGGGCGAGCCCTGTCCACCACTCGGATTCCTGGCCGAACTCGAGCCCCTCCAGCACCGAACCCGGCTCGGGCCCGGCGACACCGTCGTTGCCTACACCGACGGGTTCGCGATCGGTGCCGAGGCTCCGCCCGAGTCGCTCGCCCCGCTCCTGAAAGGAGCCCACAGTGAGGATCTCGAGCCGCTCCTCGACCGGCTTCTCGTGCAGCTTCAGATCGAAGAGCCCAACCCCCGTGACGACGTCGTGCTGCTCGCGCTCCGGGTCGAGCGTCCCGGTGAATAACCACCGGGCATGATTAGCCTCACCACCACCTGACGCCGAGGAGAAGATGCTGGCACCGGACGGACTCGAGCTCGACACATCGACCGAGGAAGATGTCGACGTGATCACCCTGAGCGGGGAGATCGACTTCGGCAACGTCTCCAAACTGCGCGGCGCCCTCATCGACCTGGCCCGGTCGGGGCATGACCTCGAGATCCGCATGGACGGGGTGAGCTTCCTCGACTCGACGGCGCTCGGGGTTCTCGTTCAGGGTCGCAAGCGACTCGAAGAAGCCGGTCGCGAGTTGCGGCTCACGGGGGTGAGGTCGCGGGTCAAGCGCACCCTAGAGGTGGCCGGCCTGGCCGACTACCTGGGCGTCTGAGGGCGGAGGTTCCGGGGAGGCCCCCTCGGGCCCTCCTTCATCTGCCCGAGGTGGATCTCAGGCGGCGCCCGAGCGAGACTCGGGCCAGGGGGTGGGTGGATTCCCTTCGATCTGGGCGGCGACTTCATCCAGATACCACTCCATGAACGCAAAGACCTCCGGCTCCGGCTCCAGCGTCAGGAGCTCACCCCGGCGACAGAACTGGCGGGCCCGCTCGATCAGGTCGCGGAGTTCCGCCACGGCAGGGGCCGCTTCCTGAGGCAGGTTCAGTTCCAGGTCGATCTCGGCCTCGTCGGCGGCATAAGCCGTCTCGAGCGCCGCATTGCTCGCCTCGGAGAACTGCCCGAACCGCTCCCGGGTGGTCTCGAGGAAGGCGAGGAGGTCGCGGGGAATGGAGTCATCGGAGTCGCTGGCGATGACGGCGAATTCCCGTAGCAGCTCCTCGAACCAACGGCGACTGCGGTTCCACAACTCGAGCGGCAGGCGCCGGATCGAGACCTCGATGAGATCGGCCGGGGTCATACCCGTTCGGTCTCGCGATCTCCGACGGCCAATGAAAACCGCACGGTCTTGCCGTCATCGCCATAGACCACATCCCAGTCCGAGGCGATGGAGTCGACCAGAAACATCCCCCGGCCGGTCGGTTCTTGCTCAGAGGGTTGCCGCCGTGTCACCTGATGATCGTCCAGGTCGGACACCCGGAAGCGAAGGTGGTCGTCCTGGCGTGTCATCTCGACAGTGATCGAAGTCTGGGCGTGGATGACGGCGTTCGTGACCACCTCGGTGACGAGCAGGGCGGCGTCATCGATCACAGGCTGGTCAATCCCCCACTCTTCCAGCACCTTGCGAACGAAGGACCTTGCCTTCCGGGGGCTGCCCGGATCGGGCCTCAGTTCCATGCGGGACATCCCGGTCAGCATAGGCGGAGACTCGCCGGTACAAGCGGTTTCCGCCCATCGGGGTCCCCTAGTGACCCCGGGGGCGTAGCCTCTGGAACATGAAGAGTCGAGTGTGGACCCTGGCGATCTCGTTGGTGGTGCTGACTGTGGCCGGCTGGCTGGGAGGAAGGTGGTTGGCTCGCCGTCGTACCAAATCGCCCGCCGAGTGGCAGACGGTGGCGCCGGTGAGAGGGCCGGAGAATCCGCCTGGCGAGACGGACGGGCCGGACCCGGTCGATCAGGCGATCGCCGAGTCCTTCCCGGCTTCGGATCCGCCCTCCTGGAACAACGGGCGCTGATCGACATCCCCTGATCTGTCACCCCTGACCGCTACGTTGACGGTGCGATGTCTATCCGCACCGTCCCCAACTACCGCAAGCTCAAAGTTGCCGAGCTGACTCACCCCTGCCCGGAGGCAGGCGGGCGGAGCCGGACCCGACAGCCACGGGGCCGGCTCGATCGCTGGATGATCCTGCGCGATCTCCTGGCCGATGCCTGGGCCAACCCGGGGATCGACCGGGGCGAATTGGTGGATCGGCATCTGGGCTCTCTCAGCCCTCTCGAGGCAGACCTGATCCGACGCATGTTCCTGAACGTGGAGCGGATCTTCCACGTGCAGGGCGCCGAGATCGACCTCGAGGGAGCGTCGATCGCCTTCGACGACGACCGGGCGGGCGTGACCACCTCGGTCCACGTCACCTTTCGTGTCACTCATGCCGACGGCTCCGTGGAGATGGTGCGGCTCAAGACGGGTCGATCGTCCTCTTCGCCCCAGGAAGCGGCAGTGATGTGGTCGGGAGCCGAGGAGGCCGAGACCTTCACCGACCTGATGGCCTGGCCGGGGGAGGTGGAGGAGGTGCCGGCGCCTTCCGACCTGGAGCAGGTTCTTCGTGCACTGGTGGAAGAGGCGCCCGCCCTCCGGACCTCCGGAGTGCGCCCGGGCCCGGCCTGTGTCTGGTGCGCCCGCGCCGCCCTCTGCGGCGCCTTTCCCACCGACCGGATCGTTCCGTCCAGCGCCCGAACCATCAACCTCACCAAGACCGACGTCGAGGGTCTGGTCCAATGTCGGCGGCGGGTGGCGTGGCGACGTGTCCACGGCATCCCCCGGGATGACGGTGACGATGACGCTTCGCCGGCCGTCTCCCAGGGCCGGCTCTTCCACGCCCTCGTTGCCGCCGCCGAGGGTTCCGATACTCCCGCCGACACCGTGAGCGACTTCCTGTTGGGGGTGGCTCCTTCGGAAGTGGCCGACATGCGGATGATGTGGGAACACCATCGCCATCTGATGGATGCCGAGGGCATCGGGGTGCGTCGTCTCGAGTTCCCGGTCGGGCTGACGATTCTCGAAGGTGAGCGGGCCGACATCCACGGAGTCACGATCATCGGCTTCCTGGACATGACCGCCCGGGACGCTGCCGGCCGCCCGGTGGCGGTGGAGATCAAGACCGGCAGCCCCGGAGACACTGAGATCGAGGACGACCTCTACGCGGTGGGACTTCGCCGCTGGATCGGTCCCGACGACCCGATCATGATCCATCGTCACTACGTGCGGCCCTCACCTCCCGTGTGCGAGATAGTCGAACTCGAGCCCGGCGTCGCCGACCTGGCGACCGAGCGACTGCGGCGGCGGGTGGCGGTGGTGAATGGATGGGACTGGGAGGATCCCCTGGCGGTGGCCCCCTCGGTCGGTCCGTGGTGCGGCGGCTGCGAGTTCCGCCTCACCTGCGAGTCCTACCGGGCCTGACGACGATCAGGCCGGTTCGCCGCCGTCCCGGGGAAGGGGAGCGGCACAATGGGGGCACCGGTCGTCTTCGACGTCCTCGTCGTCGATGAACAGTCCGCATTCGAGGCAGACCCGGTCCAGCCAGCAGGCACTGTCGCCCATGCGTCGATCGTAGCCCTGCCGCCCTACCCTGGGTTGTCATGGATGAAGAACGCATCGCCCTGTTCCTCGACTACGAGAACCTGGCAATCGGCGCCCGCGATTCTCTGGGCGGAATGCAATTCGATTTCGATCCCATCGCCGACGCCCTCGCCGAACGGGGACGGGTGGTACTGCGGAGGGCCTACGCCGACTGGTCGATGTTCGACGAGGACCGGCGCATGCTCACCCGCAACCACGTCGAACTGATCGAGATCCCCCAACGGATGGGGATGACCCGCAAGAACGCCGCCGACATCAAGATGGCGGTCGACGCCATCGAGCAGGCCTTCGAGCGGACCTATATCACCACCTTCGTAATCTGCACGGGGGACTCGGACTTCACCCCGCTGGTGCACAAGCTGCGGGAGCTCAACAAGCGGGTGATCGGAGTGGGGGTGAAGGCCTCCACCTCCAAGATGCTTCCCCCCGCCTGTGACGAGTTCCTCTTCTACGAGAACCTGGAAGGAGTCGAGCCGCGGCGAGCGCCGACTCCTTCGGGGCGGCGCGAGCCGAGCGCACCGCCCGAGGTCCGCCCCGAAGAGGACGAGGCCGGCGAGGGGCTGGAGTCGCTCATCAACCGGACGCTGGCCGGCCTGCAGCGTTCGGGCGACACTGTGCTCGGCTCCTCCCTGAAACGCGCTCTCCTGCGCAAGGACCCCACCTTCTCCGAAGCCGACTATGGCTACCGGGGGTTCCGGGAACTCCTGTCCGATCTCGCTTCGCAGGGAGTGGTCGAACTCACCGAAGGCCCGGCCAAGGGCGATCCCGTGGTCCAAATCGCGGCCGGGGGAGCCGAGGAGAGCGAGGCATTCGATCTCTTGGTTTCGGTGGTGGAGGAGCTGGAGAAGCGCAACGGGACCCCCCTGCTGTCGGGACTCAAGAACGAGCTCCGCAAGCGTCAGCCCGACTTCTCCGAGAAGAGGTTCGGGTATAGCGGGTTCCTTCAGTTCTGTCGGGCCGCTGAGCGGCGGGGAATGATCGGCCTCGAGTTCGACCCCAAGGCGGGCGACTACACCGTCACCACCAACTGATGATCGTCCTCGACGCCGAACAGACCCGGGCGGCGCTTCCCATGTCCGCCGCCGTCGAATCGCAGGTGGCCGCCTTCTCCGACGACGTCGAGATCCCACTGCGCCAACAGCTGGGCGTGTCGATGTTCATGCCGGGACGGGTGGGTGACAACACCGGGATCAAAATCGTCTCCACGGTGCCGGGCAACCCGGTGGGTCTGGTCATGGTCTTCGGTTCCGATGGCTCGCCGCTGGGCCTGGTCGACGGTCCCACCCTCACCGCCATCCGCACAGGGGCCGGGGCCGGCCTGGCCACCCGCCTCCTCGCCCGGGAAGCTGCCGCCACCCTCGCCATGCTGGGAGCGGGGGCGATGGCCTTCGACCAGGTGGAAGCAGTGCGGGCAGTCCGTCCCATCGAGCGGGTGCTGGTCTGGTCCCGAAATCCCGATCACGCCGCCGACCTCGCCGGTCGCGTCGGCGGAGAGGTGGCCACCGACCCCGACGAGGCGGTGGCAGCGGCCGACGTGGTGTCGTGTGCCACCCCTTCCGAGGCACCCCTTTTCAGCCCTGATTCCATCCGGCCGCACACCCACATCAACGCTGTCGGCGCCTTCCGGCCGGGGATGATCGAGGTGCCCGTGGACGTGACCCGAAAGGCCTTCGTGGTGGTCGACGACGTCGAGGCCGCCTCTCACGAGGCCGGCGACCTGATCGCTGCCGAGAAGGCCCCCGATGCCACCCTGGGCGACCTGCTCTCGGGTCGCCGGACCGCCCCCGACGGAATCACCTTCTTCAAATCGGTGGGAATCGCCAGCCAGGACGTAGCCGCCGCCCTCGCCGCGCTGATGCATTTCCAAGGGGGGACGACCCCCCTGTAACCCCCCGCGGTGATATTTCAAGGGGGGACGACCCCCCTGTAACCCCCCGCGGCTGGTCGTCGGGCCGTCGTCGTGTCGGGGCCATCCGGCTTCCCGTCTCACCCGGGAGGTCGTCTGTCACCGAAGGTTCGGGGTGGTGGGGGTCGTCCGGCCGCCCGTTTCACCCGGGAGGTCGTCTGTCACCGAAGGTTCGGGGTGGTGGGGACGAAGAGAATTTTCGCGACAGAATTGCGCGCCATGGCGCGCAATT